>NZ_JBFUPQ010000004.1:0-325451 GCF_041360655.1 Luteibacter sp. RCC_6_2 | reverse complement strand
ACCTCGGCAGACGCTGGACTTCCAGAGCCCTGCCGAGGTACTCAATCAAACTGTTGCATCGACCGATTGAGATCGCCCCGTCGCCCGCGCAAAAACGAAGCCCCGGACGCCTCGGTCTTCGAGGCACCTACCTGCCGCTACACGGCTCATCCCGAGCCCAGGCTGCCACGGTTGTTGAGGGCACTCACCGAGCCCCTGAGCCCCAGGGAGCGGGCGGATCCGGAAGCGTGTTCTTGCGAACGGCCAGCGTGTCGAGGACCTCAGCGCGATGGACAGACGACAATCTGCCTTCACGCGCGCCAACGTTCGGTAGCCCGTAAGGGCTATCGAACCACACGCCTACCCTCGCATAGGTTGGCTCCGCCATCCTGTCATGGGTGCTGGCGGGGACTTTCTTTTTACGCGCGCGGTAAGCGCCAGGACGCCGATGCCCATTGCGCGGTGATCACCCAGCCAGCCTTCCCGGTCGCCGCGATCGCGATGTCCGCCAATTGTCGAACGGCCTCAGCCGACAGATTTCCTTCCCAATAGTACTCAGCGGTTGGAAGGTAGTACTTGACGCCGTTGTCATCTGGAATCGCACGCGAGAATCCCTTCTTCGCCATTTCCTCGTGTAGCCGCTGGTAATCGGCCGCATCAGCCGAATGTAGTTCTATCCTGGTCAAGAATGTCGCCATCTATCCCTACTCCCTAGCTAGTTTTTCAAACGAAAAGCTCCGCAGTTTCCCGCGGAGTTTGGCCAAAGAACACGTGATGGGTCGTGAAGCCCCTTGCGAACACTGCCTCGCAGAAATATTCGCAGAGGCTCTCGAACTCATCACTGCCGCGGAGGAGCCCTAAGCTTGGTCAACTCGCCAAGGGCAGCGATGAAGAACACCTTTTCGCGGAACGTCGCCAGCGCGCGGCTTCAGGCGTTTTGAGGATGACGACGAAGAAAGCACAGGGCCGGCGCACGGAGCGCCGGCCGGTGACGCCGGAACAGCGCGTATTTATCGCCGTTGTAGGTCAACTTCCCCTTACCCCCATGAAGCTCCCTCCCCTGTCTTCGCTAGGAAACCAGAACGTGTAGGAGGAGGCAAGGAAATATTCTTCGCTCTCAGTAGAGCTTGAGACTTTACAGCGAACACACCAATCGCTTTGACGGAAACTGTACAATTTATTGAAAATAAAAAGATTTTTTGTGATCTAGCGTCAATCACGCCTCCCTGGCGTCCACGAAAAAGCCGGCTTTCGCCGGCTTCTTATCTGGAATTCAGCGGGAAGCTGATTAGCCGCCCTGCGTATCGTTGTCGCGGAACATGGTCGTACTCCCCTTTGGTGTGGACGAACTATAACTCAAAACTTAGCGCGAAATGTGACTGGTACGGAAGGTCGCAGATTCTCTATGACGAAAATTTCCGTCGATTCCCCTGAATTCAAGGGATGGTTCCCGATGATGTTCACGAAAGCTGGCCGCTTTGGATCTGGGTGGGGCTCAATAGACAGCACTTGGCTCACCAAGTTCGTGACCACGATTGTGAACCTTTCCGCAAACCGGTTTGCGCTCGTCCAAAAATTATCGTCTGTATTCACCCAACCTTCGTACTCGTATTCGTAGCGAAGCTCACCGTGGGGTGGAATTTCCAGCTCTACCGACCCTTCGTGTCGCTGATCTCCAACGAGTGGGACCGGATGCGGCAGATGCGATTTCTTAGGACCGTAATGTCCAGAACTATCACACGAGACCGTCTCCACACGGATGAGGTTTCCAATGTGATCGGAATGCCCAGACACGGAGTCGAACATCACACGAACAGGCATCCGTTGGTGATAGTCATCCCATCTCATCATGTTGACGATGGTCATGGAAATGAGGACGTTTACTCTGACTACATTGTTCGGAACATCAAACTCAACGAAGCTGTACCGCGATTCTGCGCTGCGAATTACAGCGCCTAACCGCATCAGCTCTTCGGTGAGGAACTCCCGAGTGGAATCGTTCTCCTCGAGACGAGCGGAATAGAGGTAGGCGATTCGATCAGAGATCGCATCCTCATCCGGTTTTCGCAATGACCCCAAATAGGCGAACGCACCCAGCAGCGCGAAGCCGACTACGCCTGCCAACAACGAATCCACGAAAGCCGAAACCCTGTTGGGGGAAAACGTTGCGGCTTCTGGGTAGAACTTCCATACCGCGGCGTAACAGAGCAGCACCGCACCAAGCGACAGAAACATCGCCCATGCGACGCTCTTTAGTCCGCGACGGACAGCCGGCGACGTACCGGCAAAGAATCGAATTCGAAATGACATGCCCCTGCTTCCGTTGCCTCGCCGTTGACTCAAAAACGGCCTCGCGCCGCGTCCAGCGGTCAAGCCCCTGATTCCACTGGTGCCGACACCCGGATTCGAACTGGGGACCTACCGCTTACAAGGCGGTTGCTCTACCAACTGAGCTATGCCGGCGAAGTCACAGAGTTTATCAGAAGCAGCCGGTGGTTCTAGCCGTGATGCCGGGGGTGCGGATGCTCCGGCGGATGTCGGTCCCGGCCTCGTCGGGGACGACGACATCGAGCCACCAGACCGGCGTGACCTCGGTGCGCTCGCTCATGCGCGCCGGGAAGCCGGCGGCGATCACCTCGTCGCGGCGCTTGCGGGCGTTGGCGGGGTCGTGGAACAGGCCGAGCGCGACCGAGTTCTGCAAGTCGCCCTGGGCGGTGACCACGAAATAGTCCTTGATGCCCTTAGCATCCAGGCGGCGGGCCTGGGCGAGCGCCTGCTCGCGCGTGGCCAGGGCGGGCAGGAAGACCCGCCAGCCGTGCGACTCGCTGGTCTGCTCCTGGCGCTGGCGGCTGCGCACGGTGCGTGGCGCGATGGCGGTGCGTGCCGCGCGCAGGTCGACCTGGTTGGCGAACGGCCCCAGGGCCAGGCAACGATAGCTGCGGCGGGGACTGGTCGGCGCGGTCTCGGCGGGTACGAGAAGCGTCTCACCTGCCACGGCCTTCGTTGCGGGTTTCGCGGGAGGGGTGCCTGGCGACGTCGTGGCCGGGGCAACGGTGGATGCCGCCTTCGGCAGGCTCGCGACGGATGCGGGTGCTGCCACGGCTGCGGATGCCGCTGGCGGCGCGGCACTCACCGGTGGAGCCGGCAGTTCGGCGAGGAGCTTCAGCTTCGGCACGCCGCCATCCGTTGGATCGACGGCGTGCGTCGACGAATCACCCAGCAGCAACCACGCGGCCACCGCGATGTTGAGGGCGATCAGCAAGACGAACAGCAAACGCAGCAGCATGGTGGCCTTGGGCTTCCGGTGGGGGCCTGCGCGCGTTCCCCTGTAAGAACCGGCGGCGTCGGAATTCTAGGCGATATTGTCCGCGCGGGCATGCGTCTTCGCCCACACGGCGAGTCCGCGCAACACCGCATCCGGCACCAGGACGACCTCGCGTTCCAGCAAGGGCGCCAATACATCGGCATCGCCGCCACCCAACGTCACCGTCGGATTCCCCCCAAGAAGCTTCGTCGACCGATCGACGAAGCGATCGACGAGTGCCGCGCATGCCTGCCAGCAACCGGAAGCGAGGCCATCGGCGGTGTTGTCGGCGAGGTCGCGTACGGTACCGGCATGGCCCGGCCGTACCTGGACCGTGGCGCCGAGCACCGACTGCTGCATCAGCAGCGGGCCCGGGGCAATCCATCCGCCCAGGTGCCGCCCGTCCCCGTCCAGCGCGTCCAGCGTGAGTGCTGTGCCGACACTGGCCAGCACGCACGGCGCACGGCCTGCCGCGAGGGCATCCACCATCGCCAGGAAGCGATCGACACCGAGTCGCTGCGGTTCGGCATAGGCATTCGTGACGCCGCAGGCCTCGGCGGGCGTACGCACCCACGCGGGTGTGCGACCGAAGGCTTTGTCGGCCGCCACGGCCACGGCCGTCTCGCGCGCGGAATCGACCACGGACGCGCCGACGATGCGCTCGGGCGTCGGCCACGATGCCCAGAGCGTGGCCAACTCATGCGCAATGTCGGCATCCCAACCGAACGCCCCACGATGCGTGAATTCACCGCCATCCATCAAGGCGAACTTGAGGCGGGTATTGCCCAGGTCCAGCAGCAGGATCATGTGGTGCTCCGGCGCACCGAGACTTCGGCACTGTCCACGGTGACGAGTTCTCCATCGGCGAGGCGTACACGCAAGGCGCCGCGTTCGTCGACGCCCTCGCCCACGGCGATGTATTCGCCGCGCGGATCGATGATGCGCAAGGATTCGCCACGCAAGAGGTCGTTCGCCGCGTACTCGTCGGCGAATGCCGCGAAGCCGTGGCGCTCGAAGGTGCGCAGTCCCTCGGTGAGTTCCGCCACGACCGCGCTCGCGAACCGGTTGCGGCCGGGCGGATCGCCACCGGTCACCGAGGCGAGGTCGGTGATCGGCTGGCCGACGCGTTCGTGCAGGTCGTCCGGCAGGCGGATGTTGACGCCCACGCCGATCACCGCCGCGCATGGACCGGAGTATTCGCCGGACAGTTCCACCAGGATTCCCGCCAGCTTGGCGTTGCCCGCCAGCACGTCGTTGGGCCATTTCAGCCCGGGCGTGCGGATGCCGACCTCGCCCAGCGCGCGGATCAGCATCACGCCGACAGCGAGCGACAAGCCCGACAACGACGCGAAGCCACCGTCGAACCGCTTGAGCACCGACAGGTACAGGTTCATCCCCGGCGGCGACAGCCACGGGCGTCCGCGACGGCCGCGCCCAGCGGACTGGCTTTCGGCTATCACGAAGGCCAGGTCGTCGAGCACGGGAATGCGCCGGGCCAACTCGCTGGATGTGGAATCGATCTCCCAGTGCACCTCGAGCATGCCGACCCCAGCCGAGGTCGCGGGCGGCAAGGCCGCGCGGATACGCTGGCCGTCCAGCAGTTCGGTCGGCCACGGCAGCCGGTAACCGCCGCCGACCTTGGCCTCCACGGGCACGCCCTTGAGACGCAAGGCCTCGATCTGTTTCCAGACGGCGGCGCGCGTCACCCCGGCCTTCTTGGCCAGGACGGCGCCGGACACGGCATCGCCGCCGGCAAGGGCTTCGAGGAGATCGCGTGCGAGCATGGTTGCCGTCGGGCCGTCAGGTGGCCGCTGTCGAGGGTGGGGAAAGCCGGGACATCGGGCGATTCTAGGGCAGTGGCGCCCTTTTCGCCCGCCCGGGGCCGGGAGCGGCGCACGGCGACCTCCAGCACTGGCAGCCTCGTCAATTTTCTGCGAGGATCGGTTGTCCCCCTTTTCGTCCCGAGGGGCCTCAGGGTTTACCGATGAACGCCAGACCGTACATCTTCGGATGTCTGTGCCTCGTCGGTGCCGCCGGCACCGCCGCCGCTTCCGACATCGACCCGACCAGTGGTCTGCTCTCCATGGGCAGCACTTCCTCGTCGTCGTTCGAAGGCAGCTCGCGATCGCCGCAGGGCGGCGGCCGCGATGGCGTCGGTAACGAAATCGGTTCGTCGCGTCCCGTGAACGCGCCACAGCGCAGTGCCACACCCACTCCCGTGCCGTCCCCGGTCGATGCCGGCGATGGCGTGCACGATGACGGCATGCCCATGCGTTCTTCCTCGCCGAGCTGGCAGTCGCTGCTCCCTGGCTCGATGTTCTGATCCGTTCCGGCCGATCACCTTGGGCTTCATCCAAACGCTGATCGCGCGATTCCGCGCGCCCGTCCCACCGATCGACGATGCCGCATGGCGGCAAGCCGTCCAGCGCGTACCCCTCGCGAAGGCACTCGATCCTCCCCGCGCGCATTATCTGCGCCAGCTCGCGGCGATCTTCCTGCACGACAAACGCTTCCACGCCATGGGCGATGCGCCCCTGGACGATTTCTGGCGCCTGGTAATCGCCATGCAGGCCAGCCTGCCCGCGCTTCCGCACGGCCCGAAGGCCTTCAAGGGCTGGACCAACGTCCTGGTCTATCCCGGCGAATTCAACGTACGGCGCAGCCATCGAGACGCCCCTACCGGCGTGGTGACCGACAGCGACGACACCTTGATCGGCGAAGCGTGGGAACGGGGCCCGATGATCCTGTCGCTCGCCGACGTGGCGCTCGACCTGGAAGCGCCATGGGACGGTTTCAACGTGGTGATCCACGAGATGGCGCACAAGCTCGACATGCTTGCGGGCCCGGCCAACGGCGTGCCGCCGCTACCCTCGTCGATGAACCGGCGGCAGTGGATCGAAACGATGCAACGCGGCTACGACCGCCTCTCCAAGGCGGTGGAGCGAGGCCGCCGGACGGCGATCGATCCGTACGCCGCCGAAGCGCCGGAAGAATACTTCGCTGTAACCAGCGAACTGCATTTCTCGCAACCCGCCCTGCTCCGCGAAGCCGAGCCCGACGTAGCGCGCCTGCTCGACGCCTTCTACGGCCCCTCCCCCACCACTTGACCCACACCCCTCGCCGGTGGCTCCGGTGGAAAACCACTCCGGCTGGAAAGCTGCTCTGGTGGGAAGCCGCTTAAGCGGCGATGCCCCGCCTCAAGGCATAAAGCCATCAAGGCGGCGGAAGCTTCACACTAAACCGAGCCCCACCCAGCTCCTCCGAGCGATCCACATGCAGTTCGCCCTGATAGGCCTTCACGATGTCCTGCACGATGGACAGGCCGATGCCGTGCCCCTGCACCCGTTCATCACCGCGCACGCCCCGCTGGAGGATCTTCTCGATCTTCTCGTCGGGAATACCGGGGCCGTCATCCTCGACGACCAGTTCGAGGCCACTGCGACCACGCACCTTGCCGACGGATCGCGCGGTGAGCAGCACGCGATGCGATGCCCACTTGAACGCGTTCTCGACCAGGTTACCCATGAGTTCGAGCAGGTCGCCCTGCTCACCGGGAAAGCTCACGCCTTCTTCCAACTCGAACTCGCAAAGCACGTTCTTCGCCGCATAGACCTTTTCGAGGCTCTGCACGAGATCTTCGGCATGCCCGGCGATCGGCTCCACCGAGGCGATGGTGCGTCGGCCCGACGTGGCCGCGCGCGAAAGCTGGTACGCCACGATCTCATCCATCTTGCGTACCTGGTCGAGGATGTCGCCGCGCAGGGTGTCGGCGTCACCCCCGCTCTCCAGCTGCGAGCGCACCACCGCCAACGGGGTTTTCAAGCTATGCGCGAGATCCGCAAGAGTGTCGCGGTAACGCGAGCGTTGCTCGCGCTCGCTGTCGATGAACGCGTTGAGGCGCCGGGTAAGCACCGTCAATTCCACTGGATACGGTCCATCGAGGTGATCCCGCGTACCGCGTTCGATGTGGGCGAGATCGCTGGATACGCGGCGCAAGGGCAACAGACTCCAGCGCAACAGGAAGAGCTGCAGCAGCATGAGCATCATGCCCAGCATCGCCAGCCACAGGAACTGCGTGCGCCGGTATGTCGCCACCTGGCGCTCGAACTGGTCTTCCGTCTGCGCCACCGCGAAGGTCAGCGGCACACTGCGCTTGTCCGTACTGTCCAGCGAGACACCGTAGCTGAAGACATAGAGCTTGCCGCTTCGCGTTTCCACCGGTTCGAAGGCGGTCTCGCCGGGCGACAGCATGCGCACGAAGTCGAAATCGCGTCCCAGCGCGGACGACGACTCCCAACGGAACCCATCGTTGCCGACGATGATCGCGTAAAGCCCCGAGCCGGGCCGGGAGAAGTCCGGATTGGGCTGGCTGTCGGGGGTGGTGACCTTGCCGGCCCGGGTGATATCCGTGCCGGTGATGTACGCGATGGCGTAGTTGTGCAGCCGGTCGTGCATGGCCGACAACTCGGAGGCGTAGTTGGCCTTGTTCTGGGCAAGTCCGGTCAGGCCGAGAAACGCGGCCAGCGCGAAGCCGGTCGCCAGCGCCGCGCGCGCGGCCAGCGAGAGGGGCCGGCGTTTGATCGGGGAAGCGTTGTCCATGCTTCGAGCTTACCTGCGGGTGGCGCGGCAGCTTGCCCGCGCCACCCGCGGGCGATCAGTCTTCGTCTGCTTCGTTGCGCGGGATGGCGAAACGGTAGCCCCGGCCACGAACGGTTTCGATCGGCTTCAGGGCGCTTTCCGGATCGAGCTTGCGACGCAGGCGGCCGATGAAGACTTCCAGCACGTTGGAGTCGCGGTCGAAATCCTGCTGGTAGATGTGCTCGGTGAGGTCGGCCTTGGAGACCAGCTCGCCCGCGTGCAGCATCAGGTATTCCAGCACCTTGTACTCGTAGCTGGTCAGGTCGACCTGGCGGCCTTCGACCGTCACCGTTTGCGCCGTGGTGTCGAGCTTGATCGGTCCGCAGGCCAGCACCGGCTTCGACCAGCCGCTGGCACGGCGCACCAGCGCGTTGATGCGCGCCAGCAGTTCCTCGACGTGGAAGGGCTTCACGAGGTAGTCGTCGGCGCCGTACTTGAGACCCTCGACCTTGTCCTGCCAACTGCCACGGGCGGTAAGGATGAGGATCGGGTAGCGCTGGCCGTGCTCACGCAGGGCCTTCACCAGGTCCATGCCCGACAGCTTGGGCAGGCCCAGGTCGATGATGGCGAGATCGAACGGCACTTCGCGACCGAGGTACAAGCCCTCTTCGCCGTCCTGCGCCGCATCGACGGCGAAACCGTCGCGCTTGAGGCGCGCGGCGAGTGTCTCGCGCAGCGGGGCCTCGTCCTCTACCAGCAGGATTCGCATCAATGTTTCTCCTTGTTATCCCCGGCATTGACGTCCAGGGGCTTGGCGGTTTCGGTACGGACGGGCACTACCTTGACGTGTCCGTCGAGGGTGAGCACCTTGACCCGGTATTCGGTAATCCGGCCGCGCTCCACCAACCGCGTATCCGCCGACAGCACCTTTCCCCCGGTATCCTTCTGCACCTTGCTCACCGCCTGCTCCAGCGTCAACGACTGGTCGGCCAGGGCGGCGACGGGCAAGGCAAGGCTGAGCGCGGCGAAAAGTAGCGGACGAAACGTGATTTTCATGTCTGGTGGAAGGCGACCGGATCTGGCTAGTCGACCGATCATGCCCAGCCCCGCCCAGCCCGAAGCTGAACGAAACCCGGGTAGCCCCGCGCCGGGGTACGCCCTGGCGCCTTCCGTGGACCGCCCATCCCCTCCGAACCGGATGCCCGGCTAGGGCACGCGCTCGAACATCGTCTGCGTCTTGCCCTTGTATTCGGCCTGCCCGAACGGCCGGTAGCCGAGGCGTTCACCCAGCCGCACCGAAGCCAGATTCTCCGGATTGATGAGGCAGACGGTCCGGCCAGCCTCGCGACGCTCGAAGAACCAGTCGTGGACGGCCAGCAGTGCCTCGGTGCCATAGCCCTTGCCATGCGCCGAGCGGGCCAGCGCCCAGGCACCTTCCGGAAAGGGATCGAATTGATCCCCCAGGCCCCGGCGGAAATGCGCCAGTCCCGCCTCGCCGACGAATCGGCCACCGTCCTTCTCGCGCAAGGTGAATAACCCGTAGCCGAAGGAGGTCCAATGCCCCACGTTACGAAGCAGCCGTATCCAGGTGTCTTCCCCCGGCGCGCTGCCGCCGATGAAGTGCATCACCTCCGGGTCCGTCCTCATCGCATGGCAGTCGTCGAAATCGGAGACGGCGCTCGGGGTAAGGATCAGACGCTCGGTGACGATCATGCGGTGCGGGCCTCGGGAAGGTGTCGGGGTGGGGGTATCAGGCGGCCTGCCGGAAGGCGGCCAGCGCGGTTTCGATCAGGCGCCAGTCGGCCCCGGGCAGATGGGCGCCTTCGGACAGCTGACGGCGGAACCCGCGCGCGCCGGGCTCGCCCTGGTACAGCCCGAGAATGTGCCGGGTGATGTGCTTCAGCTGCGTGCCACGAGCCAGTTCGGCATCGATATAGATGCGCATCCGCTCCAGGATGTCCGACCGCTCGGGCAGCGGTGTGCCATAGAGGTCGGCTTCCAGCTTCGCCAGGACGAAGGGGTCGTGATAGGCGGCCCGGCCGAGCATCACCCCGTCGACGTGAGCCAGGTGCTCGCGCACGGCTTCCACCGTGGTGATGCCGCCATTGATGACGATCGTCAACTCCGGGAACTCGCGCTTCAGCCGGTACACCCGCCCGTAGTCCAACGGCGGGATCTCCCGGTTTTCCTTGGGGCTGAGGCCATCGAGCCAGGCCTTGCGGGCGTGGACCACCAGTATCCGTACGCCCGCCTCGATCATCGTCGTGGTAAAGCGTTGCAGGTCGGCGTATTCGTCCTGGTCGTCCACGCCGATGCGGCATTTCACCGTCACCGGTACGTCGACCACCTCGGCCATCGCCTGGACGCATTCGCCGACGAGGCTGGGCTCACGCATCAGGCAGGCGCCGAACTTGCCGGATTGCACCCGGTCCGACGGGCAACCCACGTTGAGATTGATCTCGTCATAGCCTGCCTGCGCGCCCATCACGGCGGCCTTGGCCAGTTCAACCGGATCGCTTCCGCCCAGCTGCAGGGCCACCGGATGCTCTTCGTGGCTGTGCTCGAGCAGACGTAGCTGGTTGCCTCGAACCAGGGCTGCACTGGTGACCATCTCGGTGTAAAGGCGGGCGTGCGGGGAGAGCAGACGGTGGAAGTACCGGCAGTGGCGGTCCGTCCAGTCCATCATCGGGGCGACGGTCAGGCGGAAGGCTGAGGGGGCGGTGGGATGCATAGGGCGTATTCTAACTGCCCTATGCACGTGCTGTTTTAACCGTGATACCTCGCAGGTGCGCGGTATCAGTGGCCGTGCATGTCTGCTGGCGTCCCATCCGACCACGTTCCCACCCCGACAAGAAATACCAGGATGGGCGGCAATCCCTTGGTCTGGTCCTGCTGGTTCGGTGACATGAACCAATAGGGGCTGGACATGACAGGCGAGCCCTCCGCACCGGAACCCCAATCCTTGCCGTCCTTGACCAGGGTATCGAACATGAGGTGGGGCATGTTGTGCCCGCCTTCGTCGGTCAGATAAGACGATTTCGACATCATGAAATCCATGGCGCCGCTTTCGAGTTCCGGCAGTTGCTTCTTTTCATACGCGGCCTTGACCGCCGACAGCATCTCCGCCTTTGACCGGCCGGCCATCGCCAGCTTGGCGCGCAGATGGAAGATCGGCACGATCGCCCGGGCGGCCTGGGGATTCAGGCAATCGGCCGCCCTTATCTTCGGGTTCCAGAATTCCGGCCAGTCGAACGGCCCCGTCCAGCTCCTGCCAACCACGCAGACGAAGCCGTTCTTGCCTTCGACCGCTGTTTCGTAGCCGTTCCGTCCCAGAACCAGCACCGTCGCGTCACGCGAAATGGAGGCCGGTGCCGCGCTCCGCGCCAGGGCGATTTCTTCGTCCCGATTCGTCATGAGGTATTGGTCGACGGGGGCCATTTTTGGATAGGGCGCTGCGCCGTCGGCCTTCTGCGTGCCCTGTGCCGCTACTTGCTGCGATGTACCGAGCACCGCAAGCAACGTAAAGCTCATGACACCGATCGTCCGCTTAGCCTTGTGCATGGGATTCCTCCTGACGGTGGGGCTGCTTCACCGAGCCCGTGAGAGGCGCCGGTTGGCTGCCTTCACCTATCGTCGAACGACCGGACCGGATTTCGACAGGTCATCAACAAAATACTGTGCTGCGCCCTCCTCTTCATCGCATAGATTTCGCAGTCGCCAAATGAGAAGGCTATTTTCTCGTGGCCGAACCTGTAGATCGCGAAGCTCGTCAGCCTCCACGCTCTCGACGAAGCTCGTCCAGCGAACCCGCTGCTTCCGTGTCGATGAATTGCAATTCCATTCCCAGCACAGCAAGCACGGCCAGCAGCTTTCTCGACCCGAACTCCGGCGCCCTCCCCCGCTCGAAACGAGACAACGTTTCTTGGGTAAGACCCGCCCGCGCTGCCACCTCTCCTTGCTTCAAACCTAGGAGACGCCTTTTCACGGCTACTGCTTCACCCAATTCGTTGATTACTTGCATTTTGATGTATTTAGCAAATTCGTAGAAATATATCTTATTTTTTGACAAATAAATCAAAAATTTCCAAATTTCCTGCTTTGGTCACCGAAACCCCTGCAACTTGCGAACGCGCTCGCACATTTCACAATGAACAACGGCAACAGGGATGCCAATTGATATGGTGCACCTGGCTAGGGGCCGCTGACTTAAGTAAAGCCCCTTGGCCGAGGACAAGCGACGAGCAAAGCTGCCGTATGAATCCAACTGGAGGGAACTCAATGAAGAGACGTGATTTCGTAAGCATGATGCCGGCTGTTGCGGTAGGAGTTACAGCCATATCTTCGGCCGCCCAGGCGGCCACATCGGCCACCAATGCAACAACTCGATACGCGAATGTGATGGATTTCGGCGCGGTAGGTGACGGGATTCACGACGACACAGCTGCGATACAAACAGCAATATCTTCACTTTCAGCAACGGGCGGCGGCGTCTATCTTCCGCCTGGCACTTACGTCGTCAGTTCTACCATCGCCCTGATTCCCAACCTCACTCTCTCGGGATTTGGATCAAAATCTGTAAAAATTCTTCCAAAAACTACAGGAATTACTGTTCTACAGTATCTTTCCGATTCATCCCAACCTGCAAACATCTCAATCCATGGATTGGAGGTGGATTGCACCTCCGTGCCGGACATCACAGGGATCAATTGCAGACTCTCGGATCACCTATCCGTGACCGAAGTAATCTTCAGCGGATGCAGTTACAGCATTCAATTGGACCGGTGCAGGTACGTGGAAATACAGAATTGTATATCCCGTGGCAGTCCGTGGAATAAAGCGGGTACGCTCAAACTGTTTTCCGCAACGGTAACCGAATATATCCACGAAGTAAAAGTTACCAATTACCATGCGATAAATATAGGTAATGGCATTGCCAATGGCCATGCGATCATAGTTCATCGAGGCGTTGCGAACCTCATCGATGGATTTCTACTGAATGACGGCCACGTGGGTGGTGACGTTCACGCAGTCGGATTTTACGGCGATTGCCAGGGCTGCAAGGTATCTAACAGCGGTGTTGGCGCTTGTGCTGGCGGAATCTTTTTCGGCAAAGATATTTATTTTTCTTCGAACTCTATTGTCCCAAGCTTCGCTGTTATATCCAGTGTGGATATCGATCAACCGCAAGTGGCCGGCATATGGATGGCAGCGTGTAATTGGATTACGATTTTGGGAGGTAATTTTACTTCCTCGAATGCAAACACCTCTGCCACTGGCATACTAGTGCAGACAGGATCCATGATTACCATCTCCAATGTAACGATTAATGGCTTCTCCAACGGCAATGGCGTTCTTATTGGCGCTGGCGTTTCCAATATCACGGTATCCCAATGCCAGGTCGACCAGTGCGGTACCGGCCTGGGTGTTGTTAACGGAAATGGTCGAAATCTTAGCCTGATGGGGAACAGGTTAACCGGTAACACTAATGCCATACTTTTTGGCGCTACCGGTGGTGGAAGTTTGGTCCGAAATAATATCGGAACATCCGACCTCGCCTGAGTGCCTTCCAAGCGGTCCTCACCCATTCAGGTGTCCATTTGGAACGATTCGCGTGAATCGGGCTACTTAGCCCGATTCATCTTCGCCTTCCCGCCCGACGCATTGAGCGTAACAGCGGCGCGGACGAGCGCCTTGAAAGCATCCGCGTCGACCTCCTCGCCTTCGCCGATATCGATAGCGCGCCTCACGTTTCCATCCAGGCTCGAATTGAACAGCTTCGAGGGGTCTTTCAACGACGCCCCCTTGGCGAAGGTCAGCTTCACCTTCGCCTTATACGTCTCGCCGGTGCAGATGATGCCGCCGTGCTCCCATACCGGCGTGCCCATCCACTTCCAGGTTTCGACGACCTCCGGGTCGGCCTCATGGATGAGCTTGCGCATCCTCGCCAATGTCTCGCCGCGCCAGTCGCCGAGGCTCGCGATCCGTTCGTCGATCAGTCTCGGGGCCGACTCGTTTCCCGGTACATCCTTAGCCTTCATTTCCATACCTCCCCATCGATGGTCCGCGTCGAAGTTTATCGCCCCACGGGGCTGAACTGCTGGATCACCCAATCGATGAACACCCGCACGCGCGGGCTCAACTGGCGAGCCCGCGGATACAGGATGGACACCGGGCCCGGTGGCAGCGCGTAAGGTGCAAGCACACGCTGCAAACGCCCTTCGGCAAGGTCCCGTTCGATGTGGAACAGCGGCATCTGTGCGAGGCCGAAGCCGAGCCGCACGGCCTCGAGGAAACTCTCCGTTCCCGTGACGGATAGCGGTGCCGCCATATCCACCTTGGTAACCTGGCCCGCCTCGACGAATTCGAAGGGCCTCAATGCGCCCGTGGTGATGGAGCGGAGGCACACGGCACGATGATTCGCCAGGTCGTCGAGGCTCGTCGGCACGCCATACTTCTCCAGATAGCTGGTCGCCGCACACGTGATCCGCTCAAGCGACGTCACGGGCCTCGCGATCAGGTCGCTGTCCGGCAAAGCGCCATAGCGCAGTACGCAATCGCAGCCCTCGCGGATGATGTCGACCCAACGATCGCTCTCGCTCATGGCGATCTCGATCTGCGGGTACGCGGCGAAGAAGCGCGGAAGGCTCGGCATCAGGAAATGGCGAGCCAGGGTCCCCTGAACTTCGATCCTCAACATGCCCTTGGGCACCGCCCCGCTGAAGGCGCCTTCCGCGTCTTCGATGTCGTCGAGGATGACCAGGCAACGTCGGTAATAGGCCTCGCCATCGAGGGTGGGACGAACGGTTCGCGTCGTCCTCTGCAGCAGCTTCACCCCTAGCCGGTCTTCCAACTGCTTGATGACCTGGGTAGCCGTCGAGCGAGGAATGTCCAGGTCGTTGGCGGCCTGAGTGAAGCTCCGTCGGTCGACGACCCGGGTGAACAGCCGCATGGCCTCGAGTCGATCCATCCATCGCCCTTATTGTTCGTAATTACAGAATTGTGTTGCCAAAACTAGCTGGATTATTTGGCTGACTCAAGCGCGGATAGTTCGTCCCACGCCACCCACCACGGGTAGCCCTTCTGGAGACGAAATCATGAACGAGACGAAGAAAGTTGCCATCGTGACGGGTGCCTCGCGCGGCATCGGGGCCGCCATCGCCAGCCGGCTCGCGGCCGACGGCTTCACGGTCGTGGTCAATTACGCAGGCAACGTGGCGGAGGCAGAACGCCTGGTTGCGTCGATCGAGGCCGCTGGTGGCCGGGCCATTCCCGCGCAGGCCGATGTGAGCGATGGTGCCGCCGTCGCCCGGATGTTCGACGCGGCGCAGGCGGCGTTTGGCGGCGTGGACGTCATCGTCAATAACGCCGGCATCATGAAGCTCTCCAGCATCGCCGACACGGAAGACGCGTTGTTCGACAGCCACATCGCCATCAACCTCAAGGGCAGCTTCAACATGCTTCGCGAAGCGGCGAAGCGACTGCGTGAAGGCGGCCGCATCATCAACCTGTCTTCCAGCGTCGTCGGCCTCTACCAGCCCAACTACGCCGTGTACGCCGCCACCAAGGCTGGCGTGGAAGCCATGACCCACGTCCTCTCCAAGGAACTGCGCGGCCGCGACATCACAGTGAATGCCGTGGCCCCCGGTCCCACGGCCACCGCGCTCTTCCTCGACGGCAAGCCGCAAGCCGTCATCGACCAGCTGGCGAAGCTCTCGCCGCTGGAACGCCTTGGCCAGCCCGAAGACATCGCCAGCGCGGTCGCGTTTCTCGCCGGCCCCGACGGCGCCTGGATCAACGGCCAGGTACTGCGCGCCAACGGCGGCGTCATCTGACCCCTTTCGAACGACATTCCCCACCAGGACATCCCGTCATGAGCAAGAAAATCATCCTGATCACCGGCGCCTCCAGCGGTTTCGGCCGCATCACCGCCGAAGCGCTCGCCCGCGCCGGCCATACCGTGTACGCATCGATGCGCGACGTGTCCGGGCGCAACGCTGGAAACGCGGCCGAGATGGCCCAGCTATCGACCTCCGAAAACATCGACCTGCGGGCACTCGAACTCGATGTGCAATCGGAGGCCTCGGCCGAGGCCGCCATCGAGGCCATCATCGGAGAGAGCGGACGCATCGATGTCCTCGTCCATAATGCCGGCCACATGATGTTCGGTCCCGCCGAAGCCTTCACACCCGAACAGTTCGCCCAGCAGTACGACGTCAACGTGCTGGGAACGCAGCGGGTCAACCGCGCCGCGCTTCCGCATATGCGCGCCGCGAAGCAAGGCCTCCTCGTATGGATTTCAAGCAGCAGCTCGGCCGGCGGCACGCCGCCTTACCTCTCGCCCTACTTCGCCGCGAAGGCCGCGATGGATGCGCTGGCGGTGCAATATGCGCGTGAACTCTCGCGCTGGGGCATCGAGACCTCGATCGTCGTGCCGGGGGCCTTCACCAAGGGCACCAACCACTTCGCCCATTCGGGGCGCCCTGCCGACGAAGCCCGCTTGGCCGACTACGAAGCCGGTCCTTACAAGGGTTTTGGCGAGCAGGTCCAGAAAGCGTTCGCCGAGATCGTCCCGGACGATGCCGATGTCGGCGGCGTGGCCAAGGGTATCGTCGACATCGTCGGCATGCCCTTCGGTACACGCCCGTTCCGCTTCCACTACGACCCGACGCAAGACGGCGCGGACGTGGGCTTCGCGGTACTCGATCGCCTTCGCGCGGAGATGCTCCACCGCGTGGGCCTGTCCGACCTGCTCAAGCCAACCACATCCGCCTGAATCCGATCCGCGTTCGAAGATTGGCCGCCTCAGGGCGGCCAATCTTCCGTTCCCCCGCGCCGCCAGACGAAGAACTCGCCGGACTTCGGCTCACCCGCGTCGCGGGCGAACAACAACGATTTGCCGCTCGGCGAAAACACCGCGCCGATTTCCGTGCCGTTGACGTTGATGTCCGGGCCGAGCTTCACCCTTGGAGACCACGCCGTACCCGTCCACATCGATTCGTAGAAAGCGCCATCCGCATTGAGGATCAACCGTGAACCGTCCGGCGAGGGAAGCGCCTCGTATTCGTCGCCTGCGGTGTTGAGGCCTGCGCCGGCATTCTCGACCGTCCATCGACCTGAAGGCCCCTGACGAGCCCGCCAGATATCGTTCTTGCCGAAGCCGCCGGGCCGGTTCGATCCGAAATACAACCAGCCATCCGGTGCGAGCCGGGGAAACCATTCCGCCTCGTTCGAATTGACCGGAGCCGGCAGGCGCGACGGTATCCCCCAATGCCCGTCCGGCCCACGATCCACCTGCCAGATATCGAGATCCTTGCTCTTCATGCCGGCGGTGGCGCGGGACGATATGTAGTACAGGCGATTACCGTCCGGAGTGAACCAGGGATCGGCCTCGAGGCCGGGACCGGCGAAGGGTGGCGGCACGGGAGGCGACCAGCGCTTGCCCTCGCGATGTGACACGAGGATGCGCCAACCCGAGAACGACTTGCTGCTACGGACGAAGTAAAGGTCGCCGTTTCGCGGATCGAACGCGGCATGCGACTCGAACAGGTCGCTCGACACGCCGGCGGGCGTCCAGGGTTCCACCCGTTGCGGGGAACGATCGCTATCCGCGGCGATAGCGACGAATGGAATCATCAAGGTGAGGGTTACGAGGCGGAAAGTACGCATGTCGACTCCTATCCACCCGTGAGCTAGGGCGAAAAGGCAGCCGCGATGGCCGCCACGGGCTTGCGCAGGATCGTTTCGTTGAACGTGAGTTGCAACCTGCCTTCATGGACCGAGCCGACGACGATGTCCCGCTCCAACAGGCGTTCCCGCAATCCCGTGGCCATCCGTTCGTCGAGCTTGAGGAAGGCGATGTTGCTCCCGTTCGGTACGCGCTGCACTTCGACTCCCGGCATGGCACCGAGCAAGCCGAGCAACTTCTCCGCCTCGGCATGCACGCGAGCGAACCGCTGGTCGAACCCCGTCAATGTCTTCGACGCGATCGCCGCGGCTATCCAGCCATGGTAGATCGTGCCGCCGAACACGTGCCGCGCCAGGCGTGCTTTCGCGACGAAGTCCTTGCTGCCCACCAGCACCGCTCCGAACGGCGCGCCCAGGTACTTGTAGAGCGACACATAGACCGAATCGAACGGCGCGCAATAGCGCTGGAGGTCGAAGTCCTTGTTGCCATGCATCAATAACAAGCGGGCGCCATCCAGGTGCATGCCCGTGCCCTTGGTCCGGGCGAGCTCGCCGATCTTCGACACCGTTTCCTGCGAGACCGCCGCGCCATCCAACCGCCGCACGGGGCTTTCGATCGATACCGCACCGATCTCGACCGGGTAAGGCTTCTCGGCGCTTTGCGCGAAGGCCGCGGCCATGGCGTCGTAGAGGCCGTCCGACGCACCACCGTCGACCGGCACGGGGTTGATCGCATTCATCACGGCGACCGCGTCCGCTTCGTCGCGATAGACGTGGCTTTCCTTCTGCAGCAGCACACGCGAACGGTCGCCGCTCAGGAGCCGGATGGCGATCTGGTTGGCCATGGTGCCGGTCGGCATGAAAGCCGCGTCTTCCTTGCCCAGCAGCTTCGCGAATTGCGCTTCAAGGCTTCCCACCGCGCCCTCGGCGAGATACGAGTCGCCCACGTCGCTGGCGTCCTTGAGTATCTCGGCCAATTGGGCGGGATACTGCGCCGGTTTCCTCGGCACGTTGTCGCCGGCCAGGGAGACGATTTTCTCGACCGGGATGTCCTGCATCGAACGTGGCGTCTTGGCGGCGGCGTGTGCCGCGGGCCAGGCCAGGCCCAGGCCTGCCAGGGAAAGCGCACCCAACGGCGCGGCCTGCACGAACTCGCGACGACTGACCATCCGACCCCTCCCATGATGCCCCTGTGTCGGCCAAGACTCGCATGTCCTTTCGTGGCCGCCAACGGCCGTCCGTCATGGGTCCTGGCGGGGCGGAGGCCGGATTCCTGCACGGTTCCGCCGCAGGCACTAGAATGCCGCCCCCGCCGTCGCGTCCGCCTGTAGCCGCATCATGCATATCGTCATCAACGAAGACCTCAAGGCCTACATCGATCCGCTCACCCCGGACGAATACGAGGCGCTGGAGCGCAGCCTGCTCACTGAAGGCTGCCGCGATGCGCTGGTGCTTTGGGGCGACACGCTGGTCGACGGCCACAACCGCTACGGCATCTGCCGCAAGCACGACATCCCCTTCACCACCGTGCAGAACGAGCGTTTCCAGTCCATGGATGACGTGCACCTGTGGATGATCGAGCAGCACCTGGGACGGCGCAGCGTCTCGGACTTCCAGCGAGGCGTGCTGGCCCTGCGCAAGCGCGAGATCCTCGCCGAGCGGCGCGCTCGCACGGCCGCGTCCGAGGGCGCCGACGCGCCGCCGTCCGACCTGCCCTTCGATGCTGCCGGCGCGCAACCGGCGCAGGGCAAGCCGACCAAGGCCCCTCCCGCCGAGACCCGCAAGGACATCGCGCGCGAAGCCCGGATCAGCAGCAACCAGGTCGGGATGATCGAGAAGATCCGCAAGGAGGCCGCCCCGGAGGTGGTCGCCGCGGTCAAATCCGGCACCCTGTCGATCAGCGCCGCGGCGGCCGTGGCCAGCCTGCCCGAGGAAGAGCAGCGCGCCGCGGCCACCGCCGGCGACGCGGAACTGAAGGAAGCGGCCAAGCGCGTCCGGGAGTCGAAGCGCAAGCCACGCGAGAAGCCGACCGACGAGGTGAAGGCCTTGCGCGAGCAGGTCGCTGAACTCGAAGCCGAGAACCGCAACCTTCGCCGCGAGATCGACAGCCTGCGCGCCCGCCTTGGCGAAAGCGTGCCCGAGGACGCCGACGAGGCGCTGGCGGAGTAAGGTGGCGAAAGGCCGGGAACTCCGGTGGCACCCCGGTGTTCCAAGGCCGGTACACCGGACGCGCCCTGAAGCGTTCCATGGCCTAACCCGGAGCGTCCCATGAAACCGATCCTCGCCCTCGCCGCCCTTTCCCTCCTCGCCACGACCGCCATGGCGCAGGAAAAGCCGCTCAACCTCAGGCTGCCGGCGGACTATGTTCCGGCCTCCTCCAGCACTACCGCGCCCCCGGCCACCGGGCAAGGCACGACTGGTACGGCGGTGACGAAGAGCGGCGAAAGCGTCGCCGTGACCCCTTCCCGTCCGAAGGACCCGCCCGGCACCTACTACGGCGACACCAGCGGCCGCATGACCGGTGCCGACGTGGAAGACGACGGCCCCCGCTGCGACGACGCCACCTATAACAAGCCGCAGGTACACGGCAGCGTCAGCACGGGCGTGGTCAGCGCCAGCCACGGCGGCAGCGGCAACTACCAGGCGGGCACGGTGAGCCTCAGCCAGGCCTTCGGCAGCTGCGAGCATCCCACCGGAGGGGTCAGCATTTCCGTGGGCGGCGGCACGGGACACTTCGGCGGCGGCCGCATCCGCTGATTCCTTTTCTCGGTCGGCCCACTCAGGCGGGCCGGGCGGCGCACGCCTCCGCGTAGGCCGCGTTGATCTCCTTCGCACGGCGCTCGGCGAGCGCGCGGATATCCTCGCCCATGTTGGCCACCTTGTCCGGGTGGTACTGGCTCATGCGCGTGCGGTAGGCGGCCACGATCTCTTCATGCGACGCTTCCGGAAGCACTCCCAGCACCTCGTGCCATGGCAACGGCCGCTCGAAGAGGGGCATGGTGTCCAGGGGACGATCGTCCGGGGCAGGCTCGTCGCGCTTGCCCAGTAATGCGGATGTGTACTTGTAGCCGATCGCCAGGCAGGCGGCGATGACGACGAATTCGAGCGTGGTCATGCCAGCGCACCTTCGATCTGTAGGAGGTAGGTCTGCAATTGCGCGTGCCTCTCGCTGCCGAGGTCCTCGAGACCCATCTGCCGATGCAGCCTCGCACGGATGGCTGCGGTCAGGCGCGCACGTTCGCCGCTGTCGAGCAAGGCATGGGCCGCGGCCACCAGGTCGAAGCGCTCCGCGGCATGCATTCCCTGTTTCCGCACGATGTTCAACGCGTAGGGTGCGCAGAGCAAGGCATCGGAGGCCAACGAAGCGAAGCTCTTGCCGCCGAGTCCCGTGAGCTTGCGCATCCGCCACGTTCGAAGCACGGCCAGGACGATGGCGACATACAACGCGACCATCCAGCCCAGGAGCACCCACACCGAGGTGAACAAGACGGCGGGCATCGCGGCGAACAGCAAGGCCACGAGCATGACCGGCAACACCGTGGCGCGCACACCGACTCGCCAGGCACGCAAACCATGCGGCGACGCGACGTCGAGCGGAGGGAGGCGGGACGACCAGCGCAGGCGCAACATGAGTCGGCCGGGTGCGAGCAGGGGTGGTATGTAGACATGCCGCCCCGCCAGTTCGAAGTCCGAACCGACGGAGAACGACCAGCTGCCGTCCCTCCGTTCGAAGAACACCACCTCGTTGTGGTAGACGAGCAGCACGGCGTCGTAGAGATACATCCCCACGACGCCTGCCAGCAACCACCACGCGTGCGGCAACATCCCGGCGTTTACGACTTGCGCCCGAACAGGCGCTTGATCGCGCCGCCGACCGCGGCGAGACCGATGAGGATGAACTTCCAGGCCGCGGCGAAGAACGTGGCTATCACGGCGAAGAATCCCTTCTTGGCCGCCACCGCGGCAACGCCTCCGGTGATCAGCGCGGCGAGGCCGTACTCCGCCACGCGATCGCCCGCGTGGAAATCGGTATAGGCCTGGCCCGGCGTGAACGCGAAACCATCCAGCGTACCCTTGAAATCCGCGACTGACGCGTTGAGCGATTCGGGGTCCGACACCAGCACCACGTTCATGACGCCACCGCGACCGAGGATGCGCGCGTTGTAGTTCACCACTTCCGTCTGCGACTTGTCGTTGCGCGCCAGGAACGACCAGGCCAACGACTTGAACTGCGTGTCGTACTGCGGCGGGTTCTTCCAGCCAACGAGGGTCAGCGTGTCCCATCCGCGCGAGCGACGTTCCTTGTTGCTCTCCTCGGTACCTTCCTTGACGGACTTCAGGATGTCGTCGGGGTCGAGCTTCTCATCGTCCTTGACGTAGCCGATGTCGTCGTAGTCGAAGAAGGCGGTCCAACGCATGTCGGTCGGCGCGAGCGTGTACGTGTCGGTCTCGTCCGGCGGATTCTCCATCAGCACGTTGAGCCGCTTCGTGCCTTCCGGATCGAGAAAAGCATAGCCATCCGGCACCTCGATCGTGGCTTGCGGACCCACCTGCACTTTGGCCGGTCCGAACTGCCATGGCAGGTCCGAAAGCGCCGATGCATGCGACATGGATATGAACAGCGACAAGGCGACGAAGGTCGCCCACTTCCTTGCCAAACCCTTCATGGTTATCCCCTGGTAGGTCGCAACCCCCTGCCGCGACCGGGCGAGTTTGGGACCGGGGAAAACCATCGTCAAGGCAAGCCCCGGATGACGGGGTGGTAGGATCGGCGGGCTCGTCGAACGAGGACACGCCATGCCGCAATCCTCCGCCCTGTCCCAGCGTGGCCAGTTCCGTGCCATGTACATGGGCCTTAAGAGCCAGCATGCGCTCGAACACACCCCCGTGATCCTCTGCGAGGGTGACTCCTGGTTTTCCACGCCACTGGCGATGAACCTGCTCGACTGGATCGTGTCTCCCGCGCCGGAAGACGAGGCGCGTGGCGTGCCGCAATTCGGCAAGGGCGGCCTGTTCTTCCGGGTGGAACGCAGCGGCGACCAGGCGGCTCCGCAAACCGCCCATCCCGGGCGATCGATGTTCACCAAGGACAATGTCGACGATCTCATCGGCTGGTTCACCCGCTATCGGTTCGATGCCGTGTTGCTGAGCGCCGGGGGCAACGACTTCGTCGATACATGGCTGCACGATGCCCTGGCGGGGCGGCGTGGCCTGAGCGCCAGCCAGGCGTTCGATGCCATCGTCGCCACCGGCCGTTACGAACAGGTACGCGAGGCTTACGCGTTCTTCGTCGGGGCATTCCATGAAGCACGGCCGGATGTGCCGATCATCGCGCACACATACGACTATCCGCGGCGCATCGGCAGCGCGGCCGAGCTCGGCTTGCGCAACCTCGGTGCCGCCGCCTTGCTGAAGAAATCGGTCGGCCCGTGGATCGGGCCGAACATCGAGACCGTGATCGATGGCGGCATCGATGCATGGCGCGAGTTCACCCGCCACCTGATCGACGGCTTCGTCGAGCGCGTACTCGAGCCGGTCAAACGCAACGCCGCTTTTGGCGGCATGTTCGACTACGTGGACCTGCGCGGGCAATTGACCAGCGACGCCCAGTGGAACGACGAGATGCATCCCACCGAGGCGGGATTCCACCAACTCGCGGGCGTCTTCCGCGAAAAACTGATAAGCAGGCTACCCCTCGCCAAGCGCTGAGCGGAATACCACGATACGCTCGGCCGTCTGGGGATCAGGGTCCTCGCTATGGAGCCACGGCATCCGCGCGAAGGTGCGCGAACAGGGGCCGAGCGTGACCACGCGGATCGGTCGCCGCCGGGCCTCGCGTTCGATGTTGGCCACGACATCGCGCAGCACGCTGCCGATGAAGGGCGTGAACAGATAGAAGACGGTCGCTTCCGACAAGTCGGCGTCGCGCGCGTCGCCGACGCGCATATGCACGTCGGCCAGACCCAGCCGCGCTGCCGCCTCCGCCGCCCGTTCGACGTAGACGGGCTCGCGTTCCACGCCGAGCGTGCGCGCGCCCGTGAGGATCGCCACCAGGATCGGCACGTGTCCCATGCCCGCGCCGAGGTCCAGCACGACATCGCCGGCCGTGATGCCCGCACGCGCCACGCCATCGATGATGTGCCTTGCCGGGCTCGGTTGATAGAAAACCATCTCCGCCGGCAAGACGCGTGGAACCGCCGGCTCCTCCAGCGCGAGCACACCCGCGACGACATGGTCCAGCACATCGTAATGCTGCCCCGAGGGAAAGCCGACATCGAGCCATGCCGCCAACGCGGCACGTCCTTCGCCGCGACGGATCGCCTCCCGGATCGAAGAGAAACCTTCGGCATCGAGCTTTTCCATGGCATCGAGGAGCCGCACCGCACGCTCGCGCCACGCGGGATCGTCCGCGCCGATGAGGAGCAGGTCGAGGCGGTCGGCGGCTTCGGCGCGCCACAGGAAGGCGGCAGGGTCGCGCCACGCCTGCTCCTGTTCGAGCAGCACGACGGTGGAGGCCAGCGATTCCATGGAACGGTGTGTCTCCTCACAGTTTGCCCAAGGATGCCTTGAGTACGGGGGTGTCGTGTGGAATCCTCGGCGGCGGACCGTCATGCACATGCCTTCCGCAGCCGACAGGAACCGCCGGATGAAGCCCGTACGCCGTTCGTTCGTCCCTCGCCGCATCGCCGCCATGCTCGCCGCGTGCTTCTGTTTCCCTGCCTTGGCGAGCCCACCGCTGGCGACGCTGGTATTTCGCGACGGCGGCCGGCCGGTGCTCACCATCACCGATCCCCATGGCCTCGCCCTCGTCGACGAGACCCTCGGCCTCCGCACCACGGAAGCGGATCTCACCCATGACCTGCGCCTTGTCGGTACCACGCAGCGACAGCTCACCGAGCGCTATCGCATGACCGTCGGCAAGCGCCTGGAACGCAACGCCAATCTTTCCGAAACCCGGTATGCCTTGCAGAACGACAAGGGACAGAAGCTCGACATCGTCGTGCGCGTCGCCAACGATGGCGTGGCATTCCGCTATGAAATTCCAGGAACGACGCGGGCGACGGTGACCGGCGAGGCCACCGCGTTCGCCGTTCCCCCGACGGCGAAAGCCTGGCTGCTTCCCTATAACCCGCAGTATGAAAAAGAGCGCATCGAGACCACCGCGGGAAGTGCCGCACCGGGCGATTACGGCTATCCCTCGCTGTTCCAGGTCGGCGATAACTACGTGCTGGTCACCGAAGCCAACGCCGATGGCCGCTACGACGGCAGCCGCCTTACGCATGCGGCGAACAGCGGCACATATGCCTTGACCCTCGCCGACGCCCGCGTGGAAAGCACCGGTGTCACGCCATGGCGCACGGTGATCGCCGGCGACCTCGCCACCGTCACGGAGTCCACGCTGGTCGACGACCTCGCCGATCCGGCACGCTTCGCCGATACCTCGTGGATTCGCCCGGGCAAGGTCGCCTGGTCGTGGCTGAGCGGGCACGACAGCCCTTCGAACGCCGAACGGCAGAAGGCGTATGTGGACTTCGCCACGCGCAACCGCATCCCCTATGTGCTGGTCGACGAAGGCTGGAGCGAGAGTTGGGTGCCGGCCCTGGTCCGCTACGCGAACGCGAAGCATGTCGACATCCTGCTCTGGTTCCACTGGTCGAAGCTCGACACGCCCGCCAAGCGCATGGCGGAGCTCACGCGGGTGAAGGGCTGGGGCGTGAAGGGAGTGAAGGTCGACTTCATGGAGTCCGACTCGCAGGCGCGCTATCGCTGGTACGACGACACCCTCGCGGACACGGCCAAACTGCACCTCATGGTGAACTTCCATGGCGCGACGATTCCCCATGGCCTCGCCCGTACGTGGCCGCACCTGATGACCATGGAAGGCGTACGTGGCGCGGAGAACGATCCGCCGGCGGCCGGCAACACCATCCAACCGTATACGCGCAATGTCGTCGGTTCCATGGACTACACCCCGGTGGCGTTCGATGCGGGCCGCAAGGAAGCCTCGATCGCGCATGAGGTGGCGTTGCCTATCGTCTTCGAGTCAGGCTGGACGCACCTCGCCGACATGCCGGAAGCCTACCAGCGCCGGCCGCAAGCCCTCGCCTTCCTCGACCAGGTTCCCACCGTATGGGACGAGACGAAGCTCCTCGGCGGCACGCCGGGGCAGGATGCGATCTTCGCCCGCCGTAGCGGCGACCGCTGGTTCATCGGCGCGATCTCGGCCGGGCCCGCGCGCCGGCTCAGCGTGCCGCTGGCGTCCCTGGGCGTCGGGCCGTGGCACGCCGACATCGTTCGTGACGGCATCGGCCGGGGCGATGTGGCCCGCACGGCAGAGAACGTCACGGCCGATGGCACGCTCTCGTTCGAGGTCTCCGCGAACGGTGGGTTCGCCGCGATCCTGTGCCCGCTGGCCAAGGGACAGTTCGCGAACGGCTGTTACCGCTAGCGCAACCTGTCCAAGGCCCGGCGCAGCCATCCCGCACGATGCGGGAACGCCAGCGCAACGGGCAGGCGCACGCACACCTCCGTGCCGCCGTCCAGGCGCGAGGCGATCGAGACCAGCGCGCCGATGGCGGCGGCGCGCTCGCGGATGCCACGCAGGCCCCAATGGCCATCGCGACCGTCGCGGAGCACCGCTTCGTCGATCCCCCGGCCGTCGTCGCGGATCGAAAGCACCAGTTCGGTGTCTTCGACCCTGAGCTCCACGTCGACCCGGCTCCCCTCCGCGTGGGTGACGGCGTTGTGCACGGCTTCGCGGGCGATGCCATACAACTCGTCGCGGACCAGTTCGCCCAGGTCACGCAGGTCGCCATAGGTGGTCACGACCACGGGCACCGTGTGTTCCGCCGCGTAAGCCGACGACAGGGCCCGCAGCGCCGCATCGATATGGGCCGACTCCCCCGCGTGGGCGCGCAGGTCGCGCACGCGGTCGCGTGCCTCCACCAGCGCTTCGTCGGCACGGTCCAGTGCGCGTTCCATCTCTCCACGCAGGGGCTCTTCAGGCGGCACGCGGTTGGCGATGGCCTGGAAGCGCATCGTCAGTCCCTGGATGCTCTGCAACAAGGTGTCGTGCAGTTCCCGGGCGATGCGTTCGCGTTCCGCATGCCGCTCCTGCAAGCGCGCGCGCAGTTGCGAGGCCATGCTGCGCAGGCGCAGGAAGAAGGCCAGCCAGGCAAGAAGCACGACCGCGAGCAGGCAGAGCAGGAAGAACCACGGCATCTGGTAGAACGCACGCGCCACGCCGACCTCGATCGACGCGCCTTCCTCGTTGACCACGCCATCTTCGTTCGCCGCGGTGACACGGAACACGTATTGGCCCGGCGGTGGGTCGGTGTAGATGGCCTCGCGCTCGTTTCCCGCGTCACGCCAGCGCGTGTCGAGGCCTTCCATGCGATAGCGGAAGCGCACGCGTTCGGGCACGCTCAGGCTCGTGGCCGTGAACGCGATCCGCAGCCGCTCGGTGTGCGCGGGCAGGTCGATGCGAGGGCCCGCGGGCCACGTGCCGATATCCGTGGAAACGGAACGAATGGATACCGGCGGGGCCAGGGCATTGCGGGGCACGTTCGCGGGATCGATGGAAACGATGCCGCTCGTGGTGGCGAACCATAGCCGGCCATCGTCGGCCACGACAGCGGTGGGTAGCGGCCTGAATTGCGCGGGCGTGCCCGGCAAGCCGTCGAGCGAATCGAACAAGGTGCCCGGGAGCCGGTAGTCCGGATCTTCCAATGCACGCGCCATGTCGGCCGCGGCTATCCGGACGACGCCCTGCGCGGCGTTGGCCCAGAAGTCCCCACGATGATCGCGGACCAGGCCGGAGACACCGCGCAGCGGATCGTCCGCCATCGCGATCATCCTCGCCCGGCCTGCGACGACGACGCCGATGCCGAGTTCGCCACCGACCCATACGGCCTCGCCGTCTTCCAGCAGCGCCGTGACATTGCCTACCGCCAACCCTTCACCCGAGCCGATCACGACGTCCCCGCCTTGCGCGCGTACGAGGATGTTGTTGCGGGCGAATCCCATCCACAGCCGCCCATGGTGGTCGTTCATCAGGACCAGGGGGGCCGAGTCGACGGGGACAGCCGGCAGCGGATCGTGTTCCCAGCCGCCTTCGGTGAAGTGAAAGATGCCGGGCCGGTTGACCGACGCCCAGGCACCGCCCTTGCCATCGCCCACCACCGCCTGCACACCGGAGTAATCCGGATAGGGCAAGGGAGCGAACGGCTCGGGTTTGCCCTCGTGCAGGCGCCAGAGGCCGCCGGGACCACCGAGCCAGATGCCGTCGGCATCGCGGCTGGCGGCGGTGATCGCTTCGGTCAATCCAATCGGTTCGATGCCGTTCGCGTCGACCCGGCTGAGTGGCCGGCTCTTGGTGCCGACCCAGACGCCATGGTTCTTCGCCGCCACCATGGCGAAATCCGTGGCGCCGGAAGGAAGCATCGCCGGCAGCAGGCGACTTACCCGAAAACGGTCGAGTCCCCGGCTGCCACCCACCCAGACATTGCCTTCGCGATCCTGGATCACGCTGCTGGCGTAATCGGAACTGAGCCCGTCGCGCTCCAGGAAACGTTGCGCCTCCGCACTTTCCGCGCCGATCACACGATGGGGAAGATCGCGTACCCGGGGTACGCGGCGGATGCCATCGCCCAATGTCGGCATCCACAACGCGCCGTCGCGGTCGAACAGCAAGCCCGCCGACGACAGTTTCAGCACGGGACCGGCTTCGGAAGGATCGGCCCCGCCCGCCCACGCGGGACGCACGCCGCCATCGGCCTCGGCGACCCAGATCGAACCATCGGCGGCCTCGGCGATGCGGTTCACCCGCCCGACCTCGCGCGTCGCCACTTCGAAGCGGCGACCGTCACGCGGCAACCAGGCCAGCGCGTCTTCGGTCGCCACCCACAGGCGACCTTCGCGATCCACGAACAGGTTGCGGGCGCGCACGCCCGGCAAGCCCATCGAAGGACCCACCGACATCCAGCGTCCGTGATCGAGGCGGACAAGGCCATTGAAGGTCGCCGCCCAGATGTTGCCGTCGGGGGTGCCGCCGATGGCATAAAGCGTTCCCGTCGGCAGGCCGGACGATGCCGCGTAATGCGTGGCGCGGTCCCCGTCGACGAAACTCGCCACGCCATAGCGGAACCCGACCCACAGGCCGCCGGAGGGGGGCGCATAGAGGGATGCCACGCTGGACGCCTGGAAATCTCCGCCCTGGCGTGGGCGATAGCGTTCGAAGCGCACGCCATCGAAGCGGTAAAGGCCGGTTTGCGTACCCAACCATAGATAACCGTCGCGTGTCTGCGCCAGGGCCGTGACCTGGCCCGGCGCGCCTTCGCGAACCGTCCACGCCGTGTGGTAGAACTGGCCGATATCGCGATCGCGGCTATCCGCTGCCAGGCTGTCGCTGGCGAACGCCAGCCCGCCGGCAA
Source organism: Luteibacter sp. RCC_6_2 (assembly GCF_041360655.1). Classification (NCBI taxonomy): domain Bacteria; kingdom Pseudomonadati; phylum Pseudomonadota; class Gammaproteobacteria; order Lysobacterales; family Rhodanobacteraceae; genus Luteibacter; species Luteibacter sp. RCC_6_2. Next base: position 296,474 of record NZ_JBFUPQ010000004.1, on the reverse strand, counting down.
CCGCCAGCCAGACAAACACCCACGCAGCGATCGCGCGTTGGAAACGCACCGGGTCGACCTCCTTCGGAACGGGCAAAGATAGCGCGTCCGCGGCCCGTCAGTGCGCGACGCCCATATCGCGCAGGAAGGCCAGCGAATCGGCGAGCACCCGTGCGGCGGCGGGGGAACGCTCGGGTGAGGCGAGCACGTGCGCGGCGTGATCGTAAGCCACCAGCCTGCGCCGCGATGGCGCGGTGCCCAGCCAGGTGAACGCCTCGCGCATCGCCGCCACCGACGTGAGCGTATCCCGATCACCCTCCCCGCCGTCCCATACGCCGAAGAACACCGGGCAAACGATCGAACCCAGGCGCTCCGGCCGCATCCACTCGATGAAGAGCCGCGCGATGGCGCGGTAGCCGTCGGAATGGACCACGGACGACCAGTAGCGCCGCTGGAATGGCGACCTCTCCCCCGGCGGCACCACGGCGCCTTGCAGCAAGACCGCCGCGCGCAACTGCTCGGGATCGTGCACGCGGATACCCGGCGACCAGGCCACCACGGCCGCGACGGCATCCGGGCGGCGCACCGCCAGGTCGAGGGCGAGCGAGGCACCCATCGACGTGCACACGAGCACGATCTTTTCGCCCAGGCGCAAGCCGATCTCCAGCGCCGCGTCGGCGTCCTCGCGCCAGCGTTCCGGCGAAGCGCCGGCCATGGCCTCGGGTTCGTCCGTGCCATGTCCGGTGAGGCGATCGAGGAAGAGATGGGCCGCACAGGCGTGGGCGATCGTACGATGTGCCGGCGCCCCCTCCGCCTGGCTGGCGGTGAAACCGTGCAGGTAGACGACCGACAGTGGCAGGCGCTCGTGCGGCACGCCTGCGCCAAACACGATGCGTGCCTCGTTGTCGGGCTTGATACCCGCTACCTGGCGCTCCCTCTCCTCGATGTCGCTGGCCAGCTCATCCAGTGTCGTCACGCGTCGGCCGCCACGCCCGCCTGCTGCCGCTGGATCTCCACGAAGCGCCGTACCGACCGCCCCAGCGCGTCGACCTCGGCGACGGCTGCACGCATGTCGCCACCAGCGTCGACGATCACGGCGATGTCGTCGCATACGCGGCCGGCGCCGGGTACGCCCAGGTTGCCCAGCACGTTGCGCAAGGCATGGACCGCCTCGGACGCCCCGGCGATATCGTGCGAGGCGATCGCGGCGCGAAGCGCGTCCAGGTGATGGCCGGTGGTATGGGCGCAGAGATCGACGAAGTTGGCGAACTCGTCCTGGCTGCTGAGTGCGCGCATCTCATCCAGCGGTGTGCCCGTATTACCACGCCCATCCGCGGGTGAATCGATCACCGGCTGCCAATGCCGCACGGCATGTTCGAGCTCGCGCTCCTCCGCCACGGCTTCGATCACATCCAGCAGGCGTTGCGCCGCGATCGGTTTCGTCAGGTAAGCCCGCGCACCCGCCCTGAAGGCGATGCGCACGGCGTCGTGGCTGGAATCCGCGCTGAGCATCACGATCGGCGGCACGCTGCCCGTGCGCCGGGCGACCTCGATGCGGCCAAGCACGTCCCAACCGGAACTGCCGGGCATGTGCAGATCCATGAAGATCAGGTCGACGCCTTCGTTGGCCAGGCGCGACAGGGCTTCATCGCCACTGGCACTGAACACGGGAAGATGACCGGCGCGCTCCAGGATGCGCCCCACGATCTCGCGATTGGCGGCATTGTCGTCCACCACCAGGCAGCGCAGCGGAGCGACCCGCCCCCTGTGGTCGTCGAGCAGGTCCACCAGTGGCGTGTCGGCCACGCTGCGTGCCCCGGCGGCCGCGCGAGGCAAGCTGAAGCGCCAGCTGAAGACCGTACCGCCCATGGGGTTATCGCCCACGTCCAGGCTGCCCTGCATTTGCTCGGAGACGTTGCGCACGATGTAGAGACCCAGCCCGACTCCCTCCTGGCGCCGGCTCTCGCCCGCGCTCAACTGATGGAAGGGATCGAAGATCCGCTGCTTGTCGCTGTCGGCGATGCCGATACCGGTGTCCGTCACGGTGCAGACGATGGTCGGATCGCGACCCGCCATGCCTTCCAGCAGTTCCACGCGCACGTCGACCGACCCTCCGGGCGGCGTGAACTTCAACGCATTGGAGGCGAGGTTGGAGAGCACCTGCTCGATGCGCCCCGGGTCGCCCGCGAACACGCCCTCGACCGAGGCGTCCCGCGACAGGCTGAAGGCGATCCGCTTCTCGGCCGCGTAGGGACGGCAAACCGCTCCCACCGTGGCCAACACCTCGTCGAAAGCGAAAGCCTGGTGACGCAGGTTGAAGCTACCGCCGGCGAAGGACGCGACATCCAGCACGGCGTTCACCCGGTGCAGCAAGGCATTGGCGTTGGTGGAAAGCAAGGCCACCAGGCGGCGCTGATCGTCATTCATGGCCGAGGTGTCGAGCAACGACGCGGCATGTATGACCGTGCCCAGCGGCGTCCGCATCTCATGGCTCATCATCGAGATAAAGCGGTGCTGCGCTTCGCGCGAAGCGATCGCTTCCGCCGACACTTCGCGCAACGCGTCCATCATGCGGTAGAGCGTCATCGGCAGCACGATCACCAGCGCCAGGGCATATAACGCATAAGCTGGTCGGGCGATCCAGAAACCATCCGGGGCCACCACGGCCAGGATGGCCACCGACGCAGCCACACTGGCGGCGAAGGCCCAACGGCTGTAACGCACGCCCAGGGCCACGGAGAGGAAGGGCAGCACGGGGGTCAGCGTGATGAGCAACATGAACGCCGACTTGAGCAGGACGGCGACCATGACGAAGTTGGCGACGCCCCCGACGGCGTCGATCGCCACGTTCTGGCGCAACGACCCCGCCCGGATGCCAAGCATCCAGAAGGTACTGAGCACGAACAAGGCGGCGGCGACGGGGACCACGCGGTGGGCCTCGACCGCCATGGGCGCGGGGCCCTGGAGCCAGGCGGCGGACCAGATGACGACGAAACCGAGGACCACCGTGCGCATCAGCGAGACGTGATACTCGCGGAAGCTCGCCACGATGCGATCGATACGCGGGTTATGCAACCGCTCGGCGACCTCACTGAGCATCACCGGTTCGGCGCGCTTGCCGCTACCGCCATCGATCTTCATGCTCGATTGGTCCACCTCCCCCAATAGCCGCCTAGTCTATGAACTCTGTCGCCGCTGGCAAGTGCGGCGTGGGATTCACCTTCGTGAAAACGTTTCCAGCCGCGCTATGCGGGCTTCCGGGCGGTCGCCGTCTTCTTCGCCGCCGCGCGCTTCCGGGCGGGTTTCCCCAGTTCGACCCACACCGGGGCGTGATCGCTGGCCTTCGGCAGATCGCGGACCCAGCGGTCGACGTTGGCGTCCTTGAGCCGCTTGGCCAGGTCCGGCGACAGCAGCAGATGGTCGATGCGCAGCCCCCTGTCGCGTGGCCAATGCTGGCGAAAATAATCCCAGAACGTGTAGATGCGTTCGTCCGGATGGATAGCGCGCAAGGCATCCGTCCAGCCCTGCGCCAGCAACCGTGCATAGGCTTCACGGCTTTCCGGCTGTAACAGGGCGTCGCGGCGCCAGCCCTTCGGGTCGTAGATGTCCTCGTCGGTGGGCACCACGTTGTAGTCGCCCGCCAGCACCACGGGCTGCCCACTGCCGAGCAGCCCCTTGGCATGACGGATGAAGCGCTCGAACCATGCCAGCTTGTACTCGAACTTCGGGCCGGGCCACGGATTGCCATTGGGGAGATAGAGGCAGCCGACCAGGACGCCGTGCGCCGCCACCTCGAGGTAACGGCTCTGCGTGTCTTTTTCATCGCCCGGCAGCCCCCGGCGGCTTTCCACCGGGTCCACACCCTTCGCCAGGACGGCCACTCCATTCCATGAGGCCTGGCCCGCCCAGAGCGCACCGTACCCGGCATCGTTGATCGCCCCGATGGGAAATCCCGTGTCCACCGCCTTCAGTTCCTGCAGGTACGCGATATCGGGCGATTCCCTCTCGAGCCACTCGATCAGGTGGGGGAGACGAGAGCGGATGCCATTGACATTATAGGTCGCGATCTTCATTCGTCGGAATGTCGGTCAGGCCGGGTGGATGATGGGTGACGACCGGCCGGGAGGGGACGACCGCAAGAACTTGGCACGAGATTTGCCTCGATCCAAACCCACTCCCCGAATCCGGTGCGGGAAGGGAGTTCCCGAGGGTCGCCGCGTAAATTTTTACGCGGCATGCCGGCGCCGTCCAGGCACGTTTCCGGCAAGGTTTTTCGAACGCATAAAACTCCACAAATCCCCATAGTTACCTCGTTTTCTGCTGCGCCGCGACATCGTGTTTGGACGGCTGGACGGCTATCCCATGGAGTGTTTTGGCTGCTAGACAACGCAGCCGACGTGCTGTAAACCGTCGGCTTGACCCATTTGGATCGAGGCAAATGGGGAGTGCAGCAATGGAGCGCGGGAGGGGTCTTCGAGACTCCACATCTCAGCGCCGGGCGGGGGCCCGGCGTCACGGTCCCGTGCTGTCTTCATTTTTTTGGCATCACTTTCCGGGGAAGGCATGAAGAAGCAGTTTCTCTCTCGCAGGAGCGCACTCGCACTGGCGGTATGTACCTGCCTGGGCGGCGTTTCGAGCGTTTACGCGCAGTCCACTACGGGCGCACTCAATGGCTCCGTTCCGGCGGGCGGCAACGAAACCATCGTGATTGAAAGTGGCACCGGCTTCCGCCGCGAAGTGCCGGTGGACGAGCGTGGCCGCTACTCAATCGCGCAGTTGCCCCTTGGCACCTACACCGTGAGCCTCCTTCGCGACGGCACCACCGTCGATACCCGGAGAGATGTGGCTCTTCGTGTCGGTGCCAGCACGGATGTTTCCTTCAACGCCCCTCCGGCTACCGCAGGCAGCGCCAGCGATGCAACCAGTCTGCAGGGCGTGACCGTCACCGGCACCGCATTACCTAATATCGACGTGACTTCAGTGGACTCGCGTACGGTCATCACCTCGGAGCAACTCGCAAAGCTGCCGTTAGGCCGCACGGCCGAGGCAATCGCCCGACTGGCGCCCGGCGTGGTCAACAATGGTGGTGGCTTCACCAGCGATACCGGCCGCTCCGTCGCCAGCTTCGGCGGCGCCGCAGCCAACGAGAATGCTTATTACATCAACGGCTTCAATACCACCGACCCCCTCAACGCCGTCGGCGGCCTGCAACTTCCCTACGGTGCTATCGACCAGCAAGAGGTATACACCGGCGGCTATAGCGCTCAGTACGGCCGCTCCGATGGCGGCGTGATCAGTCAGGTCGGTAAACGCGGCACCAACGAATGGCACTTCGGCGCCCAGCTTCTCTGGGAGCCTGCCTGGGCGCGCGCCAGCAATGACGATCTGCACTATGCCCGAGTGCCCTCGTCGGCCCCAGCGGGAAATCTCTACCAACCGAAGAGCCAGAACGATCGCTGGACCACCACGGTCAGTGCGTACGCCGGCGGCCCGCTGATCAAGGACAAGCTGTTCTTCTTTGTGGCAGGCGAGTTCGAGAAACAAGGCCAACGCAACGTCAATTCCGTCGGCAGCAACACGCCCTCATCCACCAACGATTACAAGTCGCCGCGCTGGTACGCCAAGCTCGATTGGAACATCAACGACAGCAACATCCTCGAACTGACCAGTGCGGGCGACAAGCGCGAAGGTTCGGGCACGCGTTACAACTACGATTACGTCAATCTCAACCGAACCAGCACCATCGGCCCGGTGGACGACACCAAGACCGGTGGCGACCTGTGGGTGGCCAAGTACACGAGCTACATCACCGACAACCTGACGGTGAGTGCCATGTACGGCAAGATGAACACGAAGAACTACGACCAGCCAGGCAATTATGATCCCACCCTGGTACGTGTCGACAGTTCGCAGAATCAGAATCCGGCACTCAATGGTGGGTCTGCGATTCGCAACAACCAGGTCGACGATATCAGCGCGCCAGGCCGCGGCAACAAAGCCACCAATTTCCGCTTCGACGTCGCCTACACGCTGGGCGACCACACGATCTCCGTGGGTATCGACAACGTGAAGTCGAAGGCCGTGGAATTCGGCACGCACAGCCCCGGCCCTGGCTATACCTGGAACTACGGGCAGCAAGATGATCCGACGCAACCGATTTCGGATGCGCCAGGCATCAACTTCGTTCCTGGTACCGCCGGCTTCGCGAACGGCGCAGACGGCTATTACGTCAGCCGTAACGTCGTGAACAACCTGGTCAACGTGCGGTCGGACCAGAAAGCGCAGTACATCGAGGACAAATGGCAGATCAGCGATACATGGCTGCTCTCTCTCGGCCTGCGCAACGACCAGTTCACCGACTACAACCAGTTCGGCCAGGAATTCATCACGCAAACCAAGCCGCAGTGGGCGCCACGCCTGGGCGCATCGTGGGACGTTAACGGCGACGGTTCGTTCAAGGTATTCGCCAATGCCGGCCGCTATTACCTGGGCCTGCCACTCAACCCTGCCACGGGCGCTGCGGCCGGTTATACCTCCACGCAGCAGTACTACACGTACTCGGGCATCGATTCGACTGGCGCTCCCACGGGACTCACCCAGATCAGCGGACCTGTGTCAGCAAACAATTCGTATGGCATACCACCCGACCCGCGTACCGTCGCCGGCAAGAACCTGAAGGCGGAGCACCAGGACGAATTCATCCTCGGCTTCGACAAGTCCTTCGGCGATCACTGGGTGTACGGCGCCAAGGCTACCCAGCGCATCCTGCGCAGCGCCATCGACGACTTCTGCGACGTCGCCCTGGTGACCGACAAAGCGGAGGCACTTGGATATACCGTCGGCTCGACCAACAGTTGCTACCTGGTGAATGGCGGCGCGTCCAATACCTTTACGCTGCTCGACCCGAACGGCAATGCGTTCGAAGTACCGCTCAGCCGCAAGGAAATCGGTTTCCCCGCACTGAAGCGTCGCTACTACAGCCTCGAAACGTTCATCGAGCACAGCTTCGATGGCGTGTGGTACGGCAAACTCGACTACGTGTTCTCGCGCAGCTACGGCAATACCGAGGGCCAGGCTCGTACCGACACGCGCCAGAGCGGCGCAGCCGGCAGCGTCGACTGGGACAACAAGTATGTCATGGAGTATTCGAACGGTCCGCAGGGTAACGACCATACACATGTTGTCAAGGCATACGGTTACTGGCAGTTCCTGCCGGAATGGCAGCTGTCGGGCAATCTGCAGGCCATTTCCGGAGCCCCCGAAGTCTGTACCGGCTACTACGGTCCGAACCATACCGACCCAGTGTCTTACGGCAGTTCGTACCGCTGGTGCGATGGACAGCCCTCGCCTCCGGGTAGCCACGGCCGCCTGCCTTGGACTTTCCAGCTCGATCTCGGCGTGACCTATCGTCCGTCCTGGGGCGGCCAAAAGCTTGCCTTCTCGGCCAACGTCTTCAACGTGTTGAACCAGCAGCGTGCGACGTTCCGTTCCCCAGCCAGCGAAGGCCCGGCTAACACGCTCAATACGACCTATCGCGTACCGCTCTACACCCAGGACCCTCGCTACGGCCGCCTCGCGGTGACCTACGACTTCTAAACGAAGAACCCAGATCCCTGTGTGACACTTGCGCCCCCTCCGGATGCCGGCAACTCCCCGGCCGCCATCCGGAGACCGGGCGCCCTTTTTTTGGATTCCTTGTGGAAGATCGCGCTGCACGTCTCTCGCAGCATGCTGACCGAATAGCTTGACCACTAGCGCACCATTGAGGGTCCTGAGACGGTCCGCGATTGACTCTCCGCCTGAGCTCGTTCTTGTGACCGCTGCTGGATCAGCACCTGCTCCTGCTCGTAGGCCCGGAACTGTTCCATAGCATCCGGCCACTTTGCCGCAGTTTGGTCCAGTGGCGTGGTCGCGTCGGCGGTCGGGACCTTCGTTTGAAGATCAAAGATGTGATCGGTTCGCCCAGGCGGCGTCTGTCTCGCCCAGAGTGCAGATCCATCCTTGGAAAGAGCGATCTGATCAATTCGGTCCATACCGTCTGCACGTGCCTGGACGGCCAATGCCGACGCGATGTTGTCGGTGTAATGATCTGGTGCTCGGCCAAGCGTCTTGTCGAGTTCCACAACATGGCCGCGCACGTGTTGAAAAAACTCGTGGTCGGGGTGTCTCGAATCATTTAGCCTGAGTATCGACTCCGACGAGTTGGACGCGCCTTTGAATCGAACTGCGTCATAGACGGCCGATGCACCGCGCCCAATGCCAGAGGAACCAGGTTCTTCGGCCCCCACCCGCCGAACCAACATGCGCAACTGATCATCCCCGTCATCGTGGGCACGTCCATCGACGCGGCACGTTAATGATGGTTGCGCTTCGTTACGCAACGACTCCATGCCAAGGTCGCGGGAGGTAATCTGGGCTCCGATGCGCTCCTGCGTTAGCGGACTAGCCTGACCATGAGGATAAAGTCCATTCGAGGACTGGAAGTCCTTGAGCGCCTCTTCCGTCGATTTCCCAAAGTCACCGTCCGCTTCGATGAATTTGCCACTTTTTGAATGAAATCCAAGATCAGCCAGCTTTTCCTGGAGCACGGCAACACGCTCGCCAGATGACCCGATGCGAAGCGGAGATATCTCCCGATGCAGCGCGATGATCTCGGCATGACTCATAGGCATACCAGTATCGGCGAGCGCGACGAGGGCATGCTTCTCCGTAACTATTCGCGTTTCGATACCAGGGGTGTTCGGCATCGAGTTCCTAAAGTCTGTCAGTACATGGCGTAGCTTGGAGTCCTGAACAGCAGTGACGATCTGAGCGTCGGTAAGATCGTCAAGACGATACGCCTCGCCATGGGTTTCGCGGAGTCCGCGGATAACCACGTTCGCTCCGCGGCTTCCGCCACCGTACTGAACAGATGTGCTCCAGACCATGTCCTGGACCGCAGGCCCACGTGCGTGCACATCGACGCCTGCGCGAGTCAGGCCTTTCATCAGGGGCTGGTAGTGGGTCCGTTCTATATATTCGTGCTGATCGGCCCCGAAAGCAGGATCTTCGGCTGCTATCGTCTTCCAGGTGTCGATGAAGGACGAAGAGTTCACCTTCATGTCTTTGAAGCGCGACCCGTACGAAGATGTACGCACATAGTCTGCCAACGTCCCAACCGAACTGGATAGCTGGTAGGTGCCGTATGACCGCCCTCCGTGATCACCAACTCCGGACGATACCGTACCCGGGCCGCGCCCCTGACTCTCGAACCATAGTGATGTATTGCCAAGCTTCCATTCGTTCTGTTCCATCATTTACTTCTCCTTCCTTTGTCCCGTTCTACTTGATCTTCCGTGACTCCAGTTCGGTTGCTCGCTTCGCCGTTTCCGTAACGACACAACTGGCCGAGTCGATGATGTCACCCTGCCCTGGGCTTTCCGGCACAGCGCAGCGCTTCTCCTTCGCGACAATCCATCCCCGCTCTTCATTCCTAAGCACGATGCGCTCAGAAGCGGAGGCGGTAGACATCAGACGTTTATAGACAGCATTCAGACGCTTATCCTGATAAGCAAACTCCGCGTCGATGCAGTCCTGCATGCCTGGAGTGGCACCACCAGAAGCATCAAGGCAATGCTGGTAGGAAGCGCGAAGTTTCAAGGATGCACTGAATTCATCCAGGCCATAAGGCGCGGGCACCGCCCTCTGCGCTCTTGTTGCCGGCACTACTACAAGAGCTGTAGTGACAATGATCGAGCTAAAGCACATCTTCGTGACCGCTCGCATCGTTCGATCTCCCTATCTGGCACACGAGTCTACCCAGCGAACTACGAGCTCGACAAGTTAACGAGAAGTTACCCCCAAGTTCGAGGTGGTCATACGTCTCGTGATCTCAGTCGACGTCTCGCACTTCCACACCAACTCGCCCTCCGTGAAGGAGTTGAACTTCCTCCCACGACATCCGCGCATGCGCCTGTGCCGTGCATTGCACGCCCATGTTCGTCAGTGCCGCTATGGCCTCCAATGAAAGCGCCATGCGACGACAGTCGACTGCATCGGATTCATGCACGAGATCGGCGAGAAATTCGGAAAGACCACGCGCGTATTGCAGCCACTCGATGGCACCGTTCAGGAGGTCATGTGGTGTCGCGTCGGGATCGAGCGGATCGTTGGCGCGACGAAGCGTGCTCTTGCCTTCGGATAAAGACATGGAGAATTCCTTGAATGTTGCCGCACCCTCGTCCAGGTGCGGCACGCCACACAGCGCAGCGTGCCGCGGATCAAACGGACTCGCAGGTTCAGCGGCTGCCCGAGACCGGGCGCCGGGGCGGATTGATTGATGAAGTGGATGCGGCGTCAGCCTGTTTCAGTAGCCCACGCAGGCGCTTGCCCAGGGATGCGGCCAAGAAACATCTCAGATAAATGGCTGAAACCGAGGTTCTTCAACCGTGTCTGCGAGGTCGGCAGACGGCCCGGTGACCGTTGGGGATGTCGCCGGGGGGATTCGGCGGGCGAGCGGGTTCGGCAGTTGAGCAGTTGAGGCAAGCACCCATCGCCGACAGGGTCGGCTCCCACCGGAGCCAAGTCATCAGAGATTTTCGAGGGGCCGCCGCCATCGAAAATGTCGCGAAGAACTTTCTATCGAGCCTCGCCCGAGGCCGCGACCACCATCTCGATGTAGCCGAGGATATCGCTCACCGGGATCTCGAAGATGCCCGCGTCACCGTTGTCGTAGGCCTGGCGCCAGACACCGTATCCGTCGCGCCAGCTTTCGTCCGTATCGGCGTCGCCTGCCAACGCGATCAGGCTCGCATCGAGCGTGGCCTGGGATACGGCGGCGTGGTTCATGGCACGCTGCATACCTCCCGGCACCCGGTGGTTGCGCAGCTTCACGTCCAGGATCGAGACGTGGAAAACCCGGCCATCTTCCGGTTCATGGTCGATGTGGCGGATTGCCACGCGCGACGCCTCCTCGCCCGGACGGGTGCGGTAGGTCCAGGACTGGCCCGCGGCGTAGTCGGGTTTGGGCACCGGGTTTTCTCCTGCTGGGCGGCCCCGCATCTTAGACCAGGGCGCGTTCAGGCGCCCGCAGGGCGGCCCCCGCCGGTTTGATTTAAACTTACGCCCCATGGGCGCGCACCTACGCGGGTGCGACGCCATGCGCGAGGCAGCGCGGCCCCAGGGCCGCTTCCCCAGCCGATCCCCAGGCTACGCGCACGGCGCGATGGCCCGTCCTTTTCGTTTTTCGAGGTTCAAGCAACCATGGTGGCACTGGCGACCGAGCACGTCATCGACGTGCACCACTGGAATGACAGTCTTTTCAGTTTCCGCACCACCCGCGATCCCGGTTTCCGGTTCGAGAGCGGCCATTTCGTGATGATCGGGCTGGAGGTCGACGGCCGGCCGCTGATGCGTGCCTATTCGATCGCTAGCGCGCATTACGAAGAGCACCTGGAGTTCTTCAGCATCAAGGTGCAGGACGGCCCGCTCACGTCCCGGCTCCAGCACCTGAAGCCCGGCGATCCCATCATCGTCAGCCGCAAGCCGACCGGCACCCTGGTCCTCAACGACCTCAAGCCGGGCAAGCGGCTGTACCTGCTGGGTACCGGCACCGGCCTGGCCCCCTTCCTCTCGATCATCCGCGACCCGGAGACCTACGAGCGCTTCGACAAGATCGTGCTTGCCCATGGCGCTCGCCACGTGGACGATCTGGCCTACTCCGGCTACATCGAGAACGAGCTGCCCAACCACGAGTACCTGGGCGACCTGGTGCGCGAGAAGCTCGTCTACTATCCCACGGTGACCCGCGAGGAATTCCGCAATCGTGGCCGCATCACGGATGCCATCGCCGACGGCGAACTGGCTCGCGCCACCGGCCTGCCCCAGCTGAATCCCGTGGAGGATCGCGTGATGCTCTGTGGCAGCCCGTCGATGCTCGAGGACATCTGCGTCCTGTTGGACGGTGAGGGCTTCCAGGCATCGCCGCGTACCCGCGAACCCGGCGACTATGTCATCGAGCGGGCGTTCGTCGAGAAATAAGGGCGCGAGGCAGGCTCAACGGCGAATGCGCCCCTGCCCTTCGTTATCCCAGTAACCGAAGATCCGCCGCGCGATCAGTTTGTACAGGCGCTTTCCGGTGGCACGCCACAGCCGGGAATGCGCCGCCGGGCGCGCGAGCATCGCGTGTTGCCGCGCCGAAAGACGGTCCGCCGCATAAGTGCGCTTGTGCTTGAGCAGGTGGCGCAGGTCTTCGCGGGCCAGCAGGCGGAACAGCGGGCCGCGCCTCCCCCGGGTCCAGGCGATCTGGAAATCCACCAGGCCCGGCGAGCCATCCTCGCGGACGAGCCAGTTCGGCTCCTTGGCCAGGTCGTTATGAACGATGCCCCGCCGGTGCAGCACGGCCAGCAGGCGCAAGGCGTCACGGTAATAAGCCGCGTCGAGCGGCTTGCCCAACTGCATCGGCTGGCCCGCCATGTAGCTGCGCTCCAGCACGCGGCCGTCCCATGCGAGCAGGCGCGGCACGCCGTCGATGCCATCCAGCCGGGTCAACGCACGCGCCTCGCGGGCGGCTGCGCGGCGGGCGAACCAGCGGGCCCACCAGCGGGCGGCACCGATGTCGCGACGGATCAGGAACACGCCGTCGCGCTCCACGCGTTCGATGCGGCCAAGCTCATCGGCCTTGAGCAGGGTGACGGACTCCGTCATCGCGGTATGCACGCTGGTCCTTCGGTTCGTTGACGCGCTCTCCGCTAACGGGGAGCTACGGTAAGATGCGATCCTCGCAGGGAGAGACGCAACATGCTGGTGCGACACATCCTGTCGCTGGTCTTCGCCACGGCCGGGCTCGTGGCCTGCCGCGACGGCGCCGACCGGACGAACGACGGGGATACGCCACCGCCCGCAAAGGCGAACGTGGCCAAGGATACCCAATCCGGAAGGGAGGGCCTGTACACGATGGAACTGAAACTCCCGGAGTTGCCACCAAAAGCGGCACCGTTGCGCGGCGCCATCGACCGCTACGTGGAGCGGCAAAAGGAATCGTTCCTCGCCAGCCTCGATGCGCCCGGCGCCAAGGCCCGGGCGCGCGAACTGCCCTGGGACCTCAACCTGGACATTGCCGTGGCGGCCCGTACCGACCGCTTCATCAACGTGCAGGTCGACGGCTCGGCCTTCACCGGTGGCGCCCATCCCGCGCCCATCGTCGACAGTTTCACCTATGACCTCGACGACCAGCGGGTCGTGGGAATAAACGATCTCTTCGCCGATCCGCACGCCGCCGAGAATGCCTTCGCCGCGGAAGCTCGCCGCCAGTTGCTCACGGCGCTGGACGACCAGGACGAACCGCTCGCCTCCGACAGCGAGCAAATCGACGAAGGCACGGCGCCGGGCAAGGACCACTATCGGGTGTTCAGCCTGCTCACCGGGCCGGACGACAAGGTGCATGGCCTCACCTTCATCTTTCCGCCTTACCAGGTGGCTTCCTACGCCGCTGGCCCCCAGGCGGTCGACGTGCCCAGCGAGTCGTTTTCGGCATACCTGAAGCCGGAGTACCGAGAGGCCTTCCGTTGATGGAGGTCGTCCTCTACCTGCTCGCCGCCGCGTTGATCGTCGGTGGCGTGGTGGGTGCCGTCCTGCCGGTGCTGCCCGGCATCCCCATGATCTTCGGCGGCATCTGGCTGGCCGCCGCCGTGGACGAGTACCAGCACCTCGGCTGGGGCTGGCTGGTGGCGATCGGCATCGTGGGCGCGGTCGGCATCGCGCTGGATTTCGTCTCGGCGTCGCTCGGCGCGAAACGGATCGGCGCCAGCCCGCGCGCCTTGTGGGGCGCGGGCATCGGGACCACCGTGGGGATGTTCTTCGGCATTCCCGGCTTGTTGATTGGCCCCTTTGCCGGCGCGGTGATCGGCGAGCTATGGTCGGGTACCAGCATCCTCCGCTCGGCCCACGTGGGCATCGGCACCTGGATCGGCATGCTGGTGGGCATCCTCGCCAAGGTGGTGATCTCCTTCCTCATGATCGGCATGGCCGGGCTCGCGCTGCTCTTCAGCTGATCGGCCATCAGGCACATTGGCGCGCGCCGTCCGCAGAAGCTAGTCTCGCCGGACTTCACTGGGGAGATACGCATGTTCCGACGACTCATCCTCGCCACTGCCGTGACCTTCGCCATCGGCGGCCTGCACGCGGAAACGGCGCAACCCGCCTGGATCGCCCGCAGCAACGCCGACGCGCAGGCGCTGCTGGATGTCACCGCCCGCTTCAGTCCCGAATCCGCCACCGACATCGGCCTCAAGGGTTTCGATGAAAAGACGGTGGACCTGGGGCCCGACGTCGACAAGCGCCAGCGCGCCGCCCTGGTCGACGTACGCACGAAGGTGAACAAGCGCCTCGCCGAGGAGAAGGACCCCAATGTGAAGCAGGATCTTCAGATTCTGCTCAAGCAGATCGACGGCAACATCAAGGGCATCGACCTCAACGACAAGTACCTCCTGCCGTGGTTCGACGCCGGGCAGATCGTCTTCAGCGGTGAGTTCTCCTTGCTCAACGCCGAAAGCACGCCGGAACAGAACAAGGCCGCCCTCGGACGCCTGAAATGCTACGTCGGCATAACGGCCGGCTGCACGGCCCTGGTCGACCAGGCACGCGCCCGCACCACGGAAAAACTGGGTGACAAGGCCCTGCTCGGTCCCGTGAAGGCCGATGTCGAGCAGAAGCTCGGCAACACGCAACGGTACGTCGACGGCATCCGCAAGCTGTTCGCCGAGAAGAAGATCGCCGGCTCCGACGAGGCGATGGCGAAGCTGGACCAGCAGTTGAAGGACTACAACGCCTGGGTGAAGAAGGTGGTGCTTCCGCATGCGCGCACGGATTTCCGCCTGCCCGAGCCGCTGTACGCCTATAACCTCGAGCAGGTCGGCCTCGACATCTCGCCGCACGACCTAATCGACCGCGCGCAGCTGGAGTTCATGGAAACGACCTATGCGCTGCAGATGCTCGCGCCTGTCGTCGCGAAGGCGGAAGGTCTGCCCAACGGCGATTATCGCGATGTTCTCAAGGCATTGAAGAAGAAGCAGCTCGCGAAGGACAAGGTCGAGCCGACCTACCACGACGTCATCGGCAAGATCGAAGAGACCATCCGCCAGCAGCGCATCGTCGAGCTGCCGAAGCGCCAGATGGCCATGCGCCTCGCTTCCGAAGCCGAGAACGCGCGCACGCCGGCACCGCATATGGACCCGCCGCCTTTCGTCGGCAACACCGGTCAACGCGGCACCTTCGTGCTCACCACGGGCAATCCGCCGGCCGATGGCGACAAGACGCAGATGTACGACGACTTCACCTTCGAAGCCGCCGCATGGACGCTCACCGCGCACGAAGGCCGTCCCGGCCACGAACTGCAGTTCGCGGCGATGGTCGAGCAGGGCGTGTCGTTGACCCGCAGCCTGTTCGCCTTCAACAGCGTGAACGTGGAAGGCTGGGCGCTCTACGCCGAAGCGGAAATGATGCCGTATGAACCACCCGCGGGGCAGTTCATCGCGTTGCAGTTCCGCCTGCTGCGTGCAGCGCGCGCCTTCCTCGACCCGATGCTCAACCTCGGCATGATCGACCGCGACCGGGCACGCGAGATCCTCGTGCACGACGTGGGCTTGTCCGAGCCGATGGCGCGGCAGGAACTCGATCGCTACACGCTCAACTCACCGGGCCAGGCCACCGCGTATTTCTACGGCTACACGCGCATCCTGCAGCTGCGCGCGGAAACGCAGACCAAGCTGGGCGATCGCTTCGACCGCAAGGCGTTCAACGATTTCCTGATCGCCCAGGGTCTGCTGCCACCGGACCTGCTGGCCGAAGCCGTGCGCACGCGCTTCATTCCGGAGCAGGAGAAGAAGGCGAAGAAGAGCTGAGCCCTCGAACTGTGTGGGAGCCGGCCCGAAAGCATCGCCGACAGGGTCGGCTCCCACCACACCGACGATATCCTGGTAGGAGCTGATCCTTCTCGCGATCGCCTGGTGGGAGCCGACCTTGTCGGCGATCCCGCGGCAGCGGGCCAGGTCACGGCAAGCACCCATCGCCGCTGAAGCGGCTCCCACACGTGTAGCGGCTCACACGCGAACCTGAAGCAGCTTCCACACAGAAGCAGCCCCGGCACATGCAGGGGGATCAACCTTGCGACGGCGCCCCGGGAATCACATAGAACAACACCGCCAGGTAATGCAGGACGCTGCCGGCGAGCACGAAGAAATGCCAGATGGCATGGTGATACGGCAGCTTCCGCGCCATGTAGAACGGCACGCCGGCGGTATAGGCGAGCCCGCCGCCGAACAGCAGTAGTAGGCCACCCGTCGGCACGTTGTCGCGCAAGGGCTCGATCGCCACCACCGCGACCCAGCCCATGGCGACGTACATCACCACCGCGGCCTTTCGATAGCGCTTCAACAGGCCCAGTTCCGCCGCGCTACCGATGATCGCCAGCGCCCATATCGTGCCGAAGAGGCCCCATCCCCACGCGCCCGGCAGCGCAAGCAGGGTGAACGGCGTGTAGGTACCGGCGATGAGCAGGAAGATCGCGATGTGATCGAGCGTGCGCAGGACACGCTTGGCCATGTCACCCGGGATCGAGTGATAAAGCGTCGAGGCGGTGTAGAGCAGGATGAGGGTGGTGCCGAATACCGAACTCGCCACCACCGCCCGCGCGCCGCCATACATGGCGGAAAAAGCCACCAGCACGGCGAGGCCAGCGATGCTCAAGACGAGCCCGATACCGTGGATCACGCTGCTGGCGACTTCCTCGGCGTAGGGATAGCGGGGTTGTGTGCTGTCGAAAACCATGATGTTCCGCTGATGTGGCCTGTGCCGGTCGAGGGTAACCGATGCGGCCCGGTAGAGGCGAAGCGGTCATTGACCGCGACACGCTCTCCGTTGTTCCATGGGCCATGACCCACGAACTGCTCGTGCATATCGGCCGGCTACCCCCGCAGGGCGCGGGCTTGCGTGCCGCGCTGGCCATGGCCTCTCGGCTCGGTGCCCGCCTGGACGCCCTGCACGTGGTGGACCTTCCGGCGGCGGCGTTCACCGTCCCCGAGGCCGTGCCCATGCAACTGGACGCCGTGCGCCAACGGTCGACGGACGCACGGGCGGTGGCCGGTGACTGGGCCACCCTGCTCGCCTCGCACAACCTTCATGGCAACTGGCGTGTCGGCAACGGCGATACGGTCACCCTGCTCGCGCATGCCTCGGCGGGATACGACCTCATCGTCATGGAACGCTCGTCCACGATGCGCGGCGATGCGCCGGTAGGCTTCGGCGTCGTCTCGCGAACCGTCTTCGCATCCAGCCGCGGCGTCCTGGTGGTACCGGAAGCATCGCCGGTCGCGACCCTCGGCGAGCACGTGCTGGTGGCGTGGAGTGGCAGCCGCGAGTCGGCGCTGGCCGTGCGCTCTTCGCTTCCGCTGCTACGCAAGGCGACGAAGGTGACCGTCATCGACGGCAGCCGCGACGAAGACATCGGCACATGCGCCCTGCCCGATACCGATATCTGCGGCTGGTTGGATACGCATGGAGTGAAGGCGGAGGTCCGGCGGCTCGACGAGGCGGCACTTGCCGCTCCCGGCCCGGCCTTGCTGGACATCGCCCACGCGGGACAGGCCGACCTCATCGTCATGGGAGCCTGGGGCCGTTCGCGCCTATCGGAAATGGTGCTGGGCGGGACCACGCGTTTCCTCTTCATGCAATCCGACGTGCCGATGCTCGTCGCGCATTAGTCCGCCTATCGGTCACCGCTGACGGAATAGCCGTCCGGACGGCCCTATTGCAAATGCTTTCGAAGCCAGCCTAACCTGCCATCGGACCTGAACACGATCCCCGCCGGTCCCCACCGGCCGTGTTCCCGACCGCGCATCACCTTCCCCCACGTTGCAGGAGGTGGCTCATGTCGTTCGCTCGTCCGCAAGCCCTTGCCGGAGTGCATCCGGATACCGTCCGTATCGTGGCCATGAGTGCCGCGATCGCCCTCAATGCCGCCGCACTCATCGCCGTGATGCGACCGATGGTGACGACGATATCGTTCGCGCCCTTGGCGGCACCGACGATTCGTCTTATCGATCATCCCGTCGAACCGAAGGTCGTTCCTCCGCCGCCGATCGACCTGAAGCCCCTGCCCGTGAAGCGGATGGAACCCACTCACGCCGTCCGGCCGGTGCAGGTGCCGCCGCCTGCGTTACAAGCCGTCCCGACCGATGAAGGCAGCGCGCCCGTGTCCCCGCCCGTGGCGCTGGACATCGCACCTGTCGCCCCGCCCACCACGCCCTCCGCTCCCGTGGAGGCGACACTGGCCTATGTGTCGGCACCGGCACCGGCCTATCCCCGCGCAGCGGTGACCGGCCACATGCAAGGAACCGTGACGCTGCGCATCCTGGTCGACGAGGCGGGCAAGCCCGTGGACGTGATCGTGGAGAACAGCAGCGGCCATCCCGTGCTCGACAGGGCGGCACGCGACCAGGTCCTGGCGCGCTGGCGATTCCAGCCTGCTAAGGCGAACGGTCAGCCGGTGCGCGCCTGGGCGCGAATCCCGGTGACCTTCAACCTCCGCGACAGCTAGGAAGCGCTCAGCGCGGCATCACCACGACATCGGGCTTGCGCGTGGCGCGGGCGATCGCCCAGACGATGAGGGCCAGCAGGGCCACCGGCAGGAGGACCGGCAAGAGGGCGAGGGCGACCACCGGCGCCATGGCCAGCATCACCACGCCGCCGATCGCGGCGCCGAGAATGCTGCCGACGATGCTGAACACGCCACCGATGATGCCGAAAACCACCTTCAGGATGATCCCGACAAAGGCGAAGACCAGCCAGAAGGCGACGGCAAGGACGACGAGCGAAGTAAGGACGATCATGGCGTTGCTCTCCGAGGACGGGTGGCCGCCCAAGGGGGCGGTCAGGGCTTGGATGCGACCTCCGGGCAAAGAGTTTAAGCGGATCGTGAAAGACGGAGGTTACGAGGGTTTAACGGCTCACATGCTCCACTTCCCGCCAGTTGATTTAGCGGGCACCCCGTCCATGGGTAAGCGTTCTTCCACCATCAGGACCTTGCGGGACATTGCGTTCGACCTCTCGGATGCCGAGCATCCGGACCTCGCCTCGATGGGGCGGGAGATCGGAAGTGTCCTCCACGGCCGCAGCGCCGACCTGGCCGCCATGCTGGGTCCCCTGCGCGAGCGCCGGCGCGGCTTCGAGCGCTGGATACTCGCCGAGCGCGCACGTCCGCCGGTCAGCATGCTGGTCATGGCCTGGCCCCCGGGCTACGCCACGCCGGTACACGACCACGGCGGCCTGTGGGGTCTGGAAGCCACCATCGCCGGCGCGCTCGAAGTGGAATCCTTCATCAAGGACGACGCCGACCATTCACTGCGCAGCAGCGGCCGCACCTGGCTGGGCCCGGGCGATGCCACCTGGTTCGACGCCACGGAGAGCCACACGCACCGCTGCCGCAATTTGTCGCGGCACGACACGGCGCTCACGCTTCACGTGTACGGTGGCGATCTGGCACAGTACCTCGCGTACGAACAGCCCGGTCCTTCCGGACACTGGATCGCACGACCGAGGCAATCGATCATCGCGGGACGCCTGACGGCCTGACGGTCTCACGGCCCTCCACCCCAGCCATCGGGCGAAGGACCAATACATGTTTCATAAAGTCGCCATCATCGGCGGTGGCGCTGCAGCGGCGACGCTGGTGAGCGAATTGCTGGAGCGGCGCACGCAGCGCCCGCTTCATCTCGACTGGTATACGGGCGGCCCGACGGCCGGCCGCGGTGTCGCCTATGGCACGCCGTCGGAACGGCACCTGCTCAATGTGCGCGCCGCCTCCATGGGCATGTTCGTCAGCAAGCCCGGTGGTTTCCTCGAGTACGCCCAGGCCCTGGACCCTTCGGTGAAGGGGTCGGATTTCCTGCCGCGCCGGATGTACGGCGACTTCCTGCAGTCGCGCGTCGAGGACGCCGTGAAGAACGCGGGCTCGTTCGGTCATGACGTGAACGTGTTGCCGTTCGCCGCGGAATCCGTGGTGCCCTCGGCCGAGGGCGTCACCATCGGTTATGGGGATGAAGAGGCGCAGGCCGAGGCGGCCGTGCTGGCCATCGGTTCGCTCCCGCCCCGTCCGTTGCCGGGCGTGGAAGAAGCCGCGATCGCGAGCGGCCGCTACATCACCGACCCGTGGCCGTTCCTGGCTTCCGCCGAGCGGGACGATCGCCCCTTGCGCGTCCTCGTCATCGGCCTGGGCCTTACCGCCGTCGACGTCCTGCTGGAGCTGTCCGCCCGCTGGCCGAACGCGCATTTCGATGCGCTGTCACGCCACGGCAAGCTGCCTGAGCCGCACCTCGCGGCCGCTTCCGCCCCCAACGACGATGGCGGCGAACTGATCGAATCGATGCGCGACGACGCCAACATCCGCGTCTGGCTGCGCCGCCTGCGCGAGACGACGGCCGGTGCCGAAGACTGGCGCACCGTGGTCGACGGCATGCGCCCGCACACGCAATCGCTGTGGCGCGACCTGCCGCAGGTCGAGCGCGCGCGTTTCCTTCGTCATGCCCGCTGGGCGTGGGAGCGCGCACGCCATCGCATGCCGCCGCAGGTCGCCGCGACCATCGCCACGCTGGAGGCGGAAGGCCGTTTCACCCGGGGCCGCGGACGCATGCGCTCCGTGCAGCTGTCGCACGATGGCGCGCTCGCAGTGGTGCACGGATTACCCGGCGGAGGCGACTCCACCGACTCCTACGACGTCGTCATCCAGACGGTGGGTCTCAACACCGACACGCAGCGCACCGAACACCACCTGGTGCGCCAGTTGGTGCTCGGCGGCCTGGTCATCCCCGACCCGCTCGGACTCGGCCTCTCCGCCCTGCCCGACGGCCACCTGTTCGACGGCAACGGCAAGCCGCGCCCGAACCTCTTCGCGATCGGCAGCCTCCTGCGCGGCGCGCTCTGGGAATCCACGGCGATTCCCGAGATTCGCAAGCAGGCCCAGAGCCTGGCCAACATGCTGCTGGCCGAGAAGATGGAGCGCGTCGCCACCCGGTAACAGTGGGATATCAGGCGCACCCCGCGGCGGCGAGCGATACGGCGCGCCGTTCGAGCGCGACGCTGGCCATCGTGGCCAGCAAGCCCGCCACCGTGACCGCGGCGCCGGCGAGGCTCACCACCGGCATGGCATAGCCCGCGGCCAGCACGGCGCCGCCCAACCACGCACCGCCCGCATTGCCGAGGTTGAACGCGGCGATGTTGAGGGTGGAGGCGAGGTTGGGCGCGTCGCCCGCCACGTGCACCACGCGCGACTGCAACGGCGCCACGGTGGCGAAGGCCGCGATGCCCCAGACGAAGACGGTGACGACGGCGGCCACGGTCGAGTGCATCGTCCAGGCGAAGACCACCAGCAGCACGGTCAGCGCCACCAGGATGCCCATCAGCGACGGCATCAGCTTCCAGTCCGCGAGACGCCCGCCCAGGATGTTGCCGATCGTGGTGCCGAGGCCGAACAGCACCAGCACGGCACCGGTCCAGTGCGGATCGATGTGCGACTGCTCCTGCAGGATCGGTGCGATGTAGGTGAACACGGTGAACACGCCACCGAAGCCGAGCACGGTCATGCCCAGGGCAAGGAGCACCTGTGGCTCACGCAGCACGCGCAGTTCCCGCCCCATGTGCGGCGCCTTCAGGTGCGGCAACGCCGGCACGAACCGCGCGACCGCCAGCGACGCGGCCACGCCCAGGGCCGTCACCGCCCAGAACGTCGCCCGCCAACCCGCCCATTGGCCGAGGAAGGTGCCGAACGGCACGCCCAGCACGTTGGCCAGGGTGAGCCCCGCGAACATGAGGGATATCGCACGTGCGCGCTGGTTGGCCGGCACGAGGTGAGCGGCCACGATGGCGCCGATACCGAAGAACGATCCATGGCAGAACGCCGCCACCACGCGGGCCGCCATCAGCACGTCGTAATTGGGCGCGATGGCGCACAGCAGGTTGCCGAGGATGAAAAGGCCCATCAGCAGGAGCAGCGCACGCTTGCGCTCCAGTCTGGCGGTCAGGGCGGCGAGCAACGGCGCGCCAACGGCCACGCCGAGGGCGTAGCCGGAAACGAGCATGCCAGCCGAAGGAATGCTCACCCGCAGGTCGGCGGCCACCTCCGGCAGCAGGCCCATGATCACGAACTCGGTGGTTCCGATCGCGAAGGCCGCCACGGCCAGGGCCAGCAAGGGCAGACGGGACGAGGGAAGGTTCATAGGATAGGCTCGAAGGAAAGCGATAACGTGCATTCTCCCGCCCCGGCCCTTATGCAAATACACCTCCTGGCGCCAAACACTGTTGCCGAAAACTTGATAGTGGAGACTGCCCGCGCATGATCGCCACCCTGATCGCCATCGCGGCGCTCTGCCTGCACGTCGCCGGCGTGTTCGCGGCCATGCACGCGGTGATGCACACCCGGACGGCGCAAGGCGCGTTCGCATGGGTGCTGGGACTGGTGCTCCTGCCCTACGTCACCCTGGTCCCCTACCTGTTCCTGGGCGCGAGCCACTTCGGCGGTTACGTGGACCTGCACCGGCAGCGCCAGGCGCGCTTCTTCATGCTCCACGAGGAAGCCGCGCATCCCGCGCGGCCCGGCGTGTTGCCGCAAGCCGCGCCTATCCGCGACACCCGGTACGACGCCATCGGGAAGATGCTGAATACCTCCATGCATGGTGGCAACGCGCTGTTCCTGCATGTCGACGGCGAGGCGGCCTTCGCCGCCATGTTCGCCGCCATCGCGCGCGCGGAACGCTACGTCCTCCTGCAGTTCTTCATCATCCACGACGACGCGCTGGGACGCCGGCTGAGCGAAGCGCTGCTGGAGCGTGCGGCGGCAGGCGTGGAGGTATGCGTGCTGTACGACAGCATCGGCAGCCATGCGCTTCCCGACAGCTACGTGGAGCGTTTGCGCGCCGGCGGCGTGCATGTGCACCGCTTCGCCACGCGGCGCTGGCGAAACCGTTTCCAGCTGAATTTTCGCAACCACCGCAAGGTGCTCGTCGTGGACGGTGTTCGTGGCTTCGTCGGTGGCCTCAATGCGGGTGACGAATACCTCGGCGCGAAGCCGCCGCTATCGCCCTGGCGCGATACGCACATGGAGATCGAGGGTCCCGCGGTGGCCGACCTGCAACGTGTGTTCGCCGAGGACTGGTATTGGGTCACCGGCGAACGTCCGCCATCGTCGCCGCCACCGGAGCGATGCGGCCGCGCAGCGAGCCTCATCGTCGCCACGGGCCCGGCCGACCGCCAGGAAAGTTGTTCGCTGTTCTTCACGCAAGCCATCCATGCCGCAAGAAAACGCGTATGGATCACCACGCCGTATTTCGTGCCCGACCAGGCCGTGTTCGGCGCCTTGCGCCTCGCCGTCTTCCGCGGCGTGGACGTGCGCATCCTCATTCCATGCCGGCCCGACCATCGCACGGTCTTCATGGCCTCCACGCTTTATGCGCACGAGGCGACCCTGGCAGGCGTCCGCATGTTCCGTTACCAGCCGGGCTTCGTGCACCAGAAGGTGATGCTCATCGACGACGACACCGCCGTGGTCGGCAGCATGAACCTGGACAACCGCAGCTTCCGGCTGAACTTCGAGATCGCCGCGCTGAACGTGGACGAGGCCTTCGCGGCCGAGGTGGAGGCCATGCTGGTGGCGGACTTCGCCAACAGCGAGGAGGTGAATCCGAACGACTACCGGCGCCTGTCGTACTTCCGCCGCGTGGCGCTGCATGTCGCCCGCCTGTTCGACCCCATTCTGTAGGTTTCTCCCCACATCCCCCGAAAAAACCTTGGTGCGAGATCTCGGTGGGAGATATCGGTGGGAGCCGACCTTGTCGGCGATCGCGGCAGCGGGTCAGGTTGTGGCAAGCACCTATCGCCGACAGGGTCGGCTCCCACCAAGCCGGCTGTCACAAGGGTCGGTTCCACCAGGGCCGGCTGTCGCCAGGTACTCCCGAGCCTTGCGATACGCCCGTTACTCCGCTTGACTCGACTACCTGTCCCCAGGGAACCGCCACGATGCTCCGCACCCTCGCCTTCCTCACCGCCGCCATCGCCAGCACGGCGGGTTTCGCCGCCCCGGCACACTTCGTCGAACGCTCGGTCGATATCCACGGCAAGACTTACCGCTACCAGGTGTTCGTCCCTGCGGACATCAAGGAGCACCCCGCCGTGGTGCTATTCCTTCACGGCAGCGGCGAACGCGGCGACGACAACCAGAAGCAGATGTCGCAAGGCCTGCCACCCTGGCTGAAGCAACACATGGATTTCCCGGCGGTGGTGGTGATTCCCCAGGCGCCCGACGATACGGAGTGGACCGACCCGGCCGATGCCGACATGGCGATGGCCGCGCTCGAGAAAAGCGTGAAGGAATTCCATGGCGATCGTAAGCGCCTCTACCTCACCGGCCTCTCCATGGGCGGTTACGGCTCCTGGCAACTTGCCGTGGATCATCCCGACACGTTCGCCGCGGCCGCCATCATCTGCGGCGGGGTCACCGCGTTGAGCGACGAGCGTGTGCTCCGTGTGCACGGCGCGCACAAGGGCGAAGATCCCTTCGCCTGGGTGGCGAAGAAGATCGGCAAGCTGCCGGTGTGGATCTTCCATGGCGGCGACGACAACGTCGTGCCCACCGAGCAGTCGCGCAAGATGAACGCGGCGCTGGTCAAGCGCGGTGCGGAAGTGAAGTACAGCGAATTCCCCGGCGTGAACCACGGCTCATGGGAAAAGGCTTATGCGACGCCCGACCTGTGGGACTGGATGTTCAGCCACACCCGGTAGAGAACCGCTCCAAGGTAGGAACCGCTTAAGGTGGGAACAACCTGGTGGGAGTCGAATCAAGCTGGTGGGAGCCGAATCAAGCTGGTGGGAGCCGACCTTGTCGGCGATCCCGCGGCAGCGGGCCAGTTCACCGCAAGCACCCATCGCCGCTGAAGCGGCTTCCCACCAGGTTGCGGCAAGCAGCCATCGCCGCTGAAGCGGCCCCCACAAGAGCGGCTTCACTTTGGCTTGTCAGGAACTGCGCATGCTGGCGGACAACTTCTTCAGTCCGCCGGCGAATACCAGCCAGCCGATGCACACCCCCACCAGCGCACCGACGAACTCGAAGAAGACGCGCAGGCCGATGGCGTCGGGGTCATGCACGGCGGCGAGTTTCAGCTTCAACAAGGTGAGCGATTGCAGCGGCGCCATGTTGAAGTAGAAGAGGTCCCACATGTCCTGGCCGGCGCCCAGCACCACGGCGAACACGTAGGCGATGGCGAGCCGCTTCCCGTCGCTCCAGCCATTGCCCTTGCCGAAGGCGTGCAGCAAACCGAAGACGACGATGCCGACGACCAGCGCGATGGCGCCCGTTTCCAGGGCACCGACGAGGCCGAAGCCCGTCCAACTGCGATCGTATGGCATGCGAAGGACTCTAGGGAAACCGGAAGCGCATTATGCCCGTGCGTCGGCCCGGTTATCGCGTATGTTCCTGTCGCGGCCGAAACGCAGGTAAAGGGAGGTGGCCAGGAGCATCGCCGCCAACGCGGCGAATCCCGCCAGCAGGAAGATCGCGGGGTAATCGTAAAGGCCTGCGACCCAGCCACCGATCGGACCGGTCAGGCCCAGCGCCACGTCGAGGAACACCGAATAGGCGCCCAGGGCGGCGCCGCGATTGTGCGTGCTGACCCGGCCGACCGCCTCGACGCCGAGCGCCGGAAATATCAGGGCGAAACCCGCGCCCGTGAGTGCGGCCCCTGCGAGGGCGGCATGCGGCGACGTCCCCTGCCAGAGCAGGAGCAGACCCAGGCATTCGACGAACAACGAGACGATCGCCACGCGGTAGCCGCCGAAACGATCGATGGCGTTGCCGAAGACCAGACGGATACCGATGAAGCAGCCACCGAAGATCGACAGCGACAGCGCGGCATCGGCCCAGCCGCGGCTGGCGTAGTAAAGGGCGACGAAGGTCGAGAGCGAGCCGAAACCGATGGACGCCAGCGCCAGGCCCGCGCCGTAAGGCATGACACGCGAAAGCACGCTCTTGAACGGCAGGCGCTCGCCATGGCTCGGCGCCACGCGGGCCTTCGCCAGCGCCATCGGCAAGGCGACGAGGCCCAGCGCGAAGGTCAGGATACCCAGCGAGATGAAGCCATGGTCTCGCGCCAACGTCACGCCCAGGGGCGCGCCCAGCGCGATGCCGCCGTAGGTGGCGATGCCATTCCAGGAAATCACCCGTGCGGTGTGCTCGCCGCCGATGCCGCCGATACCCCACGTGATCGATCCTGTACTCACCCAACTCTCGGCGAAGCCGAGGCCGAGGCGGCTGAGAAGGATCAGCGTCAGCGAAAGCACGGGTATCTTGGGCACCAGCGCCGCCAGCGCGAGGAACAGTCCGGAGATGGCCAGGACGATGAGGCCGGCGACCACGGTCCGCTTCGGTCCCATCGCATCGGCCATGCGCCCCGCGTGTGGGCGGCTCAGCAGCGTCGCAAGA
This sequence comes from Luteibacter sp. RCC_6_2, assembly GCF_041360655.1. Lineage (NCBI taxonomy): Bacteria > Pseudomonadati > Pseudomonadota > Gammaproteobacteria > Lysobacterales > Rhodanobacteraceae > Luteibacter > Luteibacter sp. RCC_6_2. The sequence continues at coordinate 269,998 of NZ_JBFUPQ010000004.1, read as the reverse complement.
TACTGCGCACTGACCGCCAGTCCGGCGACGATCGTCGAATAACCCAGGTCGAGATGCGCGAATCCCGGCAATACGGCGAGTGGAATGCCGATGCACAGGTAGCAGACGAAGGAAAAAACGACGGCGGAAAGAATCCGGGCCGTGACGGCGAAACGCCGTCCGCGATGGGGGACGAGGGAGGGAAGAGACATGGCCGGAGGATTATAGCGCGCTGTTGTTGCAGTGCGTCATGGCTCGCCATGCGGCCATTTGCAGGGAGAAACCGCAGCCTGGTGGGAGCCGACCCTGTCGGCGATCCCGCGGCAGCGGGTCAGGTCGAGGCAAGCACCCATCGCCGCTGAAGCGGCTTCCCACCACAGCGTCGGCTCCCACGAGGTCGGCTCCTACGAGGTCGGTTCCCACAAGTTCGGCTTCCACCGGGGCTGGCTCCCGGCAGGACGATCAGCCGAGTTCGACGGACTGGCCGCTTTGCAGGGATTCGCGCAACGCGATGGCGATGCGTGTCGCTTCCACCGCGTCGTCCATGGTCAGTTCGAACGGCGCGTCATCAAGTACAGCGTCGACGAAGTGCTTCGCCTGGGTCACGAAGGCCGGCGCGAACCGCTCGTAGAACGAGGGGACGACCGCATTGCGCACGCCGTTCGCATCGGCGATCTCCACGCGGTCGGCGCGCGGGTTGCGCCCGATGCTCACCCGGCCCGCGGTGCCGGTGACGTCGGTATGCGTGTCGTGCCCGTGAGCCTGCGTGCGCGAGGCGTAGAACATGGCCATGCGGCCGCCTTCGAACTCGACGATGGCGATGCCGTTGTCGACGTCGCCCATGGCTTCCAGCGGCGGATACATCGCCACCGTGCCCGTGGAATAGACCTTGGTCGCCTTCGGCCGGCCGAGCAGCCAGCGAGCGAGGTCGATATCGTGCACGCTGCAGTCGAGGAAGATGCCGCCGCTGGTCGGCGCGAACTTCAGGAACGCGCTGCTCGGGTCGGCGAGATCCGTCGTCTGCGAGTACACGAGGAACGGCCGGCCGATGCCGCCACCCTCGATATGCATGAAGGCGTGGCGATAGCTTTCGTCGAAGCGGCGGACGAAACCGACCATGGCACGCTTACCCGCGTTCGCGGCATGCGCGGCGGCACGACGGCAGTCCTCCAGGTCCAAGGACAGCGGCTTTTCACAGAACACGTGCTTGCCCGCATCCAAGGCCTGCTCGATCTGCGTCGCATGCAACGACGTCGGCGTGACGAGGAACACTGCGTCCAGCGACGGGTCGGCGAGCATCTCCTCGTACGAGTGGTAAATCGTCTCGATACCGAGGTTGCCGCGCGCCCATTCACGCTCGGCCTCGACGGGGCTGCACACGGCGGCGAGTTCGGCGCGCGGCACGGCGCGGGCGAGGTTTTCAGCGTAGCGCTGGCCGAGCCTGCCGAGGCCGGCCAGGCCGATACGGAGCTTGCCCATGGTCAGATGCTCACCTCGACGACCTTGCCTTCGCGCCACGAACGCGCGGCGGCCTCGGCCAGTTCCAATGCCTTGATGCCATCGGCGATGGTCGTGCGCACGGGCGTGCCGCCGGCCAGCGCGTCGAAGAAATGGGCGATCTCGGCGGCGTACGCTTCGCGGTAGCGCTCCAGGAAGAAGTGCTCCGGAAGGTCATGGGCGATGTTCTTCGACGTGTGCGACACGACCTGGGTCGGCGCGACATTGCCCGCTTGCAGCATGCCCTTGCTACCGAGCACCTCGAAGCGCTGGTCGTAACCGTAGGCCGCACGCCGCGAGGTATTGATCTGGCAGAGCTTGCCGCTCCGCGTGCGGATGGTGACGGCCGTGGTATCGATGTCGCCCGCTTCCTGGATCGCCGGATCGGTCAGGCAGCTCCCGGTGGCGTGCACGCTGACGGCTTCGTCGGCGAGTATCCAGCGGAAGATGTCGAAATCGTGGATGAGCATGTCCTTGAAGATGCCCCCCGAACTCTTGATGTAGCTGACCGGCGGCGCACCCGGGTCACGGCTGGTGACGATCAGCAATTCCGGCGTTCCCACTTCGCCCTCGTCGAGGCGCTTCTTCAGCGACGAGAAGGTGGGATCGAAACGGCGCTGGAAAGCGATCATGCAGACGACGCCCGCCTTTTCCACGGCGGCCTGGCACGAACGTGCGCGTTCCACATCGAGGTCCACCGGCTTCTCGCAGAAGATCGCCTTGCCCGCGGCGGCGGCGCGGTGGATGAGGTCGGCGTGGGTGTCGGTGCTCGAACCGATCACCACGGCGCCCACGGCGGGATCGTTCAACGCCTCGTCCACGCCGGCCACCTTCGCGCCGTGCTTGTCCGCAAGTTCCTGCGCCGAGGGCGCGTGCACGTCCACCACGTAGCGCAATCGCGCCTCCGGGTGGCGGGCGACATTGCCCGCGTGGATCTTGCCGATGCGACCGGCACCGAAAACGGCAACTTCAATCATCGTATTCTCCTCGGGGAATCGTTTCTTCGACAGTGAGTTCGAGCTTGTAGGCCAGCGCGACGAACAGCGCCTGGCACAGGCACATGGTGCTGGTGAGGCCGCGGAATGCGAAAGCGCTGCCCTCCTTCACCTTGAGCAGCACATCCGAATGCCGCGCCAGCGGGCCCAGATCGCTCTCGGTGATGCCGAGCACGCCCGCCCGGTGTTGCTGCGCCACGCGCATGGCATAGAGGGTTTCCTTGCCGAACGGGGGAAAGCTGATGGCGATCAGCGCGTCGCCCTTGCCGATGCTGCGCAACTGCTCGCGGAACATGCCGCCGAGGCCGTTCACCAGGTGCACGCGCTTCTGCGTGTGCTGCAACGCATAGGCGATGTAGGTCGCGATGGCGAAGGAACGGCGCACACCGATCACGTAGATGTTTTCCGCCACCGCTAGCATGTCCACCGCCTTCTGGAACCGGGCCTCGTCCAGTTCCTCGGCGAGTTCGTCGAGCCCGGCCCGGCTGGCATCGATGAAGCGAGAGGCGATCTCCACGGCGGGCATGCCGCCAGCACGGCCCTTGATGACGCTACGGATGCGCTGCTGGTAACTGCGCGATGGTGCGGACTGTGCCGTCCACGCATCGCGGAACACCGCCTGCATTTCAGAAAAGCCGGAATAACCGAAGCGCTGCGCGAAGCGAACGACCGCCGATGCGTGCACGCCGCAGCCTTCGGCGATCTCGCCGACGCGCTGGACCATGATCGAACTGCGATGTTCCTCAAGGTAACGGGCGACCCCCTGCAGCTGGCGTGGCAGGGCTTCGAATTCCTCCGCGATGCGCTGCATGAGTGCATCGGCTTCGCTGCGTTTGGCCATGGACGGCTCCATCGGGGGACCGGCCGCATTGAAGCACGCGATGGAACATATTTTCCATTTATTTTTTTGCTGCAATGCAAATTGCAACCGTGGAACAGGGGGTCCATGCTCGACCCGCTTTCGGCAAAACAGCGGCCGCGAGGCCGCATCGCACTTCGATATCCATCCATCCGACCGCAAAGCCGGTCACCTGTGGAGGCACTATGCGATCCAAACTGTTCCACGCCTCGTTGGCGGCAGCCCTAGCCCTCGGTCTTGGCCTCGCCGCCCCCGCCTCGCAGGCGGCTCCCGGCGATCGTTACGTTCTCGTTACCCACGCCGCCGATTCGGATTCCTGGTGGAACACCATCAAGAACTCGATCAAGCAGGCAGGCGAGGATTTCGGTGTCGACGTCGACTATCGCGGGTCCGGTAACGGCGACCTGAGCGAAATGGCCCGCCAGCTCGAATCCGCAGCCGCCCGGAACTACAAGGGCGTGTCCTTCGACATCGCCAGCTACGCGGTGCTGAAGGCCCCGGCCGCCAAGGTCGCCGCGAAGGGCATTCCCATCGTCACCATCAACTCCGGCACGCCCGACGAGAGCAAGAAGCTCGGCGCGATCATGCATGTGGGCCAGGGTGAATACGACGCGGGCAAGGCCGCCGGCGAACGGGCCAAGGCCGCCGGCGTCACCAGCTTCGTCTGCGTGAACCACTACGCCACCAACAACGCCTCGTTCGAGCGCTGCCAGGGCTTCGCCGACGCCATCGGCCTGAAGGACTGGCGCAAGACCTCGATGATCGACACGGGCATGGACCCGACCGTGGTCGCCAGCAAACTCAGCGCCTACCTGCGCAGCAACCCCAGGACGCAGGCCATCCTGGCCCTGGGACCCAACGCGGCCGAGCCGTCGATCAAGGTGGTCCAGGACATGCACCTAGTCGGCAAGATCAACTTCGGCACGTTCGACCTGTCGCCCGCGATCATCAACGGTATCAAGTCCGGCACGATCCAATACGCGATCGACCAACAGCCCTACCTGCAAGGCTACATGGGCATCGCCGCCCTGGTGATCGCGCACGACCAGAACACCAAGGACCCGGCCAAGATCATCGCCGCGCTGAAGGCCAACCCGAAGTTCCAGGCGCGCCTGAAACAGTACGACCTGAAGCCCATCTACACCGCCACCGGCGTCAGTTCGGGACCCGCCTTCGTCACCAAGGACAACGTCGCCACCGTAGAGAAGTACGCCGGCCAGTACCGCTGACCGGCAGGAGCAGAAGTCCATGAGCGCCATCAACGAGAGCGTCACGAACATGATCCAGAGCAACCGCGCGAAAGCGCCGGAAGAAGCGGCATCCACGGACGAACGCGTGCGGAAGATATCTCCGTGGCGCATCCTCCTCGACCGGCCCGAACTCGGGTCCATCGCGGGCACCGTGCTCGTCTTCGTCTTCTTCGGCATCTTCGCCGGCGGCTCGGGCATGTTCGCGCTCGATGGCGTGATCAACTGGGCGCAGGTGGCGGGCTACCTCGGCATCATCGCGGTGGGCGCCTGCCTGCTGATGATCGCCGGCGAATTCGACCTGTCGATGGGTTCGATGATCGGGTTCGCCGGCGTCATGGTGGCCATCCCGCCCATGTACCTGGGCTGGCCGCTGTGGGCGTCGGTGATCTTCGCCTTCGCCGGCTCCATGGCGCTCGGCGCGTTGAATGGTTACCTCGTGGTTCGCACGAAGTTGCCGTCGTTCATCGTCACGCTGGCCTTCATGTTCATCCTGCGTGGCCTGACCCTGGTCCTTTCCACCGGCTTCGCCAACAGCACGATCGTCAGCGGCATCGGCGACAAGTTCACCGACGATCCGGTGGTCTCCGCCCTGTTCCAGGGCACCACCCTGCACTGGCTGTTCAGCGCACTCGCCGGCATGAACCTGATCGAGAAGCTGCCCAGCGGCGATCCCGTGGTGGCGGGCCTGCCCAAGGTGCTGGTCTGGTGGATCGTGATGGCGATCGCCGCCGGCTTCGTGCTCGCCCGCACGCGTTTCGGCAACTGGATCTATACGGTCGGCGGTGATGCGAACGCGGCCAAGAACGTCGGCGTCCCCGTGCGCCGCGTGAAGATCTCGCTGTTCGTCCTCACCGCCTTCTGCGCCTGCCTGTTCGGCGTGCTCCAGGTGGCCGACGTCGGCTCCGCCGCGGCCGACCGCGGCCTGCAGAAGGAATTCGAGGCGATCATCGCCGTGGTCATCGGCGGCACGCTGCTCACCGGCGGCTTCGGCTCCGTGATCGGAGCCTGCTTCGGCGCGCTGATCTTCGGCGTCGTGCAGATCGGCATCTCCTACACCAACATCGATTCCGATTGGTACCGCGTATTCCTGGGCGGCATGTTGCTGCTCGCGGTCCTGTTCAACCACTACATCCGCAGCCGCGCCGCGGCGACGAAGTGAGGAGTGCCACCATGGCCGACGACTACATCCTCGAGCTCGACAACGTCAGCAAGTATTTCGGTACCGTGATCGCCCTCCAGGGCGTCACGCTGCGCCTGAAGCGTGGCGAGGTGCACTGCCTGCTCGGCGACAACGGCGCGGGCAAGTCCACCCTGATCAAGACCCTCGCCGGCGTGCACCAGCCCAGCTCCGGCGCGTATCGCGTCGATGGCGAGGAAGTCCGCTTCAACTCGCCCCGCGAGGCGCTCGATCGCGGCATCGCCACGGTGTACCAGGATCTCGCGCTGGTCCCGTTGATGAGCGTGGCGCGCAACTTCTTCGCCGGCCGTGAACCGCGCCGCAAGATGTTCGGCGTCATTCCCGTCATCGACATGAACTACGCCAACGAAACCGCCCGCGACAAGCTCGCCGAGATGGGTATCCGCGTCCGCGACGCGAGCCAGCCGGTGGGCACGATGTCCGGCGGCGAACGGCAATGCCTGGCGATCGCCCGCGCGATCCATTTCGGCGCCAAGGTGCTTATCCTTGACGAGCCCACCGCCGCACTCGGCGTGAAGCAGTCCTGCAACGTGCTCAAGCTGATCCACAACGCGCGCGAGCGTGGCATCTCGGTGATCTTCATCACCCACAACGTGCACCACGCCTACCCCATCGCGGACAGCTTCACGCTGCTCAACCGCGGCCAGTCCATGGGCACCTTCGCCAAGAGCGACATCACGAAGGAAGAAGTGCTCGACATGATGGCCGGCGGCACCGAGATCCAGAGCCTGGTCGATGAACTGGAAGGCCGCGCGGCCTGATACGGAACCCCTATGCGTAGTCCCCTGCCCCGCTCTTCCTCCCGCCCCATCGACGTGGCCTGCCTCGGCAGGCTCGCGGTGGATCTCTACGCCCAGCAGATCGGCGCCCGCCTGGAGGACGTGACCAGCTTCGCCAAGTACCTTGGCGGCTCGTCGGCCAACGTGGCCTTCGGCACCGCGCGCCTCGGCTTGCGCTCCGCCATGCTCTCGCGCGTGGGCGACGACCACATGGGCCGCTTCCTGACCGAGACGCTCGATGCGGAAGGCTGCGACGTGAGCCAGGTCCGGATCGACCCCGATCGCCTGACCGCGCTGGCGATCCTCGGCATCAAGGATCGCGAAACCTTCCCCCTGTTGTTCTATCGCGAGAACTGCGCGGACATGGCGTTGGCCGCCGGGGATATCGACGAGTCCTTCATCGCCTCCTGCCGCGCCCTGGCCATCACGGGAACGCATTTCTCCGAACCCGGCGTCCACGCCGCCAGCACGCGCGCCATCGAACTGGCCCGCAAGCACGACGTGCGCACCGTGCTCGATATCGACTATCGCCCCGTGCTCTGGGGCCTCACCGGCCGGGGTGAAGGCGAAACGCGTTTCGTCGCCGCCGACCACGTCACCGGTCACCTGCAAGCCATCCTCCCCGGCTTCGACGTGATCGTCGGCACAGAGGAGGAATTCCACATCGCCGGCGGCAGCGAAGACCTGCTCGCCGCGTTGCGCGCCGTGCGCGGCATCAGCGCGGCCACCCTCGTGGTCAAGCGCGGGCCGTTGGGTTGCAGCGTGATCGAAGGCGAGATCCCTTCGGCGATCGACGACGCGCCCACCTATCGCGGTAGCCGCGTGGAGGTGCTCAATGTGCTCGGTGCCGGCGACGCCTTCCTCTCGGGGTTCCTTGCCGGCTGGCTGCGTGACGAGTCGATCGAGCGATCGTGCGCCTTCGCCAATGCGTGTGGCGCGATCGTGGTGTCCCGTCACGGTTGCGCACCGGCCATGCCCGGACGCGCGGAACTCGATGCCTTCCTCCAGCGTGAAGGTGGCATCCCCCGGCCCGACCTCGACGCCGAACTTTCCCATCTCCATCGCACGGCCGTGCCGCGGAAAGCGTGGGACGAGCTCTACGTGTTCGCCTTCGACCACCGCGTGCCGTTCTTCGAACTGGCCAGGCAGGTCGGTGGCGACGAGGCGCGCATACCGCGCCTCAAGGCATTGCTGGTGGAAGCCGTGGCCGCCACGGAACGTGCCGGGAAGCTCCATGGCCACGTCGGCCTGCTGGCCGACGATCGTTATGGGCAGGACGCGCTCAATGCCGCCACGGGCCGTGGCTGGTGGATCGGCCGGCCCGTCGAGGTCTCCGGTTCGAACCCGCTGGAACTGGAGCGCGGCCGCTCCATCGGCAGCCAGCTGATCACTTGGCCGCGCGAGCACGTCATCAAATGCCTGGTCGCGTTCGATCCGGATGCGAATCCCATGGAACGCGTGGAGCAGGAAACCCAGCTGCGCTCGCTGTACGATGCCGCGAGGATCAGTGGCCATGAGCTGCTCCTGGAAGTGATACCACCGGGTTGCAAGGGCCAGGCCGAGCGCGACGAACTCGTGCTGCGTTCGCTGAAGCGCATCTACAACCTGGGCATCAAGCCCGAATGGTGGAAGCTCTGCCCGCCGCGCCGCGAGGCCTGGGCCGCGATCGACGCCCTGATCCAAGAGCGCGACCCGCATTGCCGGGGCGTGCTCCTGCTCGGCCTCAACGCACCGGCGGAGACCCTTGCGGCCGGCTTCGCCGACGCTGTCGACAGCGCCACCTGCCGGGGTTTCGCCGTGGGCCGCACGATCTTCGCGGAGCCGGCGAAGGCATGGCTTGCCGGGAACATCGACGATGCCGCCCTCGTCGCCCAGGCCCGCGCCGCCTTCGAACGCATGATCGCCTTGTGGCGTGACGGCCGGCGTAGTCCGGAAACGTTGAAAGAAGGCGCCGCCGCATGAGCGAGACGATCCGACTCACCTGTGCGCAGGCGCTGGTCCGGTACCTCGCGGCGTTGCGCGGGCGCGACGCAGACCAGGAGGAATCCATACCGTTGTTCAGCGGCGTGTTCGCCATCTTCGGCCATGGCAACGTGGCCGGCATCGGCGAGGCGCTGCATGGGGTGCGCGGCGAATTGCCGACCTTGCGCGCGCACAATGAACAGGCGATGGCGCATGCCGCGATCGCCTACGCCAAGGCGAACATGCGCCGGCGCATGATGGCCGTCACCACGTCGATCGGTCCGGGCGCGACCAACCTGGTCACCGCCGCCGCGCTGGCCCATGTGAACCGCCTGCCCGTGCTCCTGTTGCCCGGCGACATCTTCGTCTCGCGCGAGCCCGATCCCGTGTTGCAACAGCTGGAGGATTTTTCCGACGGCACGGTCTCGGTCAACGATTGCTTCCGGCCAGTGTCGCGCTACTTCGACCGTATCGTCCGGCCGGAGCAATTGCTGACCGCCCTCCCTCGCGCCATCCGCGTGCTGACCGATCCCGCCCTGTGTGGACCGGTCACGCTCGCCCTGCCCCAGGACGTGCAAGCGGAAGCGTACGACTACCCCCTGTCGTTCTTCGAGCCACGCGAGATCGTCTTCCGCGCCCCGCAGCCCACCGACGACGAGCTGATGGCGGCGCTCGACGCGATCGAGGTCGCCGAGCGCCCGGTGATCATCGCCGGCGGCGGCGCCCTCTACGCCAAGGCCACGCCGGCCCTGCTCAACTTCGCGGACAAGCACGGCGTTCCGGTCTGCGAGACGCAGGCGGGCAAGGGTGTACTGCCGTGGAACCACCCCTTGCACCTCGGTCCGGCCGGCGTCAGTGGATCGACCGCCGCGAACGCCTTGCTCCGCGAGGCGGACCTGATCATCGCCGTGGGAACGCGGCTACAGGATTTCACCACGGGCTCGAACGCCCTGTTCCGCCACGTGCCGATCCTTTCGGTGAACGTGAACAGCTTCGACGCGCTCAAGGGCAACGGCCTGGAGGCGATCGGCGATGCGGCACAGGTGCTCGACGACATCAGCTTCGGACTCGAGGACTGGGCGGCTCCCGAGGCCTGGACGACGCGCGCCCGCGAAGCGGCCAGGGAATGGGTGGACATCGTCTCGCGCATCACCGGCCAGCGTGAGCCGCCGGCCGGACGCTTGCCATACGACGGCGAAGTGATCGGCGCCGTGCAGCGTTCGTCGTCGCGCTCCACCATGGACGACATCGTGGTCTGCGCCGCCGGCACCCTGCCCGCCGAACTGGAAAAGCTCTGGCGTACCGAAACGCCGGGGGGCTACCACATGGAATACGGCTACTCGTGCATGGGTTACGAGATCGCCGGAGGACTGGGCGTGAAGCTGGCCTATCCCCAGCGCGAGGTCATCGTGATGGTGGGCGACGGCAGCTACCTCATGATGAACTCGGAGATCGCGACCTCCGTGATGCTCGACGCGAAACTCATCATCGTGCTGCTGGACAATCGCGGTTACGGTTGCATCAACCGGCTGCAGCAAGCGACCGGTAGCGCACCGTTCAACAACATGTTCACGGACTGCGTGCAGGGGCGATACGGCGCGCCCAGCATCGACTTCGCGGCCCACGCCCGCAGTCTCGGTGCGATCGCCGAGCACGTGTCCGACATCGCCGGGCTCGAGGCCGCCATGGAGCGCGCACGCGCCGCCGACCGCACCTACCTCATCAGCATCGACACCGACCACACACGCACGACCGACGAGGGTGGCGTGTGGTGGGACGTGGCGGTGCCGGAAGTTTCCACGCGGGACGCCGTGCGCGAAGCGCGCGCGGACTACGAGACCGCCATCGTGGGCCGCAAGGCCAGGATCACGCCAGCATGAAGAACGATCCCATCCGTATCGGCATCAACCCGATCTCCTGGAGCAACGACGACCTCCCGTCGCTCGGCGGCGAGATACCGCTTTCCACCGCGCTCACGGAAGGCAAGGCCATCGGTTACGAAGGCTTCGAACTCGGCAACAAGTTTCCGAAAGAACCGGCGGCACTGCGAGAGTTGATGGCGGGCTACGGCCTCGATGTCGTCTCGGGCTGGTATTCGGGCCGGCTTGGCGAACGCTCGGCGAAAGAAGAAACGGCCGCCGTCGGCAAGCACCTTCGCCTGCTGGCCGAGAACGGCTGCAAGGTCATGGTCTACGGCGAAGTGGCCCATGCCATCCAGGGCGAGCCGGTGCCGTTGTACAAGCGTCCACGCTTCCGTGGCGAGGACGACTGGAAACGCTATGGCGAGAAGGTGACGGAGTTCGCCCGTTTCACACTCTCGCAAGGCGTTCGCCTGGCCTATCACCATCACATGGGTGCGTATGTGGAGTCACCCGACGACGTCGACCAGCTCATGGCGCATACGGGGGAGGACGTGGGACTGTTGTTCGACAGCGGCCACACCTACTTCGGCGGCGGCGATCCCGTGGCCGTGCTGGAGCGGCACATCTCACGCATCTGCCATGTGCACTGCAAGGACGTGCGGCCCGGCATCGTGCGCCTTGCACGCAACCGCCAGTGGACCTTTCTCGAATCCGTGCTCAACGGGGCGTTCACCGTTCCCGGCGACGGCGTGATCGACTTCGCCACGATCATCGGCAAGCTGAAGGAGCACGGTTACAAGGGATGGCTCGTCGTCGAGGCCGAACAGGACCCGGCGGTGGCACCCAGCTACGCTTTCGCGAAGAAGGGTTACGACACACTCCGCACACTGCTCGACCGGGAACCGGTGAGGGAGGTCGCATGAGCCTGCTCGTCAAGGCCATGCCCACGGGCGAGGCCATCGTCAAGGTGACGCCACAGACCGCGCACTGGAAACATGTGGGCTTCGAGGCGCGCCGCCTCACGGCGGGGCAACACACTGAAATCGCGCTGCCTGCCGATCGCGAAGGGTGCCTGGTCGTGCTGTCCGGGACCGTCGACGTCCGTGTCGGAGCACACGCATGGGAAAGCCTCGGCGGCCGTACGAGCGTCTTCGAGGATCGCTCGCCGCATGCCGTGTACGCCCCGCCATCATCGGTGTTCCGCGTCACCGCGAGGACCGACGCCGAGCTCGCCATCGCCTCCGCGCCCGCCTCGGGACGCCTCGACGTGCGGCTGCTCGCGCCTGAGTCGATGAAGCGCTCGGTGCGCGGCAGCGGATCGAACACGCGGTACGTGTGCGACATCCTGCCCGAAACCGAACCCGCCGAATCGCTGCTGGTCGTCGAGGTGCTCACGCCCGCCGGCCACTCGTCGAGCTACCCGCCACACAAGCACGACACCGATGCGCTGCCGGAAGAGAGCGTGCTCGAGGAAACCTACTACCACCGCATCGACCCATCGCAGGGATTCGCCTTCCAGCGCGTCTACACCGACACCCGCGACATCGACGAGTCGATGGCCGTGGGCGATCACGACGTGGTCATGGTGCCGCGTGGCTACCACCCCGTGGTGATGCCGCACGGCTACCGGGGCTACTACCTCAACGTGATGGCCGGCCCCCGCCGTGAATGGCACTTCCGCAACGATCCCGCCCACGAATGGATGATCGCGCGCTGACACGCCGCGATCGGAGTAACCAAGACATGTCCGCCCAGCCTTCCAGCAACACGCTTCCCCGCATCGGCCACTTCATCGCCGGCAAGCCCTATGCAGGCACGCCCGCGGGCGTCGCGCCCGTCTACGATCCGGCACGCGGCGTTCCCGCCGCCGAAGTGGATCTGGCTTCCGTCGCCGATGTCGACGCCGCCGTGCGCGCCGCGCACGCGGCCTTCCCCGCCTGGTCGCAAACGCCGCCGCTCAAGCGCGCCCGCGTGATGTTCCGTTTCAAGGAGATGATCGAGCGCGACATGGACCGGCTCGCCCGCGTGATCGTCGCCGAGCATGGCAAGGTGCTGTCCGATGCCAAGGGCGAACTGGTGCGCGGCCTCGAAGTGGTGGAGTACGCGTGCGGGATACCCGAGTTGCTCAAGGGTGAATACACCGAGCAGATCGCCAACGGCATCGACGCGTGGACGATGCGCCAGGCCCTTGGTGTCTGCGCCGGCATCACGCCGTTCAATTTTCCCGCGATGGTTCCGATGTGGATGTTCCCCATGGCGGTGGCCTGCGGAAACACCTTCGTGCTCAAGCCCTCCGAGCGCGATCCGTCGCTGGCCGTCGAACTGGCGAAGCTGCTCAAGGAAGCCGGCTTGCCGGACGGCGTGTTCAACGTGATACATGGCGACAAGACGGCGGTGGATGCGCTGCTGGATCATGACCTCGTTCGCGCGGTGAGCTTCGTCGGCTCCACTCCTATCGCGGAATACATTTATGCGCGCGGTTGCGCGAAGGGCAAACGCGTACAAGCCCTGGGTGGTGCGAAGAATCATATGATCGTCATGCCCGACGCCGACCTGGACAAAACCGCCGATGCCTTGATGGGAGCCGGATACGGCGCCGCGGGCGAGCGTTGCATGGCGATCTCGGTGGCCGTGGCGGTTGGCGAAGCCACCGCCGACGCGCTGGTCGCGAAGCTCGCGCCGCGCGTGCGGGCGCTGCGCATCGGCAATGGCATGGATGAAAAAGTGGACATGGGCCCCGTTGTCACCGGCATCCATCGCGATCGCATCACCGGCTACATCGACGACGGCGTGGCGTCGGGTGCGGAGCTCGTCGTCGACGGCCGCGGCTACCAGGTGGCCGGTTGCGAACAGGGTTTCTTCGTCGGCGGCACGTTGTTCGATCGCGTGACGCCGTCCATGCGGATCTACAAGGAAGAGATATTCGGGCCCGTGCTGTGCGTGGTGCGCGTTCCCGATTTCGCCAGTGCGTTGAAGCTGGTGGATGAACACGAATTCGGCAACGGTACCGCGATCTTCACGCGCGATGGACAAGTGGCCCGTGAATTCGCGCATCGTGTCCAGGTGGGGATGATCGGCATCAACGTTCCCATTCCGGTACCGATGGCCTTCCATAGTTTCGGTGGATGGAAGAAGAGCCTGATGGGAGACCACCACGCCCACGGCCCGGAATCTGTGCGCTTTTACACAAGACAGAAGGCCGTTACACAGCGTTGGCTGAACCACGATGAAAGCGCTGGCGCCGAATTCGCGATGCCCACCCATTAGTACGACAAAAACACTATGATGCGGCGGTTGAACGCACGGGGAGCATTGTGCGTTGCAACTTAGATAATCAAAAGCCAAGTACGAAAAAGCATAATTTTTTATATTCAGGGAGAAGGGTACATGCGCAATCAATTCAAAAAGCGTCCCCTTGCCGGGCTGGTGCTCGCGTGCATCGCGTTCGGTGCCACCGCGGCACATGCGCAAGACGATTCGATGAGGTCCGACCCCAGCCCCATGGCGAGCAGCAAATACCTGTTCGGCGATTGGGGCGGTGAGCGCACGCGTCTCGAAGACAAGGGCATCTCGTTCGACTTCGGTTATGGTTTCGAAGCCGCACACAACTATTCCGGCGGTGATCGCAACATCACCCGCTATACCGACCAGTGGAAGTTCGGCAGCGCGTTCGACCTGCAGAAGCTGTGGGGCTGGACCGGTGCCACGTTCAAGATCGTCATCACCGACCGTAACGGCCGCAACATCGGTGCCGACGCGAACATCGGCAACAACCAGCTGATCCAGGAAGTGTACGGACGTGGCCAGACCTGGCACCTGACCGTGTTCTCGCTGGAACAGAAGTTCTTCAACGACCGCCTGACCTGGAAGATCGGCCGCTTGCCGGTTGGCGAGGACATCAACCAGTTCTCGTGCGACTTCCAGAACCTGACCTTCTGCGGCGCGCAGCCGGGTAACATCGTCGGCGACTACTGGGTCAACTGGCCGACCAGCCAGTGGGCCACGGTGCTGAAGCTGGATACCTCGAAGGAAACCTTCGTACAGATCGCCGCGTACCAGATGAATCCGAAGTACGTGGACGATTCGTACCAGCGCCATAATGGCCTGAAGCCCAACTTCCCGAGCGGCACCACCGGCGCGCTCATTCCGCTGGAGTTCGGTTGGAAGCCGATGGTGAACGGCTTGCCGGGTTCGTACCGCGCGGGCGTCTGGTACAACACCTCCAAGGGCGACGACCTGTACCTGAACGAGGATCGCCAGCCGCTGGCGATCGCCGGTGGCGATCCGTTGCAGCATGATTCGCGCAAGGGCGCGTGGATCACGTTCCAGCAGCAGGTGACCGGCGAAGCCGGTGGCAAGGGCGCCACGGTGTTCCTGAACGTCACGTCGGCCGATCATGCCACTTCGGCAACGAACAACCAGATCGCGCTCGGCGTCGAGTACAAGGGCATCTTCGACCGCCCGAACGACTTCGTCGGCGCGGCGCTCGGTGGTTCGCATGCCAACGGTTACGCCGCGAAGAACCAGCGCCTGTTCAACGCGACGCATCCGGGCCAGGAAGGCATCATCAACGACGGTTACGAGAAAGTGGCCGAAGTGTTCTACAGCTGGTCGCCGATTCCCTCGATCGCGATCCGTCCGAACCTTCAGTACATCAAGGACCCGGGCGGCAGCAAGCAGAACGACGACGCCTTCGTGCTGGGCCTGAAGACGAGCGTGGCGTTCTAAGCGACGCGTTCATCCTGGCAAGACGTTTGCTGGAAGTTAGAAGGCCCGGGGAAACCCGGGCCTTCTTCGTTTCCCGTTATCGCCGCTGAAGCGGCTCCCACACAAAGCCCGGCGGCCACGGACTGCGAGGTTCATGTGGGAGCCGCTTCAGCGGCGATTTCGTCACCCGTCATTTTCCGCCGACGCATGGAGTTCGAAGCTCTCGTCGCCTTCATCCACCACCAGGCGCATCACGATGGGGCGGCAGCACACCTGGCAGTCCTCGATGTAGGTCTGGCTGCCTGCCGAGGTGTCGACGGCGACTTCGATGGTCTCTCCGCAGTAAGGACACGCGATATCGGTGAAATTGAACATGGGATGCCCTGGTGGGAGCCGACCCTGTCGGCGATTCGGTTCGCGGTATCCTATTCCGCTGCGACAAACGAGACTTGCACCCATGATCGATCTTGTCGGCTTCGACGGCGACGACACCCTCTGGCGCAGCCAGGAGTTCTACGACCAGGCCCAGGAGGCGTTCGAAGCCATCCTCGGCCGCTACGTGGACCTCACCGCCAAGGGCCTCCGCGACGCCTTGCTCGCCACCGAGCGCGGCAACATCGCCCTCTTCGGCTACGGCGCGAAGGGCATGGCGCTGTCGATGATCGAATCGGCGATCGAACTGACCGATGGCCGCATCGAGGCACGCGACATCCATCGCATCGTGCGCCTGGGCAAGGACGTGCTTTCCCATCCCGTGGAGCTCCTGCCCGGCATCCGCGAGGCCGTCGAAGCCGTGGCGGCGAAGCACCGCGTGGTCCTGATCACCAAGGGCGACCTGTTCCACCAGGAATACAAGGTCGCGCGCAGCGGGCTCGCGGACATCTTCCATCGCATCGAGATCGTTTCGGAAAAGGACCCGGCGGCGTATGCGCGGTTGTTCGGCGAGTTCGAGGTGGGTCCGGACCGGTTCGCCATGGTCGGCAACTCCTTGAAGTCGGACATCGTCCCGGTGGTCGAGCTTGGGGGATGGGGCGTATACATGCCCTACCACAGCACCTGGGCACATGAGCTGGTGGCGGAGTTCGCCATGACCGAACGCGTGATCGAAGTGGCCGACGCTACCGGTATCGCGGCCGCGATCGAGCAGATGCACGGGGCGTGATGGCATGGAAGCGTGGTCGCGGAGCCCGCGGTCCACGTTTCTTTCGCACGGCCCGCACGAAGCTTGCACCCAGGCGAGACGGAGGTAGCGGCATGGATTCGAGGTTGCACCTGGCCTGGCGCGTGGTCCGGACCACGGCGAAGGGTTTCAGTGACGATGAACTGATGACGCGCGCCGCGGCGCTGGCCTTCTACTCGGCGCTGTCGTTCGCCCCGCTGCTGGTCCTGCTGCTCTGGATCGTGGCCTCGCTGCGGCCGGAATGGCAGGCGCAGTTGATCGACAGCCTCAACGGACTGGTCGGTCCGCGAGCCTCGGACGCGGTGCGATTGGTGATCGACAACGCCAGGCAACGCCCCAGCGTCGGCAGCATGGCGGGCGTGATCGGGTTGGGCGTGACCCTGGTCGGCGCTTCCGCGGTCTTTGCGCAATTGCAGGGCGCGCTGAACCGGGTCTGGAGCCTCCAGCCCCGCCCCGGATCGACCAAGGGCGCCATCCTCGGCTGGCTGAGGGCGCGCATGCATGCGTTGGGCCTGCTGCTCTCGCTGGCCTTCCTGCTGGTGATCTCGTTTTCCGCCAGCGCGCTGATCGCCGTATTCGTGCGCGGCGGAACCACCGGCTGGCAGGTCCTGGAGATCGTGATCTCCCTGGCCGTGTTCGTCCTGATCTTCGGCGCGATCTACAAGGTGTTGCCGGACGCGATCATCGAATGGCGCGACGCGATGATCGGCGCGACGCTGACCGCCCTGCTCTTCGCGGTGGGCAAGTTCGCCATCGCCATCTACCTGGACCGCAGCAACGTGGGTGGCCCTTACGGCCCCGCGGGCGGCGTGGTCGTCCTGCTGGTCTGGGTCTACTACTCGGCCCTGATCCTGCTGCTTGGAGCCGAACTGACCGAAGCCGTGGCCGAGGAGCGCGGCACCCCGATTAAACCGCGGCCATATGCGATGTCGACACGGGCGTTTCAAACGCCCGGGATTGACCCGTCCGTCACGAAGCCGGCGGTATCCCTGAAGGCCACCGAGAAGGAGGACCTGACATGAAGACCCACCTGCTCGCCGTCGCCGCGATCGCCATCGCCAGCACGGCCGCCGTTTCCACGCCGCCGGCCGAGGCCCAGGCCCGGCGGAGCCAGCACCAGGTCTGCGAGAACGTCCGGGTGAAGCAGATCAACTCCAAGGACGACAATCGCCTGATCGGCACGGGCGTCGGCGCCGTGGCCGGTGGCCTGATCGGCAACCAGGTCGGTGGCGGCAAGGGCAAGACCCTGGCCACGGTGGCCGGCGCGGTAGGCGGCGGCTACGCCGGCAACCGCATCCAGAAGAGCCACCAGGACAAGAACGCCTCGTACACCACGGAGCGCCGTTGCCGCTGGGTGGACGACTGAGCGTCGCGGGGGTGTAAGCGGACGGCGGTGGCGCCGGTCTCATGGAAAGGGCGCCCTGGCGCCTTTTCCCGCTTCCGGAGGCTGTATGCGTACCGATCCCGATCGTCGTCGTTTCCTCGGCGTGCTGGCCGCCACGGCGGCCGCGTCGATTTCCCTGCCTTTCGTCCTGCGCGCCACCCGGCCCGCGATGGCGGCCGACGCGCCCATGCCCGAGGGCGGCAACGTGACGCTGGATTGCTTCGGCAACGACAAGAAACCGCTGGGGACCTGCGTCGAGCCCCGCATCGTCCTCACCGACGAGCAATGGAAGGCGAAGCTGAGCAGCAAGTCGTATTACATCACCCGCCATGATGGCACCGAGCCGGCTTACACCGGTGATGGGTGGGATCGCCATGACAATGGCATCTACCGGTGCATCTGTTGCGACACGGCCCTCTACGATTCGGCGACCAAGTTCGATTCGGGCACCGGCTGGCCGAGCTTCTACCAGCCGATCTCGAAGCGGAACATCACCGGGAAGAGCGACCGCAGCCTGATCGAGGAGCGGACCGCCGTGAACTGCGCGCGGTGCGATGCGCACCTGGGCCACGTGTTCGACGATGGCCCCGATCCGACCGGGCTGCGCTATTGCATGAACGCGGCGGCGATGCGGTTCGTGGCCTACGCGGCCTGAAAAAAAAACCCCGCCATCCGGGCGGGGTTTTTGGTTCAACCGCCCGGGGGCGTCATCGGTGTCAGCTCGAATTCCTTCGGAGGCGTTTCGCCCTTCAGGTAGCGCACGAAGTAATCCCAGCGGCGGCGCGTCATGTACTGCGTGGCTGCGCCATAGCCGTGGTGGGCGTTGGGGATCATGACCAGGTCGAAGTCCTTGTTGGCCTTGATCAGCGCTTCCACCACCAGCAGGGTCTCGTAGGGCGGCACGTTGTCGTCGGACGTACCGTGGGCGAGCATCAGATGGCCCTTCAGGCCCGATGCCCACTTCTGGTTCGCCTGGTCGTCGTAGTTCGACTTGCCGTCCTTGTCGGTGACCAGCAGGCCCTGCCACTTCTCGGCCCAATCGTCTTCGTAGTTGCGGTTGTCGTGATTGCCCGATTCCGAGATGCCGACCTTGAACACGTCGGCGTAACGGAACATGGCGGTGGCGGTGGCGTTGCCGCCGCCGGAATGGCCCCAGATACCGACGCGATCGCCGTCGAGCCAGGAGTACTTCTGCACCAGCTGCTTCACCGCCGCGACCTGGTCGGGCAGCGTGTTGTCGCCGATGTTCTTGAAGTAGGCGTCGTGGAAGGCCTTCGAGCGCCACGGCGTACCCATGCCGTCGACGGCCACCACGACGAAGCCCAGTTCGGCCAATGCCTGGTTGTCGCCATGCGAGGGAATGAAGCTGCGCGTACGCACCGAGCCGGTCTGCGGACCCGGATAGATGTAGACCACCAGCGGATACTTCTTCGACGGATCGAAGTTCGTCGGCTTGAACATCTGGCCGTAGAGGTCGGTCTTGCCGTCGCGCGCCTTCACCGTGAACGCGGTGGGCGGCACCCAGCCCTTGGCCTTCAGGCGCGAGATATCGGCGCGGGCGATCTCCTTCACCGTGGCCCCGGTATCGGAGCGGCGCACCACGGCGACCGGCGGCGTGTCGATCGTCGAGTACGAGTCGAAGAAGTACGTGCCGTCCTTCGACATCGACACGCTGTGATCCGCGTTTTCAGGCGTGAGCAGGGTCAGGCCCTTGCCATCGAAGCCGACCTTGTAGAACTGCTGGTAGTACGGATCGACGCCCTTCTCGCGACCCACGCCACGGAACCAGATCGTCTTCGTCTTCGGATCGATATGCAGCACCTGGGTGACGTTCCAGTCGCCCTTGGTGATCTGCTGTTCGAGCTTGCCGGTCTTGAGGCTGTACATGTACAGGTGGCCCCAGTTGCTCCGCTCGGAGAACCAGATCACCTGGTCGGTTTCCGGCACGTACTGCCAGTTGGCCATGTCGTTGCCGCCTTCGAAATAGGTCTTCGCCTTTTCGTCGAATACGGTGCGGACATCACCCGTTTCCGGGTTGGCCACGCGGAACCATTCATGCGTGTGGTCGCGCGCGGTGGAAACGAAAGCGATGCTCTTGCCATCGTCGGCCCAACGCACGTCGTCCCACACGCCCGGGCTGCACGAAACGTCGTCGCAGATCGTCGAGCGGTGCTGGTCGGGTGGCATCTTGAAGCGGACGACCTTCTTCGTCGGCACGTCGATGACGACGCGCTCGATCATCGTCACGTCCTTGTCGCCAGGCAACGGGTACTTCCAGGTGTCGACCTTCGGATGGCCGACGTTGACGCCGACGAGGGTCATCTCGCCGGTCTTGCGCTGGTCCTGCTGGAAGGTGGCGATCTTCTTCGAATCAGGCGACCAGACCAGGATGGCCTCGTCAGTGTGCTTCCAACCCGCGTTGTCGGTGGCGTAGCCGTAATCCTTGACGCCATCGGTGGTCAGCTGCGTTTCCGTACCCGTGGCGATGTCGCGTACCCACAGGTTCCAGTCGCGGATGAAGGCCTCGGACTTGCCGTCCGGCGACTTCAGGCCGGGCTCGTCGCCATAGGCCTTGCCGTTGGTGTCCTTCTTCACCGCGGCGAGCTCGCACTTGCCCACGGCCTTGTCGCAAACGTACCGCTTGCCGTGCGACGTGATGTCCAGGCCATCGTCCGGGCGGACGACGAAACCGGTGACGGGCAGCTTGCTCGCGTCGACCTTCTTGCCGGTGGCGGCGGAGAGGGCCGCGGCCACCTTGTCGCGATCGAACGCGCGCGTGGCCTCGCCGGTGGCGGCGTCCACCTTCATGAACTGGTCGCCATCCTTGTCGTGGTCGCGATACCAGAAATGGCCATCGTCGATCCAGGTCACGCGCTGGACCGAGTGGTCCACCAGCGGCATGGTGTTATTGGCGAGGAACGAGTCCGCGCGCCGGTAATCGTCCGTGGTGACGGTCTGGGCCGAGGCGGCGGAGGCCCCGATCAGCCCGAGGAGGACGGCGCCGGAAAGCGCCGCGTTGCGTGTGATCGACATCGATGGTCCCCGTGACGGCAGGGCGGCGCGGAAAGCGCCGCAAACCGGACGAGGCTAGCCCCCGGCGGACGCTGGGGCCTATGCCAGAGGTCATGGGTGGGTCAGGCGTTGTGCGGCCCCGCCCGGAAACGCCGGCCCTGCCGCTCCACCATCTTCAGGGCCAGGCTGTCCGGCATCAGCTTGAAAAGACCCTTGATGGCCCTGTTCACCCGTCCGTTCACGTACACGGCCTTGCCCGCCTCCACCGCGTCCAGCCCTTGCCGGGCGACCGTCTGCGCATCCATCCACATGAAGCCGGGCATCTTCGAGACCAGTTCCCTGGAACCGGTGACATCGTGGAATTCGGAATAGGTGAAACCAGGACAGACCGCGGTGGTGTGCACGCCGGTGCCCTTGCCTTCCAGCGCCAGCGATTGCGAGAACTTGATCAGGTAGGCCTTCGACGCCGCATACAGCGTGTGGCCTGCGGAACCGGGCACGTGGCCCGCGAGCGAGGCGACGTTGACGATCCGGCCATAACCACGCGCCTTCATGCCTGGCAATAAGCGATACGCCAATTCGGTGGGTGCCGTCATCAATACCTGGATGAACGCCGCATGCGCCGGCCACGGCTGCTCGTCGAAATAACCGGTGACGCCGTAACCGGCATTGTTCACCAGCACGTCGATCGACAAACCCTGGGCATCGAGCGCCGCCACCAGCGCCTCCGGACCGTCCGGCCGGGCGAGGTCCAGCGGTGCGACGACCGCCTCGACGGCATGGCGTTCACGCAGTTCCTTGGCCAGCGCTTCTAGGCGGTCGGCCCGGCGTGCCGTCAGCACGAGGTCATGGCCGCGGCGGGCGAGTTCGCGGGCGAAAGCCTCGCCGATACCGGCCGATGCGCCCGTGACCAGGGCGCGACGATTGGATGTCATGGATGCTCTCCCGTGCAACCTGTGTGAACAGGAGTATGCACCGGCGGGGCATGAACGAAAGGCGGTCGTCGTCGCCGGCGCGACGCGCCTTTCACGCTTCCGTACACCCCGGGGCCGCGAAGCTCGTGCTCCCTGCGAACGATCCTGCCGCTCACGAGGAGTCGACGACCATGACAAGCACCGACCATGACATCAAGGTTCTCAATACCCTGATCGAAACCACCATCGACAGCGCCGAAGGCTATGGCGAGGCGGCGAAAGATGCCGGAAATACCCGCTATGCGGCCTCGTTCCAGCAACGCGCGGCCGAGCGCCGCCAGCTCGCGCGCCGCCTGCAGCAACAGGTCAGTTCGCTCGGCGGCAAGCCGGAGGACGACGGCTCCGTCCTGGCCAAGGCACATCGCATGTTCGTGGAACTTCGCTCGAAGATGAGTTCCAGGGACGACACCGCCATCGTCGACGAGGTCGAGCGCGGCGAGGACCACATCAAGGCGAAGTACGAGCACGCCCTGGAAGACAACGACGTGACCGCGGGCACACGCTCGCTGATCAACGAAGCCTACGTCACGGTGAAGAGCGGGCACGACCAGATGCGCGACCTTAAGCACTCCCTGCACGGCGCCGCGCACTGATCCAGCGCCACTCCGTCACGGAGTGGCTTGGGTGGCGGCCTGCTCGATCAGTGCCGCCACTTCTTTCGGGCGTGATTGATAGACCGAGTGACTGGCGCCCTTCACCTCGATCGTATGGCTCTGCGCACGCTTGGCGTACATGCGCTCCAGGTCGGGATTGATGATCTTGTCGGACGTCGCCACGGCGTACCAGCTCGGCTTGTCCTTCCAGGCGGGATGACCGGCGGGCGTGTCGAA
This sequence comes from Luteibacter sp. RCC_6_2, assembly GCF_041360655.1. NCBI lineage: Bacteria > Pseudomonadati > Pseudomonadota > Gammaproteobacteria > Lysobacterales > Rhodanobacteraceae > Luteibacter > Luteibacter sp. RCC_6_2. The sequence continues at coordinate 247,530 of NZ_JBFUPQ010000004.1, read as the reverse complement.
CACCGACGCCGCGGTGAAACCCTGGGCGTTCGCTTCGAAGGTGGCTTGCTGCGGCGGAAGGTCGGCGGCGAAATCGGCGGGGTATTTCGCGGGGTCGAGATAAAGGAAACCGTCCGCGGTCTTCTTGATGTCCTTGGTCTGGCTGGTGGCGCTGGGGAAGCGCTTGCCGTTGGCCACTTCGGTCTCTCCCTGGTCGAGCGCGTGGGCGGCGATGTAGACCAGGCCCACCACCTTCGGATCGTTGCCGACATCGGTGATGATCGCGCCGCCGTAGCTGTGTCCCACGAGAATGGTCGGGCCGTCCTGCATGTCGACGATGCGCTTGACGGCGGTCACGTCATCGGCGAACGAAGTCAGCGGGTGTTCCGCGACCGACACGTGATAGCCCTTCTTCACCAGGATGTCGTAGACCGGCTTCCAGCCACCCCCGTTCGCCCACGCGCCGTGGACCAGGACGATGTTTCGCACAGGGGTCGCCGCCAGGGCTGAACCGCCGGCCAGGGCGCCTCCGAAGAGGATCGCGGCGGAGAGGAGCAGGGTCGCGCCTTTCTTGCTGTTCATCGGGATGGGGCCTCGGGGGAAGGAGTCCGGACACACGGGCCTGCCCGGTAGTGGCGATTTTGGCTTTATCGGCGCGGCGTTATTGGCGAAGCTTACGCCGAAAGGCAAAAAATCCGTCATTGCTCGCAGCGTTTTGGAAGACGATTGCGAAGGCCGGAGGAGGAAGCTCCTCGCTTGGCAGAAAATGAAAGAAGATTGACCTTTGAGCCAAAGGTGATCCAGTGGATGGTGAGGACCACACAACCACACTGGATTTCACCATGGTCCTCAGCTCGCGCACCCTCCTTCTCACCTTCGCCAGTCTCGTGGCCACTGGCGGACCGGCCGCCGCCGCTCACTCGTCGTCGACGCCACAGCCTCAGAATGCTCCGGTTGGGGGCTTGCAGATCGCCCATGTCCCTAAGCACCCGGGCACACTCCCCGTGGTGGTCGTAGTCGCCCAGGACAAGGCCGTCCTGTCGGACTTCGTCGTGCCGTACGGCGTGCTGTCACAGTCTGGAGCGGCGAAGGTGATCGCCGTGAACATGACGGACGGTCCGCTGACGGCCGGCGCCGTCACCCTGCTACCCGACATGAACGCCGCCGCGTTCGATCGCGCCTATCCCGACGGCGCCGACTATGTGATCGTGCCGGCAACGGCGGACAAGCATGCCGAGGAATCGGCCTGGCTGCGTACGCAGCACGCGCATGGGGCTGCATTGGTGTCGATCTGCGACGGCGTCGAACTCCTGGCGGAGATCGGCGCGCTCGATGGCCGCCGTGCTACCGGCCACTGGTCCTCCCTGAAAGATCGTCGGAAGCACTATCCGCAGGTCACTTGGCTCACGAACCTGCGCTACGTGGCCGACGGCGATGTCGCGTCCAGTGCCGGCGTTTCGGCCGCGCTGCCGATCAGTCTGGCACTGGTCGAGACGATCGCAGGGCCGCAGGTCGCGCGTGCGAGCGCCGACCGCCTGGGTGTCGAGTCATGGAGCGCCGCGCATGACAGCGACGTGTTCAAGGTACGTCTGACGGACCTCGCCGTGCACAGCGCCAACATGCGCCTCAAGCACGCCGATGTCGTGACGTTGAAGGTGCGCGACGGTGACGACGAGGTGGCGCTGTCACTGCAAGCGGAGGCTTGGTCGCGCACGATGCGCGACAAGGTACATATTGTCTCCGATACGGCCAGCCCGGTAAGGATGCGCGGCGGCCTGCGTGTGCAGACACAGGCAGCTTCGTCCGTAACTCCCGACGTACGCATCGCGTTGGCCGAGTCCGCCCCTGCCGGCACGGCGCTGCCTGCTACCTTTGATCTGATCGCCCAGCGCTATGGAAGCCGCACCGCGCGTCTGTCCGCGCTCGGCATGGAATATCCTTGGGGCGACCTGAAGGCGGACCGATGACTTCGACAGCTTTACCGACCCTGGCTGGAGAATCGATCGACGCCGATAGCGGCGCGCAGCCGCAACGACCGTTGCCAGTGGTGCTTCTCGCCTATGACGGGATGAACCTGCTTGATCTTGCCGGACCGCTGCAGGCGCTGACCACGGCTAACCGGAGCACGGAGCCCGGTGCGCCGCCGCGTTATGACACGGTTGTGGCGTCGGAACAGGGCGGCCCGGTCATTACCGGATCGGGCTTGCCCGTGGTCACCATCCCGGTCTCATCACTGGCGAACAGACCGATCGACACGCTGATCGCGCCGGGAGGTTGTCCAGGCGACGAATTCGAGGTCACGCCTGCGTTGCGTGATTTCATTGCCGCGCGAGCCGGCTCGGTGCGCAGGCTTTGCTCCGTTTGTACCGGTGCGTTCCTGCTCGCGGCGGCTGGCCAGCTGGACGGCCGACGGGTAGCGACGCATTGGGCGTGGATCGACAAACTGCGGCACCGGCACCCAGCGCTGGATATCGATTCGAACAGTATCTTCATTCGGGACGGCAACCTCTGGACGTCAGCCGGCGTGAGTTCGGGCATCGACCTCACACTTGCATTGATCGAGCAGGATTATGGCCCTCGTGTCGCGATCGATGCCGCCCGGCAGATGGTCGTGTTCATGAAACGCGCGGGCGGCCAGTCGCAATTCAGCGCGCCCCTGGCCATGCAGACACGAGATCATAGCTTTGTCGAGCTTCACGCATGGATGGCCGCAAACCTCGCGATGGACCTGTCCGTCATGCGGCTGGCGGAGCGCGCGAACATGGCGCCACGGACCTTCGCGCGGATCTATGCTGCCAAGGTGGGACGCACGCCTGCCAAGACGGTCGAGTTGATGCGGCTCGAGGCGGTGTGCCGCGTGTTGGAGGAAACGGACCTGCCCCTGAAGACCATCGCCGTACAATCGGGCTATGGCAGCGAACAGAAGCTTCGCCGTGCTTTTCAACGGCAATTCGGCACTAATCCGGCGACGCATCGCTCGCATTTTTCAAGGCATCCATAGTTCCAATGCCCATACCCATTCGCCCAACTTGAGCCGTGTAAAAAAAGGCCATGAAGAATCATGGCCTTTTGATCAAACGCGACGATATGAAAGATGATGCAAATCAGAACGGAATATCGTCGTCGTCGAAACCTTCGTTGGCCGGCGGAGCCGAGCGCTGCGGGGCATTGCCGCTTCGCGGCTGACCATAATCGTCGCCGCCACGCGCACCACCACCACCGAAGTTGCCGCGTTGCTGGCCACCGCCGCCGCCACCTGCGCCACCACCGAAGTTGCCGCGCGACTGCTGCGGGCGAGCGCCGCCCTGGCCACCGGCGAAACCGCCGCCTTCACCGCCGCCCTGACCACCGAGCATTTGCATCTCGTTGGCGATGATGTCGGTCGAATAACGCTCGACGCCATCCTTGTCGGTGTACTTGTCGGTGCGCAGCGAGCCCTCGATGTAGACCTGGCGGCCTTTCTTCAGGTATTCGCCCGCGATTTCCGCGAGCTTGCCGAAGAGCTTCACCCGGTGCCATTCGGTGCGCTCTTGCTTCTCGCCGGACTGCTTGTCCGTCCAGGCTTCGGACGTGGCGATGCGCAAGGACGTGATCGCCGTGCCGCTACCGGTGTAACGGGTTTCCGGGTCCGCGCCGAGATTGCCGACGATGATGACCTTGTTGATGCCACGTGCCATGGATTTCCCTCGTATGCGTGTCTTTCCCGCCCATGATAGCGAGCCGGCGCGGAGGCGGGGGGCTGCGGGTCGGACCGGCTAGTTTGGTCGAAGGGCGCGCGGAGGGCAAACCGTAGGGTGACGGCGGAGTCCAGCGAGCCCCGTAGGGCCGGGGCTCACTCCCACTGGATCTGGACCAGGGCCGTGGCAACGGCGTCCCCGGCCTTGAGCGGACCCACGCGTATATAGCGGGCCTGGAAGGCAAGCGCCGGAACACCGCCCATCCAGCTGAATTCCACCGGCGAAGAGCCGTCGGGTGGCAGGGACTGGCCGTCCGCCGTGCGCATCTCGATGGCCACCCCCTCGGCCCCACCCACGGGAGCGATATAACGGGGATCGGCCGGGTGGGCCGCGGCACGCATCGTGACGCTGGCTTTGGTCGCCCCTATGCAGTCCACCCCGGTGAAACTGGCCTCACGCCAACGGCTGCCATCGCCCACGGCACCCAACTCGGACGCCGCCACCGTATCCAGGTCGATTCGGACGCGGCTGAGCGCGAGGCCGCAGGAAGGGGTCACCGCCCCTTGCACCTCGAAATCGAGGCTATCTTCGGCGTGGACGATGGTGGCCATGCCCATGGCGAGGACCGTGGTCGTCAAAAGGCGTCCCCGGGCGTGCGTCCTGATCTTGTTCATTTACATACTCCAATGTGCCGGACGTCGCCGGCGGCGGTTTTCGTCGTGGTAAGCAACTGCAGGTCGCACCGGCCCCCGATTCCCTCCCAGCGCACCGTCCAGCGGCCGCCGGCGTCCTTCCCGCGCAGGAAGACACGGCCCGCCTGGCCGATGACACCCACGGAGCGGCCCCCGTCATCGACCACTTCAGCCGCGAATGGCAGGGGGGTGCCATCGGCGAAAGCCGCGGTCACAAGGAAGGTCGTAGCCACGTCCGTCACGAATGGAACGAGGACCACGGCACCCGATGTCGGTGCCACGCGCCGATGGGTAGACGCCAGGGCAACGTCCAACGGCAGGCCCGAAGGATCGAGATCGACGCTGTTCCAGCGGAAGGGGGTGAGGTGGGAGACAACAGCATGGCCGCTGCGATCGATACGAATACCCGGGCCGGCTCCCACACGGGCTCCGCCGGCTCCCCGGGCCCGAACCAGGGCGGTCGCTTCTCCCAGGCGTTGTGCCAACGTGATGCCGCCGGCATGGAACACGACGCCTCCCGCTGCCGATAGGGAGCCGCCCCGTACGGAATCGGTGCGCTCGATACTCGCGGAGACCTCCCCCATCGGCAGCGCCTTGGTCAAGGATGCGTCGAGCCGCTGCCCTTCGTGGCGGTGCCCAGCCAGCGCTGCGCCGTACAAAAGCGTCCCATCGTCACCCACGCTTCCGCTGACACCGATACGAGCGCCACCCGAACGTTCGCCGAGCAGCGATGCATGCAAGTTCGTCGACGACGCCGGCGTACCGAGCGGTACCGAGAGCGTCCATTGCCCCGTCGTATCGTGACGCGATCTGCGCAGGGAGAGATCCATCGTGGCGCCCCGCCAACCGCGGGTCCATGACATCGCATGATCGACCGTCGTGCCTCCATCACGCTTTCGCGAAACGTGACTGATGCTCGCGCTCAGCGAACCACGCTCATCGCCGAGATCCCGCTGGGCAACCAGATCGGTACGGCGCATCGATGCGAGACGGCTCCTGTCAGTGGGCGGCGTGGGCAGCGAGGTTTCCCGGCCACGCGCCAAGCTGAGCGAGACCAGGGTCCCGTCCCGCCATTGTTTGCCGTGGCGCAGGCGCCACAATCGTCCATTCCGGCCGTTCTGAAATGCGGAATGGGTGATATCCATGGCGAGGGCCCCCGCCAGGGTATCGACCGCCCCACCCAACACCACCGATGCCTGGTGTGGCCATTGCCGCCAGCCGGTATACAAGGTGGTGTCGTGTGGAAATCCATGCCGCCAACTCGCCTGGACCAGCGACACGGCACGTCCGCGCCCCAGCAGGGCCTGGCCGGCACTGAGCGCGTAGCCCGTATGCCCTTCGCGCAGAAGTTCGGGTACCGGGAAAAAAGGTATTCGGAAGGTCCGGTGGACACCATCGCTTTCAAGTACGTCCACCTCGATGTCGCCGCCACGCCCCGCGGCGTGCAAATCGTCGATCACGAAGGCTCCCGGCGGAACAGTCAACTCGCGCAGCAGCATGCCGTTCTGCGTCACCCTGACCGTCGCATGGCTGGCTGCCGTTCCCGTTACCCGCGGCGTATAACCGGCCGATGCATCGACGGACATGCGTGCGTCGCTGGCGACACTGAGCCCGCGCAACCGCAAAGGTGCGAACAAATCGTCGGCCGGCGCGATGTCACCGACACGCAGCTGCGATCGCCACGCTCCCAACTGCCGTTCCACGAAGCCGTATCGGCTGCGATAGCGCCGGCCCGACCATGCGCCGGCATGGCGCACGCGCCAGGCGCCTAGGTTCAGGCCAGCGTCGGCGCCTACGAAAGCCGAGGTACGGCGGCGGTTCGCGGAAGACACGTGGCGAACGTTCGTACGCCACGCAAGCAATCCCGCATCGATACCTTGATCCCATTGAGCGGGCGGAACCGCAGCACTCGAACGACGCATCATCGCCGCCTGCGGCACTTCGATGTAAAGACGCTGCTCGCCAATGTCGAGCCGCGACGTAGCGGCATCGATGCGCTCGCCGATCGACCGACATGGGTCATCCACAGGCATCGCCGGTACATCCAGGGAGAGACCGAATGACAAGAGTTCGTCATGCGCGATACATGGCGTGGCGTCCGCGCGACCTGTCTTCGACTCGAAGCGGACGTTCTTGCGCACCTGCCATTCGCCGTTCATCCAGATGTCCACTTCGTAGCTCCCCGGCAGCACGGGATTGCCATGTGAATAACGCGACAGGTCGAGCGTCGAACGCTCCTCCACGGGAAGGAAGGCGGCATCGAATTCCACCTCGGGCGTTTCTTGCGCATGAACCGCGCATCCCATGGCAAGGCATCCGGCAAGGGCGATGCTCCGCGAGACCACGAAGCGTGACGGCAATCCCTCATGGCATCGCCCATTGACGGCAACCGGCATGCGCGTTCCCCGCTCACCGGTCCACCGCTGCGGAACCACGGACCGTGGCTCCGAAATCGTTGATGGTCACGAAAGCGACCTTGGCGGTATCGAAGCTGGCCTTGTCCTTCGACAGCGGAAACCCGAACGACGCGCCCGGAGCCACCATTCCACCGCCCAGCGACACGGGCGAATCGGCTCCTGCATGCAAGTCGACCGCGTTGAAGGAGACGTGATAGGGCGAGGGATTCACGACTTTTAGCGACGACCCATTCGCGCCCCGCTCGATCGACCACCGCAAGGCCGCCGCCGCGCGGTCCGGAGACGACGGAAGACCCTTCGGCCGGTGGAAGAGCTTCAGGCGATGACGGAAGGCGAATTGCAGCACGTTCTTGCCTTCGACGTCCGACGCCTTGGGTGGGATCTCCAATACGTTGAGCCAGTAGAGCACTTCCTTGTCGCTGGGCATGCCGTCACCTACGTGCACGATACGCAGGGCATGACCGTTGCCGGGATCGATACGGAATACTGGCGGCGTGATGGCGAACGGCGCGTGCGCGCTCGTGGGCGTGGAGCGCTCGTCGCCATCGTCGACCCAGACCTGGACCAGCGCCGGATCGCCACCCTTGTTTTCCAGGCGCAGCGATACGTCGCGGGCCTGTGCGGGAAAGATCACTCGCGTACCACCGATGACGACGGCTGCATTCGCCGTCGATGTGCCACACAGCGCCAGGACGATGGCCAGGATCGTCGGCTTCGTTCGAAACATGAGGGAATCCTTCGTCTCGCTTCCATGAGCCGACCGGGCACGACGGCCCGGCCGGCAACCACTGCACGGGCTGCTTAGTTGTAGACCACCTGGAAGCCGACCCTGGAGGCGGCCGTGCCGCTCGTGACACCGCCCATGCTGTAGTAGCGTGCGATCAGGCCGATCTCGGCGACGTGGTCCGTCACCTTCACGCCCTGGGAGTCCTCGGTGTACATGTTGATGGGCGTCCCGTCCTGGTTCGTCATCTGGATCTGTACGTTCGTGGCCGCGGTGTCGCCAGCGTCGACGTTGAGACGGCCCGTGGTGCGATCCAGCGCCGGGCTCGCGGGGTCGAAACGGATCTTGGCCGTGATGTCGTTGGCGCATTCGTCGTTGCCGCCGATACGGATGACGAAGCCCCGGTCTCCGGCCGTATCGCCGAGTTTGGCCAGCGCACCCGCACTGATGCTGCCCAGGGCCACGGCCTTCACCGCGCCGCCACCAGGAGGCTTTCCGTCCACCTGGCACGTCGTGGCGACGATGCGGCCGGTGATGTCGATGATGCCGTCGTTCGCCGCATGGGAACGGGGGGCGGAGACGATGAGGGCCGTGGCGAGCAAGGCGATGGCGCTACGTTTTCTATACATGGCGGCTTCCTGGAAAAGGGATGGCGTGCCAACGATGGAATCGTCGGCGCGCCCAGAAAGTCTGCGTATCCCAAACCCCCGTTGCGATACGTAAATTCTGAAAAAAATGCCCCTTCAGCGGCATCCCGCGGACTCGCCCCTCGGCGTTCGTGAGCGCCCCACCCCAGCCGGCGAAGGTGAAGGACGATGCATGTCCCTCCCACCTGGAACGAGGCTGCCACGGAGCCATGGACACGGAATGGACCGGGCTGCCCCTATAATGCGATCCACCTGCCACACACGACCCTGGTCCATGTCATCCATCGCCGCTCGCTCCACCCCCCTCGATTTCGCTGGCGTCCGTGCCCTGGCGGCGGAAGACATGAAGGAGGTCGATGCACTGATCCGCCACCGGCTCTCATCGGATGTCGTCCTGATCAACCGCATCGCGGATCACATCATCGCCGGCGGCGGCAAACGCCTTCGCCCGATGCTCCATGTATTGGCGGCGCGCGCCGCGGGCTACCACGGGCAGCAGCACGCCAAGCTGGCGGCGATCGTCGAGTTCATCCATACCTCCACCCTGCTGCACGACGACGTCGTCGACGAGTCCGACATGCGTCGCGGGCGCAAGACGGCGAACGCCCTCTGGGGCAATGCCGCCAGTGTGCTGGTGGGCGACTTCCTCTACTCGCGCTCGTTCCAGCTGATGGTGGAACTGGACGACATGCGGATCATGCGCATCCTCGCCGACACCACCAACACCATCGCCGAAGGCGAGGTGCTGCAACTACTGAATATCGGCAACGCCGACGTCGACGAAAACGCATACCTCGCCGTGATCGAACGGAAGACGGCCGTGCTGTTCGCGGCGGCCACCGAACTCGGCGGCGTGCTGGGCGGCTTGCCGGAGACGCAGGTCGCCGCGCTGCGCCGCTACGGCATGGAACTCGGCTACGCGTTCCAGATCGCCGACGACCTGCTCGACTACGTGTCCGATGCGGAGACGCTCGGCAAGAACATCGGCGATGATCTCGCCGAAGGCAAGCCCACCCTGCCGCTGATCTACGCGATGCAGGTGGCGGACGCCGACCAGCTGAAATCGCTGCGGCACGCGATCGAGCACGGCGGGCTCGATTCACTGGATCGCATCGTCGCCGCCATACGCGACTCCGGCGCGATCGAGCGCACGCACGAAAAAGCCGTGGCACACGCCACGGCGGCACGCGAGGCGCTCGCCGAGTTGCCGGCGTCCGCTTACCGCGACGCGCTCGCGGCACTGGCTGATTACTCGGTCGAAAGGCGCTTCTAGAACGCCTCGCTCAGCCAGGACCGCATGGCGGCGTACGCACGGCCGGCGACTTTCGCGTCGTAACGGCAATTGCCCGTCGCCGCCGTCGCTTCCTTCTCGGTGAAGCAGTGCACCGCGCCGCCGAAGTCCTCGGAGGCCCAGTCCACCTTCGCGTCACGCATCTCCGCCTCGAACGCGGCGCGCTGTTCGGCGGGGACGTTGGCATCGTCGGCCCCATTGAGCGCCAGCACTTTCGCGTGGATGTTCGACGCAAGCTTGGGATCGTCGGTCGAGAGAAGGCCGTGGAAACTGACCACCGCGGCGACGTCCGCGCCGGCACGGGCGAGGTCGAGTACGGCCGAGCCACCGAAACAGAAACCGATCGCGGCGAGCTTCGCCGTATCGATGGGCGCGTGTTTCGCCTGCGCCTTCAACTCTTCGAATGCCCGCGATACGCGCAGCCGCATCACCTTGCGATCCGCATAGAGCGGCTTCACGGCGGCCAACGCCTCGGCTTCCGATGTCGGCCGCGTGCCGCCGCCGTACATATCGGTCAACAGGATCACGTAGTCCTTCCCCGCGATCTCCTTGGCCTTAGCCACCGCCATGTCATTCACCCCGAACCAGTTGGGCACCATGAGCAGGCCGGGCCGCTTGGTCGCGACCGCATCGTCATACACGAGGAAACTCTTGTAGGTCACTCCGTGGTCGGTCCACTGCACCGGCTTGGCGACCATCGCCGCCGAGGCGGCACCGACGTGACCCAGGACCAGCAAGGACAAGGCAAGCAGCGAACGGCGCATCGGCGTGGCTCCCATGGAAGGTTCGCCAAGCATAGGCGTCCTCCCCGGGCGAGGGAATGTGGCAGCCGCCCTCAGAGTCCTGCGGCGTGCCGGGCCAGCTTTCGTTTCAGAGGCCCGAACGCATCGAGCAGGCGCACCCCCACGCCTCGCACGGCGACCAGCGGGATCGCCTTCCATCCGTAGACGCGCTCCAGGGCGTCGAACGACCAGGCATCGAGCCCGTCCGCGCTCCGGCGACGGCGTGCGTAGCGGCGCAGCACGTGCGCGGCGGCGATATCGCGGCCCGCTTCGCGTGCCTCGACCAGGGTGTCTCGGAGTTCGGCCACGTCGCGCAGGCCGAGGTTGACGCCCTGCCCCGCCAGCGGATGGACCGCATGGGCGGCATCGCCGAGGAGGACCAGCCGCTCCGCTTCGTACCGGTCGGCGAGCTTCAGGCGCAGGGGAAAGGCGGCACGGCGGCTGACCTTGCCGATGGGCCCCAGGCGGAAGTCGCTGGCTACGCCGAGGGCGTCGCGGAAGCCGTCGTCATCGAGCGCCAGCACATGCGCCGCCTCGGCATCCGGCAACGACCAGACGATGGAACTGCGCCCATCGGCGAGCGGCAAGAGCGCCAGCGGGCCTGTCGGCAGGAACCGCTGCCACGCCGTCCGCTCATGCGGACGCGCCGTCTCCACATGCGCGACCACCGCGCGCTGGGCATAGTCGCGCCCATGCGTACCGATACCCACCATCGTGCGCAATGGCGACTCCGCGCCATCCGCGGCGACGACCAGGCGGGCGGCAACGACTTGTCCATCGGCCAGGTCCAGTTGGGCCCGATCGTCGCGCGTCGCATACGCGACCACCTCGGCGGGAACGATACGGCGCACCCCGGCATCGTCCAACGCGTGCCAGAGCGACGCCTGCACGAGCCCGTTCTCGACGATGTAGCCGAGCACGTCACGCCCTTCGTCGGCGGCGTCGAAACGGATCGTGGCGCCGTTCTCCGCATCCCATACGACCATGCGTTCATAGGCCGACGCACGCGCGGCCTGGATGGATGTCCATACCCCCAGCGCATCGAGCAGGCCGATGGACGACGGGGCGAGACCCACCACGCGCAGGTCCACCTCGTCCGCGGCGGCCCAGGGAGCGGGTTCGCGCGCGTCGACCAGCGCCACCGAGAAACCGGCGCGAGCCAGGGCCAGCGCCGCCGCCGCGCCGACCATGCCACCGCCCACCACGGCCACGTCGAGGAGATCACCGCCACGCCGGCGCGATGACACGGGGTTGGTCCGGATATCGCTCACGGCGTCTTCTCCCGCACGGCGAAAGGCGCGTTCGCGCGGAACCCCATGCCGCGCCGGCTCAGGGCGTGACGCAGCGGCGGCACGCGATCGAGCGCGAGCATGGCGAGCGAACGCAACGGCCCCAGCAAGGGCTGGTCCAGGCAGGCCAGGCGCACGAGGCCATGGCTCATCGCCATCGTCCCCTCGCGATCCGGCGTGCGCCGGCGTACATATTCGTCAAGCAGGGTGGAGGCACCGGGGTCGTCGGCGGCCACCACCAACTCGGCCAGGGTCAGCGCATCGCGCAGGCCGAGGTTGAACCCTTGTGCCCCGATGGGATGCACCGTCTGTGCGGCATTGCCGACCAGCACCGCGTGGGGTGCCGTCAGGGATTCCGCGGCGACCCGGCGAATCGGATAGGGCGAGCGCTTGCCCGGGCGGCCCAGGCGGCCGAGGCGCCAACCGAAACGCTCCTGGGCAAGGGCCAGGAAGGCTGCATCATCCATGGCCGACACCTCGTCGGCGCGTTCGGCGGGCACGGTCAGCACCACGCCGATGCGCCGCTCGGCGAGCGGCAGGACCGCGACGGGCCCCTCGTCGGTGAAGCGCTCGAATGCGCGGCCCGCAGGGTCCCGCCCTGGCGTCATCGTGCTGACGAACAGGGCCTGCCCGTAATCGTGCTCGCGGGTGCCGATGCCCAGCTGCGCGCGAACGCCGGACGCCGTGCCATCCGCCCCGACCAGCAACGGTGTCTCCAGGCGACGCCGCTGCCCATCCGAGGCGATGGTGACCGCCCACCCACCGTCGACCGGCTCGATGGCCTCGACCCTTGCGGGCGCCAGGCGAGTCAGGTGCCGGCATGTTTCCAGCCGCTGGAGCAAGGCCGCGCCGAGTTCCCGTGCCGGCAAGGTCCAGCCGAGGGCGTCGACGCCCTCGGCGGCGGCATCCATGCGAACACTGCCGAAGTCGCCGGCACGGCTCGTGTGGATATGCGTGATCGGCGTGGCCCGGTGCCGGGCCAGGTCCCACACGCCAATGGCCTCCAGGCCGTTCACGGTCGCACGGGCAAGGGCGAGATTGCGCTCGTCGTAGCTGGGCTGCTCGCCCACGCGCGGCGCGGATGCTTCGACGAGGACAGCGGGCCGGCCGGCGGTGTCTAGCGCGATGGCGAGGCTGGCGCCGACCAGGCCGCCGCCGACGATGAGGATGGGTTCGGACGGGCTCATCCGCGGATCATACCCTCGCCGGGTGAAGGCGCCGATCCTGCGGCCCCCTGCCGCAGCGATGATGCACCCCGATAGAATGGCCCGATGGGCAATCGACTTTCGAAGATCTATACACGCACCGGCGACGACGGCAGCACCGGCCTGGGCGATGGCAGCCGCACCCGCAAGGACTCCCTCCGTGTCGCGGCCTATGGCACCGTGGATGAACTGAACAGCGCCATCGGCATGGTCATGGCCTCCGATGGCGTGGACGACGACATCCGGGAGGCCCTCGTCCAGATACAGCACGAGTTGTTCGACCTGGGCGGCGAACTGTGCATTCCGGGCATGGCGATGGTCCAGGCACGGGACATCGACCGCCTCGAGACGGTGCTCGATGCCTTCAACGCCGACCTTCCCGCGCTCAAGGACTTCATCCTGCCCGGCGGCGGCATGGCCGCTTCCACCTGTCACCTGGCCCGCACGGTCTGCCGCCGGGCCGAGCGCGAGGTGGTCGCCCTCGGCCGGGTCGAGGAGGTGCGTCCAGAAGCGCAGCGCTACCTGAACCGGCTTTCAGACTTGCTCTTCGTCATCGCCCGCGTGTTGGCCCGCCGTAGCGGCCACGGTGAGGTGCTCTGGCAGCACGAACGCCGTCCGCGCGGCTGATCCGGCGGTGTAAGCTCGTCCGGCCGGTGCGGCGATCGCCGCCGCATCCTTCGAGGGATCATGCTCATGGGCGACGTGCCATCGTGCGGTGGGGTTGGCGATTCTGCTAAGTTGGCGGCCTTTCGAACGGACAAGACCGAGCCTGTGACGTCACGCATCAGCATCCTGCCTAAACGCCGCCTGCTGGCGACCGCCGTCGCCCTCATCGTTTCGGGCGCCGCCTGGGACGCATCGGCCCAGACGGCCGCGCCAACCCAGGGGGAAAGCCGCGCTAACGCGCCGACGCCGGCGGAAACCTGCGCCCTGGGTTCGTTCGTCTGCCCGCCGAGGCCGGTCAGCTACGTACTCTGCCGTCCCAATGCGATGCTCGATTTCTACGAGCCGGGCATCACCAAGGACAGTACGCTGCGCGACACCGCGGTCACCGACATCCACTCGGGCCTCGATGGCGACACCGGCGGCATCAAGGTCGAGAGCCCCGAACCGAACCTCTACCACATGACCGGCGGCGTGCGCCTGGAGCGCGCCGACCAGGTGATGCGCGCCGACGACGTCACCTACAACTCCGATTCCACGGCCTACGACGCTCGCGGCAATGTCCGCTATCAGGAAGCGGGCATGCTGGTGTCCGCCGACCGGATGACCGGTACGACCACGCCCAACCAGGGCGATGCCGACCATGTCCGCTACCAGCTGCTGCAATCGCGCGGCAACGGCGTGGCCGACCACGCCAAGGTGATGGACCCGCAGCACGGCCGTTTCACCCTCGCCACCTACTCCACCTGCGACGTGGGCAACCACCAGTGGGAGTTCCGTGCGAAGACGATGAACCTGAACAAGGAAACGGGCGTCGGCACGGCGCGCAGCGCGACCATGCGCTACAAGAACGTGCCGTTCATGTACCTGCCCTACTTCACGTTCCCGCTGGACGACCGGCGCAAGAGCGGCTTCCTCTATCCGACCTTCGGTTCGTCGAGCCACTCGGGCACCTTCCTCAACCTGCCCTATTATTTGAACCTCGCGCCGAACTACGACGCGACGATCACGCCGGGCTACTACTCCGACCGCGGCGCCATGCTCGGCGGTGAGTTCCGCTATCTCTTGCCGCGGTCCAACGGCACGTTCGACTTCCAGTACATGCCGCACGACAAGGGCCCGGACGACGACATCAGCGGTACCAGCGACCGCGACGGCTCGACCCAGCGCTGGCTGCTGCAGATCGCCAATTCGACGACGATCGCGAAGGGCTGGACCTTGTCGGCGAACATCAACCGGGCCTCGGACAACCAGTACTTCCGCGATTTCAGCAACGACCTCTACTCATCGGCGACGGGCCTGCTTACGTCCAGCGCCTACGTCCACACCGGAGGCAAGTACTGGAGTGCCGCCATCGGCGCGGACGACTACCAGAACGTCGACGCGGGCCTGCCCAACTACGTCGAGCCGTACCGCCGTTGGCCGCGCGCCACGTTCAACCTGGACACGCCGCTCAACAGCTGGCTCGATGCCGGCGTCGACACCGAGGCGGTGGCTTTCCGCAAGAGCGATCCCGCGCCGATCTCACCGGGCTTCCCCGGCCAGGTCGACGGCAACCGTCTCGACATCGCCCCCTTCCTCGCCGCCGACTTCTCCGGCGCGTCGTGGTTCGTCCGGCCGCGCGTCGAGTATCGCTACACGGCGTACCGGCTCGATTCCGACTACCAGCACTTCAACTATGCCGAACAGAGCCCGTCGCGCTCCCTGCCCATCGGCAGCGTCGACGCCGGCCTGATCTTCGACAAGCAGACCAGCCTGTTCGGCAACACCTATACACAGACGCTCGAGCCGCGCCTCTACTACCTGTACGTGCCGTACCGGAACCAGACCAACCTGCCGACGTTCGACACCAACGAGATGTCGTTCGACTTCTGGCAGCTGTTCACGACCAACCGGTTCTCCGGCGCCGACCGCCAGATGGACGCCAATAACCTGACCGCGGCCCTGACCACGCGCCTGCTCGACGACAACGGCGTGGAGCGGTTGTCGGCCAGCGTCGGCCAGATCAAGTACTTCAGCGACCAGAAAGTGCAGATGCCCGGCGTCCTGCCGACCGACTTCAGCCGGTCGGACTATATCGCCCAACTCGGCATCCAGTTCAACGACAAGTGGCGCCTGAACAGCTCCTACCAGTGGAACCCGAACAAGAAGCCCAGCCCGTACCTGAACGAGGATGGCCAGGCCTTCCAGCAGGGCCGTGACACGGACCTGGCGACGATCCAGCTGCAGCGCCGGATCAAGGGCGACGGCATCCTCAACTTCTCGTACCGGTACCGCCGCAACGTGATGGAACAATTCGACACTTCGGTGGTCTTTCCGGTGTCCGATCGTTGGCGCGCGCTGGCACGGTGGGTGTACGCCCGTCGCGACATCCTGCCCACCACCGTCACCGGCGTCGGCACCTTCAATACCTTCACGTTCTCGCACCGGACGCTCGAGGCGGCCGCGGGCGTCGAATACGACAGCTGCTGCGTAGCCATCCGCATACTCGGCCGCCATTACGTACACGACTACACCCGTTCCACGGCCAACGCGATCATGTTCGAGGTGGAATTCAAGGGCATTGGCTCGCTCAACCCGCAATCGGGCCAATACCTGCGGCGTGCTATCCTTGGCTATCAATAAATGGGGCAGGCGCCCCGGGCTCCCTATTCGATGAAGCAGATCCTCGCGTACTCCCTGCTCGCCACTTCCCTGCTCGTGGCCGTGCCTCCCGCCCAGGCCCAGTTGATGCCTTCGGCCCAGCCGTCGCAAGGCGCGAGCGTCGGCAACGGCTCGCTCGACCGCATCGTCGCGGTCGTGGAAGAAGACGTCATCCTGCAGAGCGAGCTCGACGAGGCGATCAACGCCATCGTGCGGCAGTACGCATCGAATCCGGCCCAGCTTCCGCCCAAGGACGTCCTGGCCCGCCAGGTGCTCGACCGCCTGGTCCTCATGAAGCTGCAGGTCCAGCGTGCCAACGACCAGGGCATCCGCGTGTCCGACCAGGACGTGGACCAGGCCGCCGGCAACGTGGCCCAGCAGAACAAGATGAGCCTCGACCAGCTGCGCGCGGCGGTCGAGCAGGACGGCTACAGCTATGCCGCCTTCCGCCAGCAGCTGTCCGACCAGATCGTCGCGCAGAAGCTGCACGAGAGCATCGTCCGCGACCAGGTCACGGTCACCGACGCCGAAGTGAACAACCTGCTGGCCAGCCCGACCTACAAGGCCGGCGAAGTCCACCTCGCGCATATCCAGATCAGCACCCCGGCCGGCGGCGGCGCCAGCGACATCGCGCAGGCGCAGACGAAGGCCGAGGAAGCGATCAAGGCGATCCAGGGCGGCATGGATTTCAACGCCGCGGCCATTCGCTACTCCGATGCCCCCGACGCCCTCGATGGCGGCGACCTCGGCTGGCGGCGCCTCGACGAAGTCCCGCCGGCGTTCGCCGACGCCGTGTCGTCGCTGAAGGCGGGCGAGAACACGCCGGCCCTGCGCGGCCCGACCGGCTTCCATATCCTGAAGCTGGTGGAAACCCGCCAGCCGGGCCGGCAGATCGTCACCGAGTACCACGCCCGCCAGATCCTCATCAAGCCTTCCGAGATCGTCACGCCGGAACAGGCCGAGAAAAAGGCCCAGGACATCTACACCCGCGTCGTCGACAAGAAGGAAGACTTCGCCAAGGTCGCCAAGGATGAGTCCAAGGACAACACCACGGCGAACAACGGCGGCGACATGGGTTGGTTCGTGAAGGACGCCTGGGGCCAGGCCATCGCCGCCCAGGTCGATCAGCTGAAG
The DNA here is from genome assembly GCF_041360655.1 of Luteibacter sp. RCC_6_2. Lineage (NCBI taxonomy): Bacteria > Pseudomonadati > Pseudomonadota > Gammaproteobacteria > Lysobacterales > Rhodanobacteraceae > Luteibacter > Luteibacter sp. RCC_6_2. Next base: position 230,387 of record NZ_JBFUPQ010000004.1, on the reverse strand, counting down.
GACAACGAGGTGTCGCACCCGATCCAGACCGATGCGGGCTGGATCGTGCTGCAGCGTCTCGGCACCCGTCAGAGCGATCTCACCGATCAGCTCCAGCGTGACCAGGCCCGTCAGGCCATCGGTAACCGCAAGGCGGATGAGGCCTACGAGAACTACCTGCGCGAACTGCGCTCGACCTCGTTCGTCGATATCCGCGTGCCGGAACTGAAGGACCCCGACGACAAGCAGGTCTCGACCACGCCGTAATGCTCCGATGACTACCACCACCCTGCCACGGCTCGCCGTTACCGCCGGTGAGCCCGCCGGGGTGGGACCCGAGCTGGTCGCGCGCCTCGCGGCCTCCGAACTCCCCGCCGATCTCGTCGCGATCACCGATCGCGACCTGCTCCAACGCGCGGCCACTCTCTGCGGGCTCGACCTCGACATCGTGGACGACGACGGAACGCGCGTCGCCTCGCGTCCCGCTGGCCGTGTCCGGATTCGCCATGTGCCGCTAGGGGCCGATGTCCATTTCGGCCATCCGGACCCACGCAATGCGCAGCATGTGCTCGATCTTCTGCGCATGGCCGCGGATGGTTGCATGGCCGGCGATTTCGACGCCGTGGTGACCGGACCCGTACAGAAATCCAGCATCAACGAAGGCGGGGTCGCCTTCAGTGGCCACACGGAGTTCTTCGCCGAACGCGCGGGTACCGAGGTCGTGATGATGCTCGCCAGTCCGGAACTGCGGGTGACACTGGCCACGACGCACCTGCCGCTTTCCGCGGTGCCCGCCGCCCTCACGCCCGCCTTGCTGGAACGTACGCTGCGCATCGTCGCCGGTGCGCTGACCTCGCTTTTCGGCCTCGCCCATCCGCGCATCGCGGTGTTGGGCCTGAACCCGCATGCGGGTGAAGGGGGGCACATGGGCCGCGAGGAGATCGACACGATCATTCCCTTGATGGAACGCCTCCGCGCCGAAGGCATGGACCTGATCGGGCCGCTCCCGGCCGACACCGCCTTCGTCCCCGCCATGCGTGAACGCTACGACGCGGTGCTGGCCATGTATCACGACCAGGCCTTGCCCGTGCTCAAGAGCGAGGCGTTCGACCGCACCGTGAACGTGACCCTGGGCCTGCCCTTCATCCGCACGTCGGTCGACCACGGTACGGCGCTCGACCTCGCCGGTACGGGCCGGGCCGATCCAGCCAGCCTGTTCGCCGCCACGCGCTTCGCCATCGATCTCGCCCGCCACCGGGGCCGCCCATGAACGCACGCCCCAAGAAAAGCTTCGGCCAGCACTTCCTGCACGACAAGCGCTATATCGAGCGCATCGTCGCCTCGATCGCACCGAAGGATGGCGACACCGTCGTCGAGATCGGCCCCGGCGAAGGCGCGATGACCCTGCCCTTGCTCGCCGTGGCCCGGAAGATGACGGCCATCGAACTGGATACCGACCTGATTCCCGGCTTGCAGGCACGAGCGGCGGCGATCGGCGAGTTGAAGATCGTCCATTCGGACGTGCTCAAGGTCGACTTCAGCCAGCTCGCCCGGGAGCTCGGCGCCGAGCGGCTGCGTATCGCGGGCAACCTCCCCTATTACATTTCCAGCCCCATCCTCTTCCACTGTGTCGAGCACGCGGCGGCGATCCAGGACATGCATTTCATGCTCCAGAAGGAGGTCGTGGACCGCATGGCCGCCGAGCCGGGCAGCAAGGTCTACGGCCGGCTGAGCGTGATGCTCCAGCTCGCCTGCAAGGTGACGCCGCTCTTCACGGTGCCCCCGGGCGCCTTCCGGCCGCCGCCCAAGGTCGATTCCGCCGTGGTCCGCCTGGTGCCCCTGGCCCCGGAGCAGTTGCCCAAGGGCGATCCGGCGAAGATTCACACGGTCGTGAAGGCCGCCTTCGCGATGCGCCGGAAGACGCTCACGAACACGCTGAAGGGCCTGGTCGACGAATCGACCATTCGTGAACTCGGCATCGATCCGCGTGCACGTGCGGAGACCTTGGCCCCCGGGGACTTCGTGAAACTCGCGAATGCGATGTGAAGCCTGCTGCGGACTCACTTGCCCACCCCCTCCCCGTCCCTGACAATCGCAGCATGAACTCCAAATCCCCTTACACGATCGACGTGGAGGTCGCTTCCCGCTTCGTTCCCGACCAATCGCAACCGACCGACAACCGCTACGTGTTCGCCTATACGATCACGCTGCGCAACGTCGGCGACACCGGCGCCCAGTTGCTCACGCGACACTGGCTGATCACCGATGCGAACGGCAAGGTCGAAGAAGTACGCGGCGACGGCGTCGTCGGCGAACAACCGTGGATGCGACCCGGCGACACCTTCGAGTACACCTCGGGCGCCGTGCTCGAAACCGCGGTCGGCACCATGGAAGGCAGCTATCGCATGGTCGCCGACGACGGAACGCATTTCGATGCACCCATCCCGGCATTCGTGCTTTCGATCCCGCGCACGCTCCACTAGGATCGAACCCATGGATAGTGCGCACGCCGGGAACGGCATCACGGAGCAACAGTACTGATGGCCGTCTACGCGATCGGCGACGTCCAGGGTTGCTACCCCGAACTCCAGCGCCTGCTGGAGAAGCTTCGTTTCGACCCGGCCAACGACCGGCTGTGGTTCTGCGGCGACCTGGTGAATCGAGGCGGCGAGTCGCTGGCCACGTTGCGCCTGATCCACTCGCTGCGCGACCAGGCGGTCATCACGCTCGGCAACCACGACCTCTCGTTGCTCGCGATCGGCCAACGTCGCGAAGACGCACAGGCGCGGGTGAACCCCGAGCTGCGTGAAGTTCTGTTCGCGGACGACGCACCCGTGCTTCTCGAATGGTTGCGCATGCAGAAGCTGCTGCATAACGACGAAGAGCTCGGCTGGACGATGGTCCATGCCGGCCTGGCACCGATCTGGACCTTGCGTCAGGCGCAGCGTGCCGCGCTGGAAGTCGAGCGCGAACTCGGCGGCCCGCGCCACCAGCGCTTGCTCAAGAATCTCTTCGGCAATCGTCCGCCCGGCTGGAACAACCGGCTGCAGGGCGTCGAGCGCCACCGCGCCACGATCAACACGCTCACGCGCATGCGCTATTGCGACGTCAACGGCCGCATCGACTTCGAGGGCAAGGGTATCCCCGGCACGCAGAAGCCCGGCATGTACCCGTGGTTCGAAGTACCGGGGATGCGTCGTCGCGAGACGAAGATCGTCTGCGGGCACTGGTCCGCGCTGGGACGTTTCGCGGGCCTCGGCGTCTATGCGATCGACACGGGTTGCGTGTGGGGCGGCCAGCTGACCGCCATGCGTATCGACGTGCCTGAGCCGGTGTATGTCACCGTCGATGCAGAATCGTATCGGCAGAAGCCGAAGGGCGGCGGGGACTGAGGAAGGGGGAGTCGTCGGGTGCCGTTCTCGTTCGCTAAGTCCTCGTCCGGCCTTCGCCTCCCTGCGGAATCGCTCTGAGAACGACACCCGACGACTCCCCTCCGAACATTGCGGCGGGTTGATTGGCGAGCAGAGCGAGGGTGCTGGTGTTGCTCATTGGTACTCGATGCCTGGCCCTGCCGGTAGTGTCGACGAGCGAACGTGACCTTCAACCGGAGGTATATGAGTTCCGCTGAATTGGGGTTTTTCGTGGGCGCTGCGCCAGGACTGATCTATCTGGTGAAAGGCATGGCCGGATTCCAACGAGAGATAGTCGCAGCACAGCGCATGGCGCGCGAGGGCGGCGATTTGCTAGATATGCATTTCTCGTTCGCGCTGAAGGCCGATTACTTACTTCGCCCTGGAAATTTCGTCCGGTCGACAGATGGGCCAGGGCTTCGCCGCGCCAAGCTACATCTTCTATCCGTGAGGAGAAAATTCCTGGCCACTCAGGCCATCGGCGCGCTAATGGTCGCTGTCGGAGCGTTCCTTGGCACTTTGCTCGCGGTCATCGTTCGATGAGATGAACTCGCTCGCTAAACACTCAGCCGCAACGTTCGGTGGGGAGTCGTCGGGTGCCGTTCTCAGAGCGATTCCGCAGGGAGGCGTAGGCCGGACGAGGACTTAGCGAAGAGAATGGCACCCGACGGCTCCCCCTTCCTCGACGCAAAAAACCCGAGGGCGAAGCCGAGGCGCAGTACCCGAAGGTCCAGCGGGAGCCAGAAAAAAAGCGCCCCTCGGATGAGGAGCGCCTTCATGGCTGCGATACAAGTTAGACGCAGTCTGATTTTTCGTATCAGCTCAGCTGACCGTGGCAGTGCTTGTACTTCTTGCCTGACCCGCAAGGACATGGGTCGTTGCGACCGACCTTGGGGCCGTCGTTCAAGATGGGGGCCGTCGTCGGCTCGGACTCGGTGTTGCCACCGCCCTGACCGATGGCCTGTGCGTCGGCATGCTGGAACTGCAGGCGCTGTGTCTCCGCGGCGCGTTGCTGCTCCGCTTCCATCGCGAGCACTTCTTCTTCGCTGCGAATGCGGATGCGCGCGAGCATCTGGACGACTTCGAGCTTGATGCGGTCGAGCATCTCGGCGAACAGTTCGAACGACTCGCGCTTGAACTCCTGCTTCGGCTGCTTCTGAGCATAGCCACGCAGGTAGATGCCCTGGCGCAGGTAATCCATGCTGGCGAGGTGTTCCTTCCATGCGTTGTCGACCACCGAGAGCATCACGTGCTTCTCGAGCGAACGCATGGTTTCCGCACCGACCTGGGCTTCCTTCTCGGCGAACATGGCGTCCACCGCTTCGCGCACGTGGTCGAGGATGCCGTCGGCGTCGACGTCCTTCTGGGATTCGACCCACTGGACAAGGTCGAGGCGCAGATTCAGGTCGCTGGCCAGTTCGCGATCGAGGGCGGCGATGTCCCACTGGTCGTCGATGCTGTCCGCGGGTACGTACTTGCGCACCAGGCCGACGACGACGTCCTGACGGATGTCGCCGATCATGTCGGAGATATCGTCGGTTTCCAGCAGCTCGTCGCGCTGCGCATAGATGACCTTGCGCTGGTCGTTCGCGACGTCGTCGAACTCGAGGAGGTTCTTGCGGATGTCGAAGTTGTGCTGCTCGACCTTGCGCTGCACCTTCTCGATCTGGCGAGTGATGAGACGGTCTTCCAGCGCCTCGTCTTCCTTCATGCCGAACATCTGCATCCAGCGGCCGATACGCTCGCCGCCGAAGATGCGCATCAGGTTGTCCTGCAGCGACAGGTAGAAGCGCGAGGAACCCGGATCGCCCTGGCGGCCCGAACGGCCGCGCAGCTGGTTGTCGATACGACGGGATTCGTGACGCTCGGTGCCGATGATGTGCAGGCCGCCTGCGGCGAGCACCTGCTCGTGGCGCTTCTTCCAGTCCTCGCGAACCTTCTGGCGTTCCGCCTCGGATGCCGTTTCCGGCAAGGTGGCGAGCGCGGCCTCGAGGCTGCCGCCGAGCACGATATCCGTGCCGCGGCCGGCCATGTTCGTCGCGATGGTGACGGCACCGGGGGCGCCCGCCTGGGCCACGATGTGCGCTTCGCGCTCGTGCTGCTTCGCGTTGAGCACCTCGTGCGGGATGCGCTCCTTCTTGAGCAGGCCCGACACCAGTTCCGACACGTCGATGGACGCGGTACCGACGAGGACCGGCTGGCCGCGCTCGTGGCACGACTTGATGTCGGCGATGACCGCCTTGTATTTCGCTTCCTGGCCGAGGAACACGGAATCCGGGTTGTCCACGCGGATCATCGGCTTGTGCGTCGGGATCACGACGACTTCCAGGCCGTAGACGGTCTGGAACTCGTACGCTTCCGTATCGGCCGTACCGGTCATGCCGGCCAGCTTCTTGTACATGCGGAACAGGTTCTGGAACGTGACCGTCGCCAGGGTCTGGTTCTCGCGCTGGATGGGCACGCCTTCCTTCGCTTCCACCGCCTGGTGCAGGCCGTCGGACCAACGGCGACCCGCCAGCGTACGGCCGGTGAACTCGTCGACGATGATGACTTCGCCATCGCGGACGATGTAGTCGACATCACGCTGGTAGATGGCGTTGGCGCGCAGCGCCGCGTTCATGTGGTGGACGACGGCGAGGTTCTTCGAGTCGTACAGGCCGCTGTCGGGATCGATGACACCCGCCTCGCGCAGCAGTTGCTCGGCGTGTTCCATGCCCTCTTCGGACATGTGCACCTGCTTCTGCTTCTCGTCGACCAAGTAGTCGCCCGGGCCGTCTTCCTTTTCCTGCCGCGTCAGGCCCGGCACGATCTTGTTCACCGCGATGTACAGCTGCGGGGAATCCTCGGCGGGACCGGAGATGATGAGCGGCGTGCGGGCTTCGTCGATCAGGATCGAATCGACTTCGTCGACGATGGCGTAGTGCAGGCCGCGCTGGTTGCGCTGTTCCTTGCTGAGCGCCATGTTGTCGCGCAGGTAATCGAAGCCGAACTCGTTGTTTGTGCCGTAGGTGATGTCGGCCTGGTAGGCGCTGCGCTTGTCGGCGTGGTCCATGCCCGGATACACGACGCCGACGCTGAGGCCGAGGAAGTTGTAGAGCTTGCCCATCTGCGCCGAATCGCGACGGGCCAGGTAGTCGTTCACGGTGACCACGTGTACGCCCTTGCCTTCCAGGGCGTTGAGGTACACCGGCAACGTGCCGACCAGGGTCTTGCCTTCGCCGGTGCGCATTTCCGCGATCCGGCCGCCGTGCAAGACCATGCCGCCGATCAGCTGCACGTCGTAATGGCGCATGCCGAGGACGCGCTTGGCGCCCTCGCGGGTGACCGCGAAGGCTTCGGGCAGCAGTTTGTCGAGGGTCTCACCGGCGGCGAGGCGCTGGCGGAATTCCTCGGTCTTCCCACGAAGGGCGTCGTCGGACAGCTTTTCGTACTCCGGCTCGAGGGCGTTGATGCGCTTGACCGTCTTGGAGAGGTCGCGCAGGACACGCTCGTTACGGCTGCCGAAAATACTCGTCAGGGCACGATTGAACATCGATCATCCGGATCTGAAGCGAAAAGGGCTGCCGAACGGCCATGGCCGGCCGGCACGAAGGGACGATCATACTACGGGCGTCCCCGGCTTTCCTCGGGGTGGCGGCGGGCCGGGCCGGATTCAAGCCTTCTCAACGATGGCTGCGGACGTAGGCCAGCGGGTTCACCACGCGGTCGTGGTACCAGACCTCGAAGTGGACGTGCGACCCGGTGGATCGGCCCGTGGACCCGGCTTTCGCGATGGCGTCGCCGATCCGGACGCGCTGCCCGGGATGCACCAGGATGACGCTGTTATGAGCGTAGCGGGTCATATAGCCATTGCCGTGGTCGATTTCGACTACGTCGCCATAGCCGCTGCGCTGACCGGCGAAGGTGACCATCCCTTCGGCGACCGCCGTCACCGGCGTACCCGTCGGCGCGGCTATGTCGATGCCCGTGTGACGGGCGGCATGGCCACTGAAGGGGTCGGGTCGCCCGCCGAAGAACGAGGAGATGTAGCCATTCACCGGCATGCCTGTGGGCCGAAGGCTGGATTCGATCGTGCGGTCCATCAGCATGTCGCGCAGCGCTTCGAGCTGGGCCTGCTGGGTGTCGAACTGTCCGGAAAGCTGGTCGATGCTCTTGTCGAGCGACGCCGGCAAGGCGTAAGCCGGCACGTCGGCACCGGTGGTCAGTTCCGGGCCGCCCTGGCCCGGCTCCTCGTCGAAATCGAATTCGCCGTCGTCGAGCTTGCCGACCTGGGTGAGGCGTTCTCCCAGGGCATTGAGACGGACGGATTGGGCCTGGAGCTGGCCCAGCTTCACGGCAAGGGCGTCGAGGTCGCGTTGGGCGTCACGCTTGATCTCCGCGACCCGGGCGTCCTGGTCGCCCACCCGCTGCGCGATGCTGCCGATATCGCCGAGGGCCCGCTCCTTCGGACTCGCCACCGCGAGGGCTACGCCCGCGCCGACGCAGGCGATACCCACGAAACCGGCGATGGCCATCAGTGCGAACTTGCAGCGCAAGCGCCGGCAAGTCAGGTCGAGCGTTTTCGGCCCTTTCAGGCCACGTGACACGAGTATGATCTGCATACGTTCCACATCGAATAGTTAAAGCCGGCCCATGCCACCGCCATCCCAGCCGCCCCGCCGCTCCACACGTGGACTGACGTCCATCACGGAGTTCGGGCCTGTCGCGTCGCTGGCCCAACGGGCCCGCGAACTCGACCAACTGGACCGCCAGCTGCGCGCGACGCTGCCCTCGCCATTGCGTGACCAGGTCCGCTTCGCGGACCTGCGCGATGGCAGGCTCGTCTTCCTTGCGCCCTCGTCGGCCTGGGCTTCGCGGGTGCGCCTTTACCAGGCGCAAATCCTCGAAGCCGCTCGCGCCATCGGCGCGAAGGCCCACTCGGTTGCCGTGAAAGTGGCCCCCCTACCGCCCGTGGAAGTGATCCCCGACCGGCACAAACCGCTTTCCACCTCGGCGGCCCGACATCTTCGGAGCGCCGCGGCGTCACTCTCCGACCCCACGTTGCGGGATCTGTTCCTTGGATTGGCCTCCAAGGCCGAAAATTCAGAATAATCCTATGCTTGCGTTCACCTTCGCTGATCCGTAAGCACCCACGGACCGGCAAGGGCGGCGAACTTTATAGCACGCATGAAGCGTACAAATGCCTAAATTGCACGTAAATTTCACGGACGTGACGTGGATCACGGCCGATCTCACGTGCCCAGGAGGCCGCCCATGGGCTTGGGATGGGGCCGCTTCAACTGTGGGAGCCGCTTCAGCGGCGATGGGTGCTTGTCTCAACAGGCAGGTTTCACCAACGCAGGTTCATCGATGCCACCCAGCTGACTCATCAGCCTGCCCGGACAACGAAAAAGGCCGCGAGCGATCGCGGCCTTTTTCGTAACGGATAGCCCGAAGGGCCATCCTTGGTCGCCCCGAGGGCGGCGCCTTACACCGCCTGGGCGGGGTGGGCGTAGGAGATCGGCGCCTTGGCCGGGTCCTTGAAGCTGACTTCTTCCCATGCCGTGACGTCGGCCATCAGGCTGCGGAGCAGCTTGTTGTTGAGCTCGTGGCCCGACTTGTGCGCGGAGTACGCGCCGATCAGGCTGTGACCCAGCATGTAGATGTCGCCAATGGCGTCGAGAATCTTGTGCTTGACGAACTCGTTGTCGTAGCGAAGGCCGTCTTCGTTGAGCACGCGGTAGTCGTCGAGCACCACGGCGTTGTCCATCGAGCCGCCGAGCGTGAGGTTGCGCTCACGGAGCATCTCGATGTCACGCATGAAGCCGAACGTGCGGGCGCGGCTGACTTCCTTGACGAAGGACGTCGTCGAGAAATCCATTTCGGCCTGCGAATTGCGCTTGTTGAACAGCGGATGGTCGAATTCGACGGAGAAGCCGACCTTGAAGCCGTCGAACGGCTCCAGCTTGGCCCACTTGTCGCCGTCCTGCACGATCACCGGCTTCTTGATACGGATGAAGCGCTTGGCCGCATCCTGTTCCTCGATGCCAGCGGACTGGATCAGGAACACGAACGGACCGGCGCTGCCGTCCATGATCGGCACTTCAGGCGCCGAGAGGTCGACGTAGGCGTTGTCGATACCGAGACCGGCCATTGCCGAGAGCAGGTGCTCCACGGTCGACACGCGAACGTCGCCATTGATCAGGGTGGTGGAAAGACGCGTGTCACCGACGTTCTCCGGGCGCGAGTGCAACTCGACCGGCGGATTGAGATCGGTACGGCGGAACACGATGCCCGTGTTCGGCGCCGCTGGGCGAAGCGTCATGTACACCTTGTCGCCGGTATGGAGGCCGACGCCCGTGGCGCGAATGATGTTCTTGAGCGTGCGCTGCTTGATCATGTTGGGTCGAACCTTGTTGGCAGCAGCCTAAAGTAGCGGACATGCTAACACAGTCTTAACCTCGGAATAAACAAACCGGACGGTACAGTCCAGCATTGCTTCACCGTTCCTTCAGCAAGATCCGAGACCCATTCTCATCTGGCCTGCGACTGAATTGGCGCTCATTCAACGACTTGCGGTGATCGATATCACTTGCAGGTTTTCCTGTCGAGGCACGGCGGTGCCCCGCCGCCCGGAACGGGACGGCGGCGGGGCACCGGGCGGCCCGGCATCGTGCCGGGTCGGCCTCACGTTTTCCTTAACGTGCCTTCAGCGGTGAGTGCCGGTCAATCGGCCTGGCGGCGCAGGAACGCCGGGATATCCAGGTAATCGATCGCCGGTTCCGCGTTCTTCTGCGGCTGGGCGGGTTCCGACCGGACCGACGGCATCGCGTCGGCCTGGGCGTAGTCGACCACTTCGTTGCCGGTGCCCGTGCGCAGCACGACCGGACGCGGACGCTGGCGCATTTCCACGTGCTGCTGGACCGGCTGGCGGATCGGCTGCTTGGCGGTGACGCCACGGTTCAGGCCCGTGGCGACGACCGTCACGCGGACATCGTCCTGCATTTCCGGGTCGAGCGAGGTGCCGATCACCACGGTCGCGTCTTCGGAGGCGAAATCGTGGATCACCCGGCCGATCTCGTCGAACTCGCGCATGGTGAGGTTCGGGCCGGCGGTCACGTTGACCAGGATGCCGCAGGCACCGGCCAGGTTCACGTCCTCGAGCAGCGGGTTGTTGATCGCCGCTTCCGCGGCGGCCTGGGCGCGATCGTCGCCACGGGCGGTGCCCGAGCCCATCATCGCCATGCCCATCTCGCTCATGACGGTGCGGACGTCGGCGAAGTCGACGTTGATCAGGCCGGGGGCCGTGATCAGGTCGGCGATGCCCTGGACCGCGCCCTGGAGCACGTCGTTGGCCGCCTTGAAGGCGTTGAGCAGGGTCACTTCCCGGCCCAGCACCGAGAGCAGCTTCTCGTTCGGCACGGTGATCAGCGAGTCGACGTGCTGGGAGAGGTCCTCGATACCCTTGAGGGCCACCTGCATGCGGCGACGGCCTTCGAAGGGGAACGGCTTGGTCACGACCGCGACGGTCAGGATGCCCTTCTCCTTCGCCAGCTGCGCCACGACCGGCGCCGCGCCGGTACCCGTGCCACCGCCCATGCCGGCGGTGATGAAGACCATGTCGGCGCCTTCGAGCATTTCCTCGATGCGTTCACGGTCTTCCAGCGCGGCCTGGCGGCCGACTTCCGGATTCGCACCGGCACCCAGGCCCTTGGTGACGTTGCCACCGAGCTGGAGGTGGGTACGCGATGCGCAGCTCTTCATCGCCTGCGCGTCGGTGTTGGCGACGACGAACTCGACGCCTTCGATGTTGGAATTCACCATGTGGGCCACGGCGTTGCCGCCGCCACCGCCCACGCCGATGACCTTGATGACCGCATTCGGTGCCAGTTTTTCGATCAGTTCGAACATTTCCCGTCCTCCGCAGAACTTTTAGTTTTTTTGGTTTATGTCCCGTGTCCGACTCCTGTCGGCCGCGGGTTGCGGGCCTTCCTCGTGCCCCGGCGCCCCCCTTCCATCGGGCACCGACAATCCGGTGAACAGCTACTCAGAAGTTCTTGGTGAACCAACTCCGGAACTTCTCGACCACGCTGCCGACGTTGCCGGCAGCCGAACTCGCGTGACGCGAACCGCCGCTCGACCGGGAGCCATGCAGGAGCAGGCCCACGCCGGTCGAATGGAGTTCGCTGGAAACGACGTCGCCCAGGCCCGAGACGTGCTGCGGGACCCCGATGCGGACCATCTTGTGGAAGATCTCCTCGGCCAGCTCCAGCGCACCTTCCATGCGCGAGGCGCCGCCGGTCAGCACGATGCCGGCCGCGACGAGGCTTTCGTAGCCCGAGCGGCGCAGTTCATCCTGCACCATCTCGAAGATCTCCTCGTAGCGCGCCTGCACCGACTGCGCGAGCGCCTGCCGGGCGAGGCGGCGCGGCGGTCGATCGCCGACGCTGGGCACCTGGATGGTTTCTTCGGCGTGCGCGAGCTGGGCGAGCGCACAGGCGTACTTGATCTTGATCTCTTCCGCGTGGGCGGTCGGCGTGTGCACGCCGTAGGCGATGTCGTTGGTGACCTGGTCGCCGCCGACCGGCAGCGACTTGGTGTAACGGATCGCGCCCTGCGTGTAGATGGCGATATCGGTGGTGCCCGCGCCGATGTCGACGAGGCAGACGCCGAGTTCCAGTTCGTCCTCGGTGAGCACGGCCTTGGCGCTGGCGACGGCGGCCGGGACGAGTTCGTCGACGGACAGGCCGCAGCGCTGGATGCACTTGGAGATGTTCTGCACCGCGCTCGCCGCGCCGGTCACCAGGTGCACGCTGGCTTCCAGGCGCACGCCGCTCATGCCGACCGGATGGCGGATGCCGTCCTGGCCGTCGATGCGATATTCCTGCGATTCCTTGTAGAGGACCTTGCGGTCCGCCGGAATGGCGACCGCGCTGGCGGCTTCGAGCACCTGCTCGAGGTCGGCCGACATCACCTCGCGGTCGCGGATGGCCGCGGTGCCGTGCGAGTTGCGTGTTTCCAGGTGGCTACCCGAGATCGAGGCGTACACCGAGCGGATGTCGCAACCCGCCATCAACTCGGCTTCCTCCACCGCGCGCTGGATGGAATGCACGGTGGATTCGATGTCGACCACCGATCCACGCTTCATGCCACGCGAGACGTGCGTGCCGATACCGATCACCTCGATCGGTTCGCCCGGTTCGTATTCGCCCACGATCGCGACCACCTTCGAGGTTCCGATGTCGAGGCCGACGACGAGCTGTTTGTCGTTCTTGTTTCTCATGGTTAGCTCAGCTTCCGACCTTGGGTGTGGCCGTGGTTTCCGGTTGCGGCCACCGGATGGCGAATCCGTTGGTGTAACGCAGGTCGGCATAGGCGAAACCGCCCTGCCGGCCGGCAACGAGTTGCGGGTAGACATCGAGGAAGCGCGCGAGGCGGCGATCGGCCTGGTCGCGATCGCCGATCACGATCTCGGCGCCGCTGTCGGTGGTGACGCTCCAGCTGCCACGCTCGCTCAGGCTGACGCCGACGATGGACAGGCCGGTGCGGCCCTCGAAGGACTTGCGCGCCTGCGCGTAGAAACTCACCACCTCGGCCAGGCGCGAATCGGGACCGCGCAGTCGAGGAAGGTCGCCCATCTGGTCGGCGCCGGGCGCATCGAAGACGAGGCCCTGGCGACTGATCAGGCGATCCTCGTTCCAGCGCGCGAACGGCTGCCGTTCGTAGATACGGACCAGCAGCGTATCGGGCCAACGCTTGCGCACCTCCACCGATTCCACCCAGGGCAACGCGCCGATCGCGTGACGCACGTCTTCCAGGTCCGTGGCGAAGAATCCCTTGCCCAGGCGCGGCAGCACGGCGCTGCGGATCTGCTCGGCGCTGACGTGCGCGAACTCCGCCTCGACCTTGATCTGCGTCACCGGCCAACGGCCGGCGGCGAACCAGCCCTGCATCACGCCGACCACGGGCAACACCACCAGCGTGATGGCGATACCCCAGGCGACGATCCGCGTGGCGGCGGCTCCCTTCATCCCTTCGCACCCTCCCGCTGCATCGAGGTCTCGAGAATCCGCCAGCACAAGGCGGCATAGTCCAGGCCCGCGGCGGCGGCGGCCTTGGGCACGAGCGAATGCGAGGTCATGCCCGGCGCGGTGTTCACTTCGAGCAGCCAGTTCTTGCCGTGGCGGTCGCGCATCACGTCGACGCGGCCCCAGCCCACGCAGTCGAGCGCGTCGAAGGCCCGCAGCGCGAGCGCGCGCATGGCTTCCTCTTCCGCGCCCGACAGGCCGGGCACGATGTACTGCGTGTCCTCGGCGATGTACTTGGCGTTGTAGTCGTAGTACTCGCCCTTGGGCACGATCTTGATCGTCGGCAGCACCTCGCGTCCGAGGATGCCGACGGTGAACTCGCCGCCCTCGTTCGCGTCGCCCTCGATAAGCGTCTCCATCAGCATGTCGCCCGGGTACTTGCGCGCCAGCTCGACGGCGGCATCGAGGCCGGATTCGTCGAACACGCGCGTCACGCCCACGCTCGACCCTTCCCATGCCGGCTTCACGATCAACGGGAAGCCGACCTCGCGCGCCGCGGCGTGCACGTCGGCACCACGCGGCAACGCCTTGAACTTCGGGGTCGGCAGGCCCAGGGCGATCCACACCTGCTTGGCGCGCACCTTGTCCAGCGCCAGCGCCGAACCAAGCACGCCCGAACCGGTGTACGGCACGCCGAGCGATTGCAGGGCTCCCTGCAATTCGCCGTTCTCGCCACCGGCGCCGTGGAGGATGTTGAACACGCGCGCAAAATGGCCCGCGCGCACGGCGTCGAGCAAGGCGGGAATACCGTCGATCAGGTGCGCATCCACGCCGGTGGAGCGCAGGGCCTCGAACACACCGCGACCGGAGTCGAGCGACACCTCGCGCTCGGCCGAATTGCCGCCCATCACGACGGCGACGCGGCCGAAATCGGCGGCGTCCGTGACGGTGCGGGGGAAGCGGGTACTGCTCATCACGTACGAGTCCTCAGGTTGCCGGCGTTGGCCAGCTCGATGGCCGCCGCGCCGATGTCGCCGGCGCCGAGCAGCATGATCAGGTCGCCGTCCCGCGCCAGGGCGGGCAGCGTGTCGCGCAGGTCGCGCGGATGGTCGATGAGGACCGGGTCGGTCTTTCCGCGCGCGCGGATCGCACGCGCCAGGGCGCGCCCGTCCGCACCGGGAATGGGCGACTCGCCAGCCGGATACACCTCGGTCAGCACGAGCACGTCCACTTCGGCGAGCACCTTGGCGAAATCGTCGAGCAGATCGCGCGTGCGGCTGTAGCGATGCGGCTGGAAGGCCACCACGAGGCGACGCTCCGGCCAGCCACCACGCGCGGCGGCGAACACGGCGGCCAGCTCGCGCGGGTGATGGCCGTAGTCGTCGACCAGCAACGCGCTGCCCGTATCCAGTGCGATCTCGCCACGGCGATGGAAGCGGCGGCCGACGCCTTCGAAACGGGCCAGCGCATGCGCGATCGCTTCCGCGTCCACGCCCAGCTGCCAGCCCACCGCCGCGGCGGCGAGCGCGTTCTGCACGTTGTGCCGGCCGGGCAGGTTCAAGGTCACCGGCAAGGTGCCGGCCATGCCGGGCAGGTGCAGGTCGAAGTGCATCTCGAAGCCGACCTGGCGCACGTTGCTCGCCGTCACGTCCGCACCCGGCTTGTCGATGCCATAGGTGAGCAGGCGGCGCGAGGTGTCCTCGGCCAGCTTCGCGGTTTCCTCGTCGTCGATGCACAGCACGGCCAGGCCGTAGAACGGCAGGCGATGCAGGAAATCGCCGAAGGCCTTCTTCACCTGGCCGAAGTCGCCGTTGTAGTTCTCGAGGTGGTCGGCGTCGATGTTGGTCACGACCGCGATCACCGGGGAAAGCATCAGGAACGAGCCGTCGGACTCGTCGGCTTCGGCCACCAGGTACTGCCCGGTACCCAGGCGCGCGTTCGCGCCGGCGGCGTTGAGCTGGCCACCGATGACGAAGGTCGGATCGTAATCGGCCTCGGCCAGCACGCTCGCCACGAGGCTCGTGGTGGTCGTCTTGCCGTGCGTACCGGCGATGGCGATGCCGCGGCGGAAGCGCATCAGTTCGCCGAGCATTTCCGCACGCGGCACGACCGGGATGCGCGCGGCCCGCGCGGCGACGAGTTCCGCGTTGTCCTGGCGGATCGCGCTGGAAGTGACGATCACGTCGGCGCCGTCCACGTTCGAGGCTTCGTGGCCGATGTGCACCTCGATACCCAGCTTGGCGAGGCGCTCCGTGGTCGGCGAGTGCGCGCGGTCGGAACCGGACACGCTGTAACCGAGATTGCACAGCACCTCGGCGATGCCGCTCATGCCGACGCCGCCCACGCCGATGAAATGGACACGGCGGAACGAGGTCATGAAATCTTCGTGGGCACGCAAACGACCGGGCGTCATGCGGAAACCTCCATGCAGTGACGGGCAATCGTTGCTGCTGCGTCGGGCTTGGCCAGCGTGCGGGACGCGTTGGCGGCGGAAAGGATCTTCTGGCGATCCAGCATCATGTCGAACAGGATGGCCGCGAGCGCCTCGTGGGCACCGGGTCGGCTGAGCGTGGCGTCGGGCACCAGTCGCGCGCCGCCGACATCGACCATGGCGCGCGCGTTGACCGTCTGGTGGTCGTCCACCGCATGCGGGAACGGTACCAGCAAGGCTTCGATGCCCACGGCGCAGAGTTCAGCCACGGTCAGCGCGCCGGCACGACAGACCACGATATCGGCCCATTCGTAGGCGCCGGCCATGTCCTCGATGAAGGGCACGATGGTGGCGGCCACGGCGGCATCGGTGTACGCGTCGCGTGCTTCCTCGAGGCCGCGCTCACCGGTCTGGTGGACCACTTCCGGCTCGGCGTTGTCGAGGCTGGCGTTGCCGCGCATGTGCGCGAGCGCCTTGGGGATCACGAGGTTGAGTGTGCGGGCGCCAAGGCTACCGCCAAGCACGAGCATGCGCACGCGCCCGGTGCGGCCGGCCATGCGCTCGCCCGGCGGTGGCAGCGCGGCGATCCGCGCGCGCACCGGGTTACCCACCCACTCGCCGTTCGGCAACACGTTCGGGAAACCCGTCAGGACCTTCCTGGCGAACGAGGCGAGCTTACGATTGGTGAACCCCGCGACGGCGTTCTGCTCGTGCACGACCAGCGGGATTCCCGCGATCCGTGCGGCGACGCCGGCCGGTCCGGCCACGTAGCCGCCCATCGAGAGGACGCAGCGCGGACGCAGCTTGCGCAGGAGTTTCAGCGAAGCGAACAATGCGCGGGCGAGCATCAGCGGCGCGAGGACACGCGTCTTCATGCCCTTGCCGCGCAGCCCGCCGACCGCGACGGTATGCAGGTCCAGGCCATGCGCGGGCACCACGCGCGTCTCCATGCCACCCTCGGCACCGAGCCACGCCACGGGGATGCCGAGCGAACGCAGCTCGTCGGCGACGGCGAGGCCGGGGAAGATGTGGCCACCGGTACCGCCGGCCATGATCAGCACGGGCGCGTTCATGCCATGCCTCCCGCCGCCGCCGCGGAATCGGGCACGGCGTTCGCGGGAAGACGCACCGCCGTCTGTCGCGCGTCTTCGGCGCGGTTGATCTCGAAGGTGGCGCGCAGCAGCACGCCGACCATCGCGCAGGTCATCAGCACGGACGAACCACCCGAGCTGATCAGCGGCAAGGTCAGGCCCTTCGTCGGCAACACGCCCAGGTTCACGCCGATCGACACCATCGCCTGGAAGCCGATCATCAGCGAGATGCCGTACGCCACGTAGCCCGAGAAGCGATGGCCGAGCTCGACGCCCTTGAGCCCCATGTAGAGGCCGCGGCCGACCAGCACGACGTAGAGCAGGATGACCACCATGATCCCGGCCAGGCCGAGCTCCTCCGCCAGCACCGCGAGGATGAAGTCCGTGTGCGCCTCGGGCAGGTAGAACAATTTCTGCACGCTGGAGCCCAGGCCTACGCCCGTCCACTCGCCACGACCCACGGCGATCAACGCCTGGGTCAGCTGGAAGCCGTCGTTGAACGGGTCTTTCCATGGGTCGAGGAAGGACGTGAGGCGCTTGATGCGGTAATCCTCGGCCGTGGCCGCGTAGATCAGCGCGGGCACCAGCGGCGTGGCGAGCACCAGCAGGTTGCGCATGCGCGCACCGGCCAGCCAGACCATGCCGACGGTGGTGGCGACGACCAACGCGGCCGAGCCGAAGTCGGGCTGGGCCAGCAACAGCAACACGATGAAACCGGCGACACCCACCGGCTTCACCACACCGAACAATTCGTACTCCACGCCTTCGCGATGACGCACGAGATAGCTCGACAGATAGGCGACGAGGATCAGCTTCACCGCCTCGACGGGCTGGAAACTGGTGACCAGCAGGTTCACCCAGCGCCGCGCACCGTTGATGCGCATGCCGAACACCGGCAGGAACACCATCAGCAGCATGATGATGCCCACCAGCAGGAGCAGGAAGCTGTGCTTCTCCAGCGTCTTCAGTTCCGTACGCATCGCGGCGGCGGCGAGGCAGCCGCCGAGGAACAGGAAGACGAGGTGGCGCTTCAGGTAATAGAACGCGCCCTGGTGCGAGCCGTCGGCCACGGCGATCGAACTGGAGGTGACCATCACCACGCCCAGGGCGGCCAACGCGAGCGCGGCCACGAGCAACGGGAGGTCGAAGCTCCCCCGCGGGCCCTGACGGCGTTTCGCCTGCTTGTTACCGAAGCCGAACATGCTTTTCTCAGCGCACCTTCAAGGTTGCAAGACCGATGAGCACCAGCACCACGCTGATGATCCAGAAACGGACGATGACCCGTGGCTCGGGCCAGCCCTTCAATTCGAAGTGATGGTGGATCGGCGCCATGCGGAAGATGCGCTTGCCGCGCAGCTTGAAACTGCCGACCTGGAGCATCACCGAGGCCGTCTCCAGCACGAACACGCCACCCATCACCAGCAACACGATTTCCTGGCGGACGATGAGCGCGACGCAGCCGAGCGCGGCGCCGATCGCCAGCGCGCCCACGTCGCCCATGAACACCTGCGCCGGGTACGTGTTGAACCAGAGGAAGCCGAGCCCCGCTCCCGCCAGCGCGCTGCAGAAGATCGCCAGTTCGCCGGCGCCGGGAATCGCCGGAATGCCGAGGTACTCGGAGAACAGCTTGTTGCCGGCGAGGTAGGCGAAGATACCCAGGGCGCCCGAGACCAGCACGCTCGGCATGATCGCGAGGCCGTCGAGGCCGTCGGTGAGGTTCACCGCGTTCGAGAAGCCGACGATGATGAAATAGCCGACCACCACGAAGAACACGCCGAGCGGGATGGCGACCTGCTTGAACAAGGGCACGTACAGCGCGATCTCGGCCGGAAGCTGGTGGGTCTGGTAGAGGAACACCGCGGCGCCGAGACCGAACACCGACTGCCAGAAATACTTCCAGCGGCTGGCGAGGCCGCGGCTGTCCTTCAGCACCAGCTTGCGGTAGTCGTCGTAGAAACCGATCGCGCCGAACAGCACGGTCACCGCCAGCACCACCCACACGTAGCGGTTGCCGAGGTCGGCCCACAGCAGCGTCGCGATGCCGACGGCGAACAGGATGAGCAGGCCACCCATGGTCGGCGTGCCTGCCTTCGCGAGGTGGGTTTGTGGGCCATCGCTGCGCACGACCTGGCCCGCCTTCAGCGCGGCGAGCTTGCGGATGAGCGCGGGCCCGAGCAGCAGCGAGACAGCCAACGCCGTGAGCGCGGCCATGATCGCGCGGAAGGTGATGTACTGGAACAGATGCAGCGACGTGAAGTGCCGAGCCATCCATTCCGCCAGTTCAAGCAGCATGGAATGCTCCTTCAGCGTACTTCTTCATCGCCGCCGCGACCCGGTCCATGCCGGAGGAACGCGACCCCTTCACGAGGCAGGTCACGCCCTCGTGGATCTGCGCGCAGGCAGCCTCGATCAGCGCCTCCTGCGTCGCGAAATGCTGTGCCCCCGGACCGAAGGCTTCCACCGCCGCCGCGCTCCGGGTTCCCGTGGCGAGCAGGCGCTCGATCCCCCGCGCATGCGCGAGGCGACCGACACCGGCGTGCAGGTTCGACGCATCCGGCCCCAGTTCGGCCATGTCGCCGAGGATCAGCCACCGCTCGCCACGGGCCAGGGCCAGCGTGTCGATCGCCGCGGCCGCCGAGCCGGGATTCGCGTTGTAGCTGTCGTCGATCAGGGTCCAGTTACCGGGCATCGGTTCCAGTTCGAGGCGGCCCGGCACGTGTGGAACCTGCTCCAGGCCCTCCACGATGAGGTCCACCGGCACGCCGAGCGCCGTGGCGATGGCCGCCGCGGCAAGCGCGTTGGCCACGTTGTGGCGACCCGGCAGCGGAAGGTGCACGTCACCATCGCCATGCGGCGTCGACAGCACGAAGTGCGTGCCGTCGATACGCTCTTCGACGATGTCGGCGCCGATATCCGCCCGATGGTCCAGCGCGTAGCGCAGGATGGTGCGCGAGCCGGCCAGGTTGGCGAAGAAGCCGGCGAAGCGCTCGTCGTCCGCGTTGACGATGGCGATCCCGTCGGCGGGCAGCGACCGGTACAACGCGCCCTTGGTTTCGGCGACGCCTTCGATCGTGCCCATGCGCTCAAGATGCGCGGGCGCGATGGAATTGACGAGGCCGATATCGGGCCGCGCGATGGCGGCGAGGTAGTCGATGTCGCCCGGCTTGCCCGCACCCATTTCCAGCACCGCGTAGCGGGTGTCTTCCGGCATCGCCAGCAAGGTCAGCGGCATGCCGATCTCGTTGTTGAAGTTGCCGGCGTTGACATGGGTGCGGCCATGGCGCGACAGGATCGACGCGGTGAGCGTCTTCACCGTGGTCTTGCCGTTGGAACCGGTGATGCCGACCACGCGCACGTCGCGCTGCGCACGCACGGCGCTGGCCAGGTCGCCCAGCGCGGCCTGGGTATCGTCGACGATCACCTGTGGAATCGGCGCGTCGACCGGACGCGTGACCAGCGCGGCGACGGCGCCATGCTCCGCCGCGGCGGCGACGAAGTCGTGCCCGTCGACGCGCTCGCCCGGCAAGGCCACGAACAGGTCGCCCGGGCGGAGGGTACGGGTATCGATGGAAAAACCGCTGACCTCGGCGTCGGCGCCTTGCAGGCGGCCGCGGGTCCAGAGGGCGACGGCGGACAGGCGCATCATGCGCGGACTCCTTTCTTGCTCGTCTCCATCGCCTCGCGGGCGACGGCGAGGTCGTCGAAGGGGCGCTTGCCCTCCGGACCTTCCTGATAGGTTTCGTGGCCCTTGCCGGCGATCAGCACGACGTCGTCGGCCTTCGCGTCGGCGAGCGCCAGGGCGATGGCCTGCGCACGGTCGCGCTCGACCATGACGGTGTCGGGATGGGCGAAGCCGGCCACGATCTGCGCGACGATGGCGTCGCCGTCCTCGCTGCGCGGATTGTCATCGGTCACGATCACCACGTCGGCGAGCCGCTCGGCGATGCCGGCCATGATCGGCCGCTTGCCCTGGTCGCGATCGCCACCGGCGCCGAACACGCAGATCAACTTGCCCTTGGTATGCGAGCGCAGGGCGAGCAGCGCCTGCTTCAGCGCGTCGGGCGTATGCGAGTAATCCACCACCACCAGCGGCTTGCGGCCGTCGCCGCCGAGGCGGCTCATCCGGCCATTCACCGGTTGCAACGCCTCGAGCGCCGCATGGATGCGGTCGAACGGCTCGCCCAGCGCGCCGAGCACGGCGGCGACCGAAAGCAGGTTGGCGACGTTGAAACGCCCGAGCAGCGCACTGCGCACGGTGCGCATGCCCCATGGCGTATTGAGGTTGAACGACAGGCCCTTCGCCGAGGTGACGATGATGTCCGCGCGGATCTCGGCGTCCTTCTCCGTGCTGTCGCCCGCCATCGACACGCGCAATTTGGCGATGCCTTCGCCGAGGCCCTTGGCCAGCTTCGCTCCGAACGGGTCGTCCACGTTGATGACCGCGCTGCGCAGCCCTTCGAAAGCGAACAGCTTGGCCTTGGCGGCACCATACGCTTCCATCGTGCCGTGGTAGTCGAGGTGGTCGCGCGTGAGGTTGGTGAACACGGCCACGTCGAAGGCGATGGCGTTCACGCGGCCCTGCTCCAGCGCGTGCGAGGACACTTCCATCGCGACATGCGTCGCGCCCGCGTCGCGGAACTCGCCGAGAAGCGCCTGCATGCGGATCGCATCCGGCGTGGTGCGCTCACCCTCGGCGATCGCGCCGTGCAAGCCCGCGCCCAGCGTACCGACCGTGGCCGGCTTTCGGCCGAGGAAGGCCAACGCCTGCGCGATCAACTGGACGGTGGAGGTCTTGCCGTTGGTGCCCGTCACGCCGATGACATCGAGCGCGCGAGACGGGTCGCCGTAGTAGCGCGCGGCGATGGGGCCGGCCTTCTCGCGCAGCTTGTCGACCGTGATGACCGGGACGCCCCCGTCGGCAGCGTCGAACGGAGGCTCGGCGAGGATCGCCACCGCGCCCTGCCCGACCGCCTTGGCGGCAAACTCGATGCCGTGGCCCTTCATGCCGCGCAATGCGACGAAGGCGTTGCCGCGGACGATCTCGCGGGAATCCAGGGCGAGGCCCGAAACGTCGATGTCGCCGGCGCTGGAAGCGTCGGCGAAACCGTCGAGCAGGTCAGTGAGGCGCATCGTCATGGCACCACCTCTTCGGCGGCGCTTTCGTCCGCCTGGGGCGGCTGCGCATTGGTGGTGCCGATCAGCCCGCCCTGGCTCGGGCCGCCCGCGTACCAGCGGCCCACGTTGTCCGGCGGGATGTCGAGCAGGCGCACGGCGCCTTCCATCACCTGGGCGAAGGCCGGGCCGGCCACGGAACCACCGTAGTAATGCCCGCCCTTCGGATCGTTGATGACGACGACGGTCACCAGGCGCGGCGCGCTCGCGGGAATCATGCCGACGAACAGCGAAATATAGTTGTTGGCGTAGTAACCACCCGCGGAATTCTTGTGCGAGGTGCCCGTCTTGCCAGCGACGCTGTAGTTGGCGACGGAGGCGAAGCCATAACCGGTGCCTCCCGGTGCCATCACCGTCTCGAGCATGCGAACAAGGTTGTGCGCCACCTCGGGGGTGACGATCTGGTTCGGCGGGTTGTCCGCGCCCTTGATGAAGCTGGGCGAGCGCAATGCGCCGCCGTTGGCGATGGCGGCATAGCCCGTGGCCAGCTGCAACGGCGTGACGTTGAGGTTGTAGCCGTAGGCCAGGCGCGACTTCTCGATCGGCTTCCAGGTACGGCCCACCGGCAGGTAACCCGCCGCTTCGCCAGGAAAACCGCTGCCCGTGCTGTTGCCGAGCCCGAACGACTTGTAGACACCGTAGAGAAAATCGGTGTCCAGTGTCATCGCGATCTTGGCCGCACCGACGTTGGACGATTTCGTGATCACGCCCGTGGGTGTGAGCGTGCCCCAGTTGTGCGTGTCGCGCACCGGGTGGCCGCCCATCATCCAGGTGCCAGGCGAGGTCTCGATCAGCGGCGCGGTCGGCGTGTACTTGCCGCTGGTGAGCGCCGCGGCCATGGTGAACGCCTTCATCGTCGAACCCGGCTCGACCACGTCCGTGACGGCGCGGTTGCGCCGTTCCGACGGCGTGCTGCCGCGCACCGCGTTCGGATTGAACGAAGGCAGGTTGGCCATGCCGAGCACTTCGCCCGTATGCACGTCCATCACGACGATGGAACCGGACTCGGCCTTGTTCTTCTCCAGCGCGTCCTTCAAGGCGCTATAGGCGAGGTACTGGATGCGGCGGTCGATCGACAGGGTGAGGTCGCGGCCGGGCTGCGGCTCGCGCACCAGTTCCACGTCCTCGACGACATGACCCATGCGGTCGCGGATGACGCGCTTCGCACCCGGCTTGCCGGCCAGCCATTCGTCGAACGCCAGTTCCAGGCCTTCCTGGCCGTGGTCGTCGATGTTGGTGAAGCCGAGGATATGGCTGTTCACCGCGCCCGACGGATAGTAACGACGGTACTCGCGCTGCGCGGCGATGCCGGGGATCTTCAGGTCCACGATCGCCTGCGCGTCCTCCGGACGCAGCTGGCGCGCGATGTACATGAATTCCTTGTCCGCGCGCTGCACGATCTTCTGCTTCAGGTCGTCGGCGTCGACGTGCAGCGCCTTGGCCAGCTCAGGGATACGGTCTTCGTTCTCCAGCACTTCCGGCGGGTTCGCCCAGATCGAAGCCACCGGCGTGGATACCGCCAGGGGCTCGCCATTGCGATCGAAGATGGTGCCGCGCGACACGGCGATGGGCATCTCGCGCAGGAAACGCGCATCGCCCTGGTCCTGGTAGAACTGCTTGCGCACCACCTGCAGGTCGAACGCGCGCACCACCAGGCCCGAGACGGCCACGCAGAGCAGCGCGACGATGACCGTCATGCGCTTGCGCGGGCTCGGCCCCTGGCCGCGGCGGCGGCTCGGAACGACAGGTTTGCCGTAACGGGCCTTCATCGACGCACCAGCTGGATGTCCTGCGGCTTCGGCGTGAACATGCCGAGTTTGCCGCGGGCGTCCGCATCGATGCGGCTGGGCTCGGCGTAGGTCGCCTGTTCCAGTTCTAGGCGGCCGTATTCGACGCCGAGGTCGTCTTTCTGGCTTTGCAGCCGCGAGAGTTCGACGAACAGCACGCGGCTCTCATGGCGCGTCCACACCACGCCGATCGCGCTGGCGATGACCGCCAGCAGCAGGATCGAGAGGCAGGCGGCGCCGAAGGCCTTCATGCGAGTTTCTCCGCGATGCGCAGCACGGCGGAGCGCGAACGTGGGTTCGCGGACACTTCGGCGTCGGAAGGAAAGATGGCCTTGCCGACGGGCTTCAGGCGGGCGGTCTTCGCCTCGACCGGCGGGCCGCGGCGGCTGCCCTGCACACGCCCCTCGTGACCACGGATGAACTGCTTCACCGTACGGTCTTCCAGCGAGTGGAAGCTGATCACCGCCAGGCGGCCGCCCACGTTGAGCAGTTCGAGGGCGGCATCGAGACCGCGTTCGACGGATTCGAGTTCGGCGTTCACGCGGATACGCAACGCCTGGAAGGTGCGCGTGGCGGGATTCTTGCCGGGCTCGCGGCGGCCGACGCAGCGCGCGACAAGCTCGGCGAGTTCGCCCGTACGTGTGATGGGATCGGTGGCGCGGCGCTCGACGATCGCCTTGGCGATGCGGCGGCTGAAGCGCTCCTCGCCGAAGGTCCACAGGACCTGGGCGATCTCGGCCTCGTCCGCATCGGCCAGGAAGTCCGCCGCGCTCACGCCACGCGTCGTGTCCATGCGCATGTCCAGCGGCGCATCGGCCATGAAGCTGAAACCACGGCTGGCATCGTCGAGCTGCGGCGAAGACACGCCCAGGTCGAGCAGGATGCCGTCGAGGCCGCCTTCCAGCGCGGACCAGTCGCCCATGGTGGCGAAGTTGTCGTGGCGCAGGGATACACGGGGATCGGTGGCGAGGCCGGCTTCGGCCACGGCGATGGCGGCCGGGTCGCGGTCCATGAGGAAGAGCCTGCCGGCGTCGGAGAGACGGCCGAGGATCGCCCGGGCGTGACCGCCGCGGCCGAAAGTCCCGTCCAGATAACGCCCGTTCTCGCGCAAGGCGAGGCCCTCCAGCACTTCGTCGAGCATCACAGGGATGTGCACATCGCGCCCCGCCATTGCCACATCCCGCTCCCGTTCCACCAAAAAACCTCGAAAGTTAGTTCGTCGTCGTCACAACCGCAGCTCCGCCATGTCGTCGCTGATGTCGTCCTCGCCGATCGTCTGGCGGATCTTCGCGAGGTGGGCCAGTTCACTCCAAAGCTCGAACTTCTTGCCCATGCCGAGCAACACGGCTTTTTTCTCTATGCCTGCCGCCGACCGTTGGCTGGAAGGGAGGAGGATGCGGGCCGCTCCGTCGGGTTCGACGATGGCCGCGGCACCCACCAGCTTCATCTGCAACGCCCGGTGGACGGCCTTCACGCTGGGCAGCGCGTTGACCTGGTCACGCACCTGCTCCCACTCCGCGTACGGAAAGATCCAGAGGCAGCCGGTCTCGAAGGGGTTGTAGGTAACGACCAGACGATTCGCACAGGCGTCGGCCACCAGATCCCGATACGAGGTCGGAATCGTCAGACGACCCTTGTCGTCGACCGTGATGGCTGTCTCACCTTGAAACATCTTTAGTTGGCCGCCCCACCAAATCCCACGATTTGACACTGGGGCCCACGATAGTCTCGGGTCCTGAGACTGTCAAGGAATTTTTTCTTGTGAATCAAGGAGAAAGCTCACGTTCATGCCAATTTCCAGCCGTTTCTGAGGAAGGGGCGGAAGGTGGTTGAATCGGTGAGGTTTTTTGTGACAGGCCTCGCTGTTCCAGCGGTCGCCAAAAGGCGAAATGGCGGCCGCGCATGAACTCCACGTTCATCGAAGCTGGCCCACCCGATACTGTGGTGGGACCGATGCTGTAGTGGGACCGATGCCGTGGTGAGAAGCCGCTTCAGCGGCGATGAGGTGCTTGCCTCGACCTGGCCCGCTGCCGCGGGATCGCCGACAAGGTCGGCTCCCACAGGTGTATTCCTAATCCCACAGGCTCGTTCCTACCCTGCCTAGTCAATGCTGTTGTGGGAGCCGCTTCAGCGGCGATTGGGTGCTCGCCTCGACCTGGCCCGCTGCCGCGGGATCGCCGACAAGTCGGCTCCCACGGTCAGGGGCATCCTGGAAACGCCGCGGCGCCGTCTGTGAGGACGGCGCCGCGATGCCTGGAAGAAAAAGGAGTCGGCCTGTAAGCCGGGTTCTGTGCGTCTTGCGACGTGACAGTCATTCTTCTCGGCCTGGCGTCACCGCCAGGCTCCAGCAACCTACCCGGGAACGACGCGGGCCGCGTCATGGTTCCCTTATTTGGTCTTGCTCCGGGTGGGGTTTACCGTGCCGTGCGGCGTTAGCCCCGCACGCGGTGCGCTCTTACCGCACCCTTTCACCCTTACCTGATCCCCTCGCGGGGCCATCGGCGGTCTGCTCTCTGTTGCACTGGCCGTCAGCTCACGCTGCCCAGGAGTTACCTGGCACCCTGCCCTATGGAGCCCGGACTTTCCTCGATACGCCCGAAGGCGCGACGCGACTGTCCGGCCGACTCCACCTCCGATTGTACGGCAGAAGCGGCGCCTGCACGTAGAATGATCCGCCCCATCCAGCGGACCCTTCGATGTCATCACCACGCCCCGGCACGTTGCATGTCGTCGCCACGCCGATCGGCCATCGCGACGACATCGGTGCGCGCGCCATCGACACGCTGCGCCGGGTGAAGGTCATCGCGGCGGAGGACACACGGCACACGCGCCCTCTGCTCCAGCACCTGGGCATCGACACGCCCCTGGTCGCGCTGCACGACCACAACGAGCGGACGGCGGTCGACAGCCTCGTGGAGCGCATGCTCGGCGGCGACGACATCGCACTCGTCTCCGACGCGGGCACGCCGCTGATCAGCGATCCCGGCTTCCGCTTCGTCCGCGCCGCACGGGCGGCGGGGCTGAAGGTCAGTCCGGTTCCGGGACCGAGCGCGGTCGTCGCGGCGCTTTCCGTCGCCGGACTGCCCAGCGACCGCTTCGTCTTCGAGGGCTTCCTGCCCGCCAAGGCCGGGGCCCGCCGCGCGCGGCTGGGCGAGTTGGCCGGCGAAACACGCACGGTGATTTTCTACGAGTCCTCCCATCGCATCCTCGAATCCTTGCAGGACATGCGCGATATCTTCGGGGTCGAACGCGAGGCGGTCGTCGCGCGCGAACTCACCAAGATGTTCGAAACCGTGCTCGATGGCCCGCTCGCCACCCTGGTCGAGCGCGTGGCCGCCGATCCGAACCAGCAGCGCGGGGAGTTCGTGGTGATGGTCGCCGGCCGCGAAGCCGGCGAGGACGAGCGTCTGGCCGAGGGCCTGCGTGTGTTCGCGATCCTCAAGGACGAGTTGCCGCCGGCCAAGGCGGCGAAGCTGGCGGCCGCGATCACCGGTGCGCCGCGCAAGGCGCTTTACGGGACTTGATCGGCAGGGTCGGCTCCCACCGGGACCGGCCGGAAGCGGGCGGGCCGGATCGGGGTCGGCCGGGGCTGGATCGGTGCAAGCACGGGCCGGCTCACAACGGCCTCGCGGAGCGATGGGCTATGATCCGGTCGTTTCGGCGCCGGAGGGCGCCTTCGTGCAGTCAAGGAATCCGTTGCGATGCGATCGATCCGCGCCACCACCCTCGTCCTCCTGCTTTCCGCCGGCCTCGCCGGCTGCGTGACCCAGGGCGGGGTCCAGCACGGTGCCGCCCCTTCGGGTGAGGCCACCCAGGCGGCGCAGGCGCTCTACATCAAGGGCCAGTTCGACCAGGCCGCGCAGGCGTACCTCGCCCTGTCCACGCAGGACAGCGACCACCGCGACTATTACAAGCTGCTCGCCGCGGAGTCGTACCGGCAGGAAGGGGCGCTTGACCGCGCGGCTCCCATCGTCGCCGACATTCGCCGCTCCCGCCTCGAAGGCGAGGACGCCTTGCGCCTCGACGCGTTGCGCGCCGAAGTGGCCCTGAAGAACAACGACGCGAAGACCGCGCTCTCCCTCACCGGAAAACCGTCGTCGCGTGTGTCGCCGCAGATCGACCAGCGCCTCGCCGAACTGCGCGCCCGCGCCCAGGCCGCCGCCGGCGATCCATGGAGCGCCGCGCAGACCCGGGTCGAACTGGACGGCCAGTTGCGCGGCATCGACCGCGAGCAGAATCGCAAGGAAATCCTCACCCAGCTCATGGGCCTCGGTGCGCAAGCGCTCGCCGAACGCGGCGGAGCCCTTCCGGCGAACGATCCGATGAAACCCTGGGTGACGGAAGGCCAGGCCCAACTCGGCAGCGTGACTCGTTCGCCCGCCGTGCTCGACCAGGCCGTCGGCACGGTCACCGGCGACAAGGGCGTCCGCGAGGGATACAAGGTGCCGACCAAGGTCGCGCTGCTGCTGCCCCTGTCCGGCCCGCTGGCCGGTGCGGGCGCCGCCATTCGCGACGGGTTCTTCACCAACTACATCGAAGCGGCCCACAACGACGCGCCCCGTCCGGAAGTGGCCGTCTACGATTCCGGCAACGATGCCCAGCACGCGGTCGCCGCTTACGACAAAGCCGTGGCGGAAGGCGCCCGCTTCGTCGTCGGCCCGCTCAATCGCGACGGCGTGTCGGCGATCTTCGCCAAGGGCGCCCTGCCCGCGCCGATGCTCACGCTGAACTACCCCAACGACAACAAGAACCTGCCGCCCGCGGGTGCCAACGAGTTCGGCTTGCTGCCGGAAACCGAAGGCGCGCAGGTGGCCGACCACATGGCCGACAGGGGCATGCGCACGGCCACGGTGATCGTGTCCACCGACGATTTCGCCCGCCGTGCGGGCAACGCGTTCAAGGCCGAATGGCAGGCGCGCGGTGGCACGCTGGCCAGCCAGGTCACGCTCGATTCGGGAAGCATCGACTTCGCCTCGCAGCTGTCCGAGCCGGTCGGGCAGGACCCCGCCACCAGCGGCGTCTTCATCAGCATGAAGCCACAGCAGGCACGCCT
Source organism: Luteibacter sp. RCC_6_2 (assembly GCF_041360655.1). Lineage (NCBI taxonomy): Bacteria > Pseudomonadati > Pseudomonadota > Gammaproteobacteria > Lysobacterales > Rhodanobacteraceae > Luteibacter > Luteibacter sp. RCC_6_2. Next base: position 201,457 of record NZ_JBFUPQ010000004.1, on the reverse strand, counting down.
GCTACTGCCCCAGCTGCGCCTGGCGAAGAACACGCTTCCAGTCTTCGCCACGTCGCACGTCTACGCGGGTGGTGACGACGCGACCGCGGACCGCGACCTCGAAGGCGTGGAATTCTGCGACGCACCCTGGTTGTTCGATGCGCAGCCGGGCCTGCCGCGGCGCACCGACCTCAACAACGCGCTGCCGGCGACCAAGGGCGTGACGGCACGGCTGTTCGCCTTCGGCATGGATGCCTGGGGCCTGGTGCCCTACATCGACTGGATGCGCGGCCATCCGGGCAGCTATCTGCCCGGCGCGACCGGCCAGCTGGTCGCGGACGAGTTCGGCCGCGTGCGCCGCGTACTCATCTGGGCGCGCTTCGCCGACGGCGTGGCACGCCCCGTCGCGGGTAGCCTCGAACTCGAAGCGCCGGCCACGGCTCCCGACGTCGAAAGCGGCGGGGGCTGATCCCCGCCGGCGCGAACAGGGAGTTCGCGTGACGGCAACCAAGAAAACCACCCCGCGCCGCGCCACCGGCGACCGTTTCGAAAGCGCGGCCCGGGCGTTTCTCGAAGAACGGGGACTGCGCCTCGTCCGCGCCAACTTCCTCTGTCGGCATGGCGAGATCGACCTCGTGATGCGCGAGGGTGAAACCGTCGTGTTCGTCGAGGTGCGCTACCGGTGCAATGGCGCCTTCGGCGGTGCGCTGGGATCGGTGACGGCAGCCAAGCGGCGCAAGCTGGTCAGCGCGGCGCACTTGTGGATCGCGTGGCATCCGCATGATGCGCGGAGGCCTTGCCGGTTCGACGTGCTGGCGTTCGAAGGCGATGGCGTGGAATGGGTGCGGGGGGCTTTCGATGCCTGAATCGCCGACAGGGTCGGCTTCCCACCTGTAAGGCATCGCCGCTGAAGCGGCTCCCACACAAAGCAGATCTCACACTGTGGGAGCGGGTTGCGACTGTGGGAGCCGCTTCAGCGGCGATGGCGGCCGGTCAGGCCGCCGCCAGGAAATCCTCGCGGCGCATCGTCGCCAGCTCCGCGACGGTATCGATCGTGATGTCCGGTGGGGTCTCTTCCAGTTCCTTGCCCGCGGCGGCCGCGTAATGGCCCTGCTTCACGAACACCGTGGTGACCTTGTCGCCAAGCAGCTTCTTCAACGCGACGAGGATGCGCGGCTTGTCGTCCACCATCACGTAGTGGTCCGCCGGATAACGCCGGCGCATGTCGTCGAGCATGTCTTCCTTGTGCACGTAGATCAGCACGTCGCCCTGGAACGCGTCCCAGAGGCCCGCGCGGCGAATCTTGCGCGGTTGGAACACGGTGTCGCCGTCGGACATGATCACCGGCCGGCCGATCGTGCGCAGATGCGCGATGGCTTCCAGCACGCCCGGGAACCGGCGCTCGTCGAAAGGGTAATCGAGCAGGAAGAACGACATGCCCATGAACTCGGGGCTGCTGGCCTGTCCGCGCAGGCGCTGCAACGCACCCAGATAGTCGGCGTAACCGACCTGGCTGCGAATGTCCTTGTCGATGGCTTCATAGCGGGTGCGGCCTTCGGCGCCGAAATCGCGCTCCAGCCGGGCGCGGAGGTCCGCGCTGAAACGATCGTTGTCGATCAGGGTGTTGTCGACGTCGAACAGGAAGACGATGGGGTCGTGGGTGGACACGATGGATCCTTGGCGCGGGTACGTGACCGCATATATGGGGTTGGACATTCTGATTCGAAGAGGTGAGCCCTTCTTGGCACGGCCTGCCCTACGGCAGGGCCCCCCTTGCTAGGCGCGCTTGGGCGGAACCAGCGACAGGCGCTTGCTGCCCGTGGTCCTCGGCGCCAGCAGGCGCTCGATCTCGTCCGGCGGCAGCGGACGGGAGTACAGGAAGCCCTGCCCTTCCTGGCAGCCGGCGCGGAGCAGGAATTCGTGCTGGCCTTCGGTCTCGATGCCTTCGGCGATCGTGTGCAGTTCGAGGCTGCGCGCGATCGCCACCATCGCCTCGGTGATCGCGACGTCGTTCGCGTTCATCGGCAACCCGGTGACGAAGGAGCGGTCGATCTTCAGGTAAGCCACCGCCGGGAGCTTCAGGTAAGCCAGGGACGAATAGCCGGTTCCGAAATCGTCGATGGCCACGGCCACGCCAAGGTTGTGCAGGGCGAGCATGGCCCGCTCGGTATCCTCACCCAGGCGCAGGATGGCGCTTTCGGTCAGTTCGACGAGCAGGCGCTTCGGCGGGATGCCGATCTCCTGCAATGCCTGGCAGACGCCTTGCAGGAAATCCGGGTGGCCGAACGAGCCCGCCGACACATTGACCGCCATGCGCAGGGGAGGCAGGCGCGCCTCGTCCCATTGCAACAACTGTCGACAGGCCGTCTCGAGCACCCACTGGTCGATCTGGCGGATCAGGCCGAGGCTTTCCGCGATCGGGATGAATTCGTCCGGCGCGACGTTGCCGCGTTCCGGGTGACGCCAGCGGATCAGGGCCTCGACGGCCACGATGCGCCCGCTCTTCATCTCGATGCTGGGCTGGTAGACGAGATAGAACTCGTTGCGGATCAGCGCCTGGCGCAGTTCCGAGGCGAGCTTGAGGCGGCGCCGCGCGTCCGCGTGCATCTTCGGCGTATAGAAACGCAGCGCGTTGCGCTCTTCGGTCTTGGCCACATACATGGCCGCGTCGGCGTTGGCGATCAGGGTGACCGCGTCGTTGCCATCGAGCGGATACCCCGCGATGCCGATGCTGGCGCTGACGTAGAGTTCGTAGTCGCCCAGGTCGAAGGGACGCGCCAGCGCGGCGAGCATCGTCTCCGCCACCACCAGCGCTTCCTCGCGCGAGCGCAGGTCGGCGAGCAGCACGGTGAATTCATCGCCACCGATGCGGCCCGCCACGTCGTGCGGCGAAAGCTGGGCGCGTATACGCTCGGCCACGCGCATCAGCAGGGCGTCGCCCGTGGCGTGGCTGTAACTGTCGTTCACCACCTTGAAAGCGTCGAGGTCGACGAACAACACCGCCACCGCGCCTCGCTCGTGCGCCGCACGGGTGATCGCCTCGGCACAGCGGCGCTCGAATTCCGAGCGGGTGACCAGGCCGGTGAGCGGATCGTGCGTGGCCAGGTGCTGCAGGCGCTGCCGGTCGGCCTTGCGCGCGGTGATGTCCGATACCACCGCCACGTAGTGCTGCGGGCGCCCGTCACGGTCGCGGATGGTGCTGATGCTCATCAGTTCCGGATAGGTGCTGCCGTCGGCGCGGCGGCTTTCCACTTCGCCCACCCAGTTGTCGCCCGCCGCGATGTCGTCCCACAACGACTGGGGCAACGGACGGCCGTCCGGAAGCGTCCGCGTGATGTCGAAGCGGGTACGGCGCAGCGCCTGCACCGGGAACCCGGTGAGCTTCGTATGCGCCGCGTTGGCGGTGGTCACCCTGCGGTCGGCGTCCGCGATGATCACGCCCTCCGCGATACTGGCCAGCGCCTCGGAGGCGATCTTGCGCTCCTGCTCCATGGCCACGCGGTCCGAAATGTCGCGCACGATGGCCTGCGAGACCCGCCGGGCGCCCCAGACCACGAGGCTGCTCTGTGTCTCGACCGGCCGCAGGCTGCCATCGGGATTGCGCAGGCTGCCCATGCCGGTATTCGGAGAACCGTCCACGAACAAGGCGGCCAGCTCTATCCCGGTCAATTCCTCGCGCGAACTGCCCAGCCACGAGGCCGCGCGGCGGTTGGCGTCGAGGATACGTCCGGTTTCCTCGTCGACCATGAAAATGGCATCGGCCGCACTGTCGAAGAGAAGGCTGTAACGCTCCTCGGTACCGCGAATCCCGGCGAGGATGCGTCCGGCCATGCGCAGCCACAGCAACGAGGCCAGGGCGGCCACGCCGAGCACGGTGAAGAACAACACCCGGCCCAGCCACGAGGCGCCGTTGGCGATGTAGAGCGAAAACGCCTTGGCGCGGGGTTCGATGTAGTTGTTGAGCGCAGCGATCCGCGCCCGCTCGGCGACGATGTCGCCCGGTTGCAACGCGCCGGCGCCATAACCCTTTTCGAGACGGTCGGCGGTGTCCTCGAGGTCGGCGAGGCTGCCGTCCACAGAACGCCACTCCGCCACGGCCTCGCGCACGTAAGGCATGCCGTCGAAATACTGGAAGATGAAGACCATCCCGGGGATGGCCTCGGGAATGACCCCGCCCCTGGCGAAGGCGTCGTTGACGTCCGCATGGGAGAAGTCGCCGCTGGCGATCGCATCGCGCGCCCAGCGATCGGACATGAGCACGGCGTAATTCCGCCGGAACCCGGCCAGGTCCGCCGGACGGCCGTGGGCCGCATAGGCGTCCAGGTCGATGACCGACTGCTTCTGCGCCTTGGACCAGAGACTCTCGCCGTTGAGGAAACCGGCGAGGGTCACCTGGGTCTGGAGCGCGACCCACGTCAGGGTGAGGATGAGGCCGACGACCGCCACCAAGGCATAGGCCAGCGGCCTGAGGCGCCTGGACAGAAGCTGCTGGTGACTGGCCTCGAGGCGGCGCATGGATTCCCCTTGTTCCTCAACCGGACGTGATAGTGCTCCACATGACGCCCAACTTGCGAGTTACGCCGCCGCCTCGTTCCACTTGCGGATCGAGCCGACCGCGTCCATGCAACGGTCCAGCGTGATGCTCATGCAGACATAACTACGGCGAACACACTCTTTGATGTGCTCGACCTGGTCCACCGGAGGGTTGCTTCCCAGCAGCGTGCAGACGATTTCCAGTGCCTCCCACGGATGGGTATCGTCATAGGCGGCGTGAAGCTGAAGCCAGCGAAGCCCGGCTTTTCGGCCGGAAATCGGCAAGCTTTCGGCATAAGCCTTGCTTTCGTAGACAAGCTGCGACCAATCCCCGGTCGCCCCCTCCACCGCATAGTTGGTCGCGGCGATGCCCGCGGCCAGCGAGTCGTTGCGGGAAACCTCCTCGCACCAGTCGGCCAGGGCCTGGGAGCCCTTGGGCGGCTCGGCTCCCAGCACGTCCTCGCGCGACACCCCCGCGCTCTCGGCCCAGTTCAGCCAGTACTCGGCGTGGTTCTGCTCCACCCGGATGTTGCGGACCAGCCAGCGCCGGGCGAGGTCGTCGCCCGGGCTGCGGCCATAACGGGTCTTCAACAGGCTGTGCGACATGTAGCCCGGGAAGCGCTCGATCACCGGCCAGACGCCGACCATGAAGTTGCGCGTGGTCTGCGGGTCGAGGGTGGCGGCGCACATGGCCGTCCACATCTCATGGCTGACGATCCCCCGCCGGGCGTCCTCGCAGGACGAAACCATGTCCTGCGCCCAGAGCGGATAGCTGGCGATCTCGGTCTGCGAGCCGGTCAGTTCGAAACGTGCGTTCATATAGATCTCCCTAAAGATCTGCTGCCAATGATGGTCGGGCGGGCCCGGGCGACCCGCGGCCCGCCCCGATACCGGCCTCGTTGCGAAGCCGGACGATCATTAGGGCACATCCCCCGGGGTGCTTTGTGGGCCCGGCGGGTGGCCTTGCGCCTAGTCCATCGGTCATGGACACAAGTGCCACGGCGAGGACTATCGTGGGCGCCCCACCAGCAAGGACCCTTCCATGGCCACCATCCACCGGATCCTCGCCGCCTCGATCGCCTGCGGCCTCGCTTCCACCGGCGCGCTCGCCGCCGGGCAGCCCTCGGGCATCGATCTCAAAGGCATCGACCGCTCGGTGCAGCCTGGCGACGATTTCGACGGATATGCCAATGGCAACTGGAAGAAGACCGCGGTCATTCCGGCCGACAGGGCCAGCACCGGCATCTTCCTGGAGGTGTTCCAGAAAGCCGAGAAGCGCAACGCGGACCTGCTCAAGGCGGCCGGCGACGGCAAGGCGGCCCCGGGGAGCAACGAGCGCCTCATCGCCGACTACTACAAGGCCTATATGGACGAGGCGGCCATCGAAAAGGCCGGCCTCGAACCGCTCGCACCGGCCCTGGCCCGGATCGATGCGATCAAGGACAAGACGCAGCTCTCGACGGCGCTCGGCGCGCAGTTGCGCGCCGACGTCGACCCGATCAACGCGACCAACCTCGACACGGAGCACCTGCTCGGCCTGTTCGTCGCCCAGGGCCTCGAGGACCCCTCGAAGAACGTGCCCTACCTGTTGCAGGGCGGCCTGGGCATGCCCAACCGCGACTATTACCTGAAGAACGACAAGGACATGGTCGAGACGCGCGAGAAATACGCCGCCTATGTCCAGGCCCTGCTCGCGCAGGCGGGCACGCCCGATGCCGCCGGCAAGGCGAAGGCCATCGTCGCCCTCGAAACGAAGATCGCCCAGGCCCAGCTGTCCATCGTCGAGAGCGAAGACATCCATAAGGCGAACAATCCCTGGCCGCGCACGAGCTTCACGAGCAAGGCGCCGGGTATCGACTGGAACGCCTGGTTCAAGGCCGCGGGCCTCGACGATCAGCCCACCTTCATCGTCTGGCAGCCATCCACGGTGACGAAATTCGCCGCCCTGGTCGCCAGCGAGCCGCTGGACACGTGGAAGGCCTGGCTACGCTTTCACACCCTCAATGAAAACGCCTCCGGCCTGCTGCCGAAGGCCTACGACGACCTCGCCTTCGACTTCTACGGCAAGACCCTCTCCGGTACGCCGAAGCAGCGCGACCGCTGGAAGCGCGGCCTCGGCCGCGTCAACACCGACCTCGGCGACGCGATGGGGCAGCTCTACGTGAAGCAGTACTTCCCGGCGTCGTCGCGCGCGGAAGTGCAGGACATGGTGAAGAACATCCTCAAGGCGTTCGACGCGCGCGTGGACACGCTCGACTGGATGTCTGCCGCCACGAAGCAGAAGGCCAAGGCGAAGATCGCCACCATCAAGGTGGGCGTCGGCTATCCCGACACCTGGCGCGATTACTCGAAGCTGGAAGTCCGTCCCGACGACGCGCTCGGCAACCATGCCCGCGCGGAACTCGCCGAGTACCACCACCAGGTCGCCAAGCTGGGCAAGCCGGTGGACCGCGACGAATGGTGGATGACGCCGCAGACCGTCAACGCGGTGAACCTGCCGTTGCAGAACGCGCTGAACTTCCCCGCCGCGATCCTCGAGGCGCCGTTCTTCGATCCGAAGGCCGACCCGGCTTCCAACTACGGCTCCATCGGCGCGGTGATCGGGCACGAGATCAGCCACAGCTTCGACAATACGGGCGCGGAGTTCGATGCCCAGGGCCGGCTCGCCAACTGGTGGACCGCCGCCGATGAGAAGCACTTCAAGGAAGCCGGCCAGCGCCTGGTCGAGCAGTTCAACCAGTACGAGCCGCTGCCTGGCTTGCACATCAACGGCCAGCAGACGCTGGGCGAAAACATCGCGGACGTGGCCGGCCTGGCGATCGCCTACGCCGCGTACAAGGAGAGCCTTGGCGGCAAGCCCGCGCCGGTGATCGACGGCCTGACCGGTGACCAGCGCTTCTTCCTCGCCTTCGCGCAGTCCTGGCGCACCAAGACCCGCGACGCGGCGTTGCGCCAGCAGGTCATCGGCGACGGCCATGCGCCGGGTGAATTCCGCGCGCAGACGGTGCGCAACCTCGATCCCTGGTACGACGCGTTCCAGCCGAAGCCCGGGCAGAAGCTGTACCTCGACCCGAAGCAGCGGGTGAGGATCTGGTGACGCCATCGCCGCTGAAGCGGCTCCCACAATGAAGCGGCTCCCACACGGTCGGCCATCCTGATTCGGGCGCTTGTGTGGGAGCCGCTTCAGCGGCGATCCGAGCGCCGCACGCGCCTCTCCACCGCGGCCAGCGCCGCATCCACCGTCAACGCCAGCACGCCCACCAGCAAGGCGCCCTGCACCACGTAAGCCGGATTGTTCCCCACCAGCCCCTCGACGATCGGTGAACCGAGCGTCGTGGCGCCGACCGCCGAACCGATCGTCGCCGTGCCGACGCTGACGATGGCCGAAAGACGGATGCCCGCCATGATCGGCCCCGCCGCCAGCGGCAACTCCACATCGCGCAGGCGGCGCCAGCGGCCATAGCCCATGCCATCGGCCGCGTGCAACGCCGCCGCCGGCACCTGGTCAAGGCCCGCCACGGCCTGCCCCAGCACCGGCAACACGCCATACAACACCAGTGCGAACAACGTCGGCGCGGCACCGAAACCGAGCAGCGGCACGGCGATCGCCAACACGGCCACCGGCGGGAACGTCTGTCCGATCACCGCCACCGCGCGAACCGTCGGCAGCAACGAGCGGCCGAGCGGGCGCGTGGCGAGGATGCCGAGTGACAGGCCGATAGCCACCGCGGCGAGCGTCGCCGCGAGCACGAGCGAGAGGTGGGCAAGCGTCAGCGCAAGGAAAGACGTGCGCGTGTACAACGGATGAGGAAGCGATGGTTGCCATGCATGGAAGAGCGGCGCCGCATGCGGCAGCGCCAGCAAGAGCGCGACCAGCACGGCCAGGGTCACGGCCAGCTTCATGGACGCAACACGAGGTCGGCCAGCACGATGGCACCGACATGCTCGATGCCATCGCGCACGGGCAGGCGGTCGCGACCCTGCGCCAGCATGGCACCCAGGGCGTCCTGCAACGATGCCGCCGCGTCGACCGGCTCGCCCTCCGCGTGTTCGCCGCCACGCATGCTGTCGCGCACGGTGCGCACCGCCAGTTCACGCAAACGCGCACGCGTGCCGCCGACGAAATCCCGCACGCGCTCGTCCGCCGGATGGCGAAGGAAAGCGAGCGGCGCGCCGACCTGGATCAGCTTCCCGCCCAGCATGAGGCCCACCCGGTCGCCCAGGCCGAAGGCCTCGTCCATGTCATGGGTGACGAACAGGATCGTGGTGGCCGTTTCGCGCTGGATCGCCTTGAGGCTGGTCTGCAAAGACTCACGCGTCAGCGGGTCCAGCGCGCCGAACGGCTCGTCCATCAGCACGATGCGTGGGCGCGCGGCCAGTGCGCGCGCCACGCCCACGCGCTGCTGCTGGCCGCCCGACAAGGTGTGCGGATACCGATCGGCGATACCCGGCTCGTCCAGCCGGAGCATGTCGATCAACTCGGCCACGCGCGCACGGACCGCGTCCTCGGGCCAATGGAGAAGGCGCGGCACCGTCGCGATGTTCTCGGCCACGGTGCGGTGGGGAAACAGGCCGACCGACTGGATGGCGTAGCCGATGCCACGACGCAGTGTTTCCACGTCACGCGTCGCGACATCCTCGCCGTCGACGCGCACCGTGCCCGCGTCGACGTGGATCAGTCGATTCACCGTGCGCAGCAGCGTCGACTTGCCCGATCCGGACGGCCCGACCAGGACGAAGAATTCGCCATCGGCGATGCGCAGGGAGAGATCGTCGATCACCACATGGTCGCCGAAGCGCTTGCAGACGTGCTCGAACTCGATCATGCGTGACGCTCCGTGAGGGCGAGCAGGCCCTGAAAGACGAGATCCACGGCCAGGGCCAGGACAAGGATGGCCAGCGTACCGAGCAGCACCATGTCGGTCGCCCCCTGCCCTATGCCGAGGAAGACGAAGCGGCCGAGCCCCCCGGCACCGATCAGGGCGGCGACGGCGGCAAGGCCGATCGTTTGAACCGCGACGACGCGCAGGCCGGCAAGCAATACCGGCCAGCCAAGCGGCAGTTGCACGCGAAGGAGCAACTGCGCACGGCTCATGCCGAGTCCACGGGCCGCCTCGCGTGCATCGGCGGGCACGGCGTCCAGCCCGGCGGCGGTATAGCGGACCACGGGCAGCAAGGCATACAGCAGCAAGGCGAATACCGCGGGTGCCGCACCCGTACCACCGAAACCCAGCGAACCGAGCGCGGGCCACGCGCGCGCCAGCCATGCGAACGGTCCGATCAACAGAGCGAACAACGCGAGAGACGGCACCGTCTGAAGGAAGGCGAGCACGCTGACGAGCACGCCATCGCTCCGTCGCCGGCGCCAGACCCACCATCCCAAGGGCGCGCCGACCAGCAAGGCCAGCACCAGGGTTATCGCGCTCAAGCGCAAGTGACCGGCCAATGCCTCGGCGAAAGGTGCGCGCTGCGCGTGCCATTCGCGCAACAGGGCGAGCCCGTCGAGCACGCCGATGACGCCCTGGCCCAGGATGAGTGCCAACGCAGCAAGCCACGCGGCTACCTGTACGCCAATGCGCAGGCCGCGCAGGCGGTCGAGCAGCAGAAGGGCGGCGGCTAGCCACATGAGCCAGAAGCCGGCACCGAGCTGCACGCGGGTCGACGGAGCGGCATGGACGAGGACCCGCTGCGCATCGAGTCCCGCGAGCAGCGGCAGGCCCACCACGGCGAGCCACGCGATGGAGGCTGCGACGAAGCGATGTCGCGGAACCTGGAACACGGCACAGGCCATCACCGCGGACCACGCGCCGATCCACAGCCAGGGATGCGGGTTGAACGCCTGCCCGGCAAGCAACCGGTTCGGCGCGACATGAAGGAACGCCGCGAACGCCGCCGCCAGCAGGCCGATCGCGGAAAGCACGAGCACCGGCAACGCGGCGAGCGGTTCCAGACGCTTCATTTCAGCAGTCCGTGGGAACGCAGGTAATCCGCCGCCACCGTCGCGGCATCCTCGCCATCGATCTGCGTGCGCGCGTTGAGCTTGCGCAGCACGTCGAGGGTCAGTGGCCGGAACGCGGCCTCCAAGGCGGGCCGCATCGATGGGTAGCGTTTCAGCGCTTCCTCGCGCACGACGGGCGCGGGCTGGTACACCATCTCCACGTGCTTCGGGTCCTCCAGCACCACCAGGCCCGTCACCGCGATCGCGCCGTCGGTGGAATAGACCATGCTCGCATTCACGCCGGACGTACCCTCCGCCGCCGCCTTGATCGTCGCCGAGGTATCCCCGCCGGCAAGCACCAGCAACTGGCTGCCACGCAGGTTGAAGCCATAGGCCGCCTGGAACGCGGGCAGCGCCGCCTCGCTTTCGACGAACTCCGCGGAACCCGCGAGCAGCACGTCGCCGCCACCGTTCACCCATCGCGCGAAATCGTCCAGCGTGCGCAGGCGTTCGCGCGCGGCGACGTCGCCGCGAACACCGATGGCCCAATGATTGTCGGCCGGCGCGGGCGCCAGCCAGACGAGCTTGTTCGCCGAGCGATCGATCGATGCGGCCAACGCATACGCCTTGCCCGCATCGCGGAAGGCCGGATCGTCCTCGCGATGGAAGAAGAACGCCGCATTGCCGGTGTACTCCGGATAGATGTCCAGGTCACCGTTGAGCAAGGCGCGGCGGACGATCGAGGTCGGCCCCAGCTGCGTATGGTCCACTACGGGCACGCCCTCGTGGCGCAGCACCTGCAACACGATCTGGCCAAGCAGCGCGCCTTCGTTATCGGCCTTGGAGCCGACCCGCAGCGGCGCCTGCGCGTTCGCGGCGCAAGCGAGCAAGGCCAGGAGCACGGCCAGAAAGCGGCGCAATGGTCAGCGTCCCAGCCGGTCGGCGAAGGCGCGCTTGAAGGCATCGTCGATCGGCGTGGCCTCGACGGCGGCAGCAAGCCCGGCGAAGCGTTTTTCGAACGCACGCACGGCCGCCGAGAAACGCTCCGCCCTGCCCTCGTCATCGCCTTCGTCCACCGCATAGGCCAACACGCGGGCCGCCTGGCCGGCGAGGTCGACATCGTCGGGCAACGCGGAGATATCGCCCCACACCTGCTTGAGGTACCGCACCGCGTCGGCGGCGCGGCGCATGCGGTGCAGCAATCCTTCCGGGGCGGCGTGTTCGGGTACGAAGCGAGCCACGACGTCCTGCGCTTCATCCACGGAAACCGGGCCCAGGTCCACCCGGATGCACAGCCACGCCGCGTCGAACAACCAGGAGCGCGGCGTCGGCTCCGCGCTATAAGGCAACGCCTCGCCGTTGACCTCGACACACTCGGGTATGCCCGCATCGAGGAACTCCACCACGTACGCGCGCTTCGCCGGGCGCCCCTCGTACCGCCCCTCCATGCGATCGATGTGCACCCGGTGCGCACGATCGCCATGCCGGTTGCGCACGCAGGTGCGGGCGAACTCACCGCGCTGGTAACCCTGGCTCGTGCCGTCGTCGTCGTAGAGCTCGGTGGTACCCTGGGCACCGGGGAAAACCTGCAGGATCAGCGCATCGGGAAGGTTGGCAAGGTCGCGCATGCCTTCCGGGTAAAGCGGGACGACGCTGCCCGGACGCACGAAGATCGGGATTTCCTCCAGCGTGTACGAACGCTCCACCATCCCGCCTCCGTCGAAGGCTTCCGCGCCATCGCGGCTGTACCACTTGCCCGGCGGGAGCCAGACCGGGAACGGCGCGGTGCCGTCGGCGCCGGCCGGCGTGGTCACGGGTGCCACGAGGATGTCGTTGCCGAACATGTACTGCCCAGGATGCGCATAGGCTTCCTCGTGCTCCGGCCAGTGGTAGTACATGGGCCGGACGATCGACACGCCGGTGTCGTAGGCTTGTCGCGCGGCGGCGTAGATGTACGGCGCGAGCTGGTAACGCAGGCGGATCGCCGCGAAGATCGCATCGCCATAGGGCGGCCCGAAATGCCAGGGCTCCTTGTGCAGGCTCGCTTCCTTCGCCGAATGCGTGCGCAGGACGGGGCTGAACACCCCCAGTTGCATCCAGCGTGCATAGAGTTCCGGCTCGAGGTGCCGTTCCGGTCGCGGGATGTGCTTGTGGAAGGTGTGCCCGCCGATATCGTGGCTCCAGTACCCATAGAGCACGTTGGACGCCATCGCCGTGAAATGGGGCTGGTAGGCGAGCGATGTCCAGGAAATGACGCTGTCACCGGAGAACCCGATCGGGTAACGGTGGTTACCCAGGCCACCCCAGCGGTGGTAGATCAGGCCGCGGCGATCGCCGTCGCGCTGCATCTCGGTGAAGAACGCATGGTTGAGCCACCAGGTGTTCGACAAGCCGGGGTGTGCCTTCGATTCGGGCCACTGTTGCCAGTCCAGCCACCAGAAATCCACGCCCTGCGCCTCCAGCGGTTTCAGGATCGTGTCGAACAGGGCGCGCATGTATGGCTGCGAGGTGCCCTCGAACGGAATGGGCGCCTGGGTGGAGGTGTCCCACGACAAGGCCTTCGCCATCGCTTCGTAGTTTTCCTCGTGCGGCATGACACCCGACGCGGGGTGCAGGTTGAGCGTCACGCGCAGGTTCTGTCCATGGGCCCAGCGCATGAAGGCCCCGGGTTCCGGGAACAGGCTGCGATTGAAGGTGTAGCCGGTCCAACCCGACGCCTCGCCGAAGACATCCTTTTGCTCATGCCCGGGACGCAGCGAAAGGCCGGGCGTGGTGTGCCAGTCCATGTCCAGCACGAGCACGTCGAGCGGTATGCGTTCCTTTTCGAAACGCGCGCCGAGCGTGCGCAGTTCTTCGTCGGAATAGTTCCAGTAGCGCGACCACCAGTAGCCGAAGACGAAACGCGGCGGGATCGGTTGCGGACCGGCGATCGCCGCGAAATCCGCGAGCGCGGCGCGGTAATCGTGGCCGTAGCCGAAGAAATACAGGTCCTGGCGATCGCCCGGAGGGCGATCCTCCACCCAACCGTCGTCGTCCAGGCCGAAACCCTCGGTGTCGTCGACGACGTGCCAGCCATCGCGTGCGATCAGCCCGTCTTCCAGCGGCAAGGTGCTGCCGTCCTGCCAGGTATCGCCGTCGTAGCGGTCGAGCGTGCGATAGGTTCCACCGAGGTTGGCCTTCTGCGCATCGCCCGGGTTCCAGGTGACCGGCCCGTTCTCGCGACGAACCAGGACCGCCAGGTTGCCGGCGGCGAAGCGGCCGGTCCCCTTCTCGTAGCGCAGCCGCAACATGCCGGTGTCGATCTCGATGAACCGATCGTCCTCGGCCAGCCCGAACGGCGGCACGTCGAGCGCACGATGCACGACCACCTGGGTGCGCCCATCGCGGAAGCGTCCCTCGGCGCTCCACTCCAGGCGGACGAGCCGCGGTGTCAGCACGGTGAAGCGGATATCGCCCCGCTCGACTATCGCCTCGGGCCGGGCGGCGGCCCCCGTGGAAGGGCGGCTGTCTGTCGTGGCTTCCATGGGTGGCGTCACCCCTTTGCGAACCGGAGGTGGACCATTATGACGCGTTGCCGCATCCAGCGCCGGTGAAAGGCGCGACTAGAGCAGGACGCAGCGGTTCCGGCCCGCCCGCTTCGCCGCGTACAACGCGCGGTCGGCGCGGTCGAAGGCCGCCGCCGAGGTGTCGTCGACGCCGAAGCGGGTAATCCCGCCGGACATGGTGACCGTCACGGGCCTGGAACTGGCATGGAACGCCAGCTTCTCCACCGTGGCGCATAAAGCGAGCGAGAGTTCCCACGCCTCGTCCGTGTCCATGCCGGCGAAGACCACGACGAATTCCTCGCCTCCATAGCGGGCGACGAACGCACGTCCTTCCAGTTCGCGCGCCAGGGTCTGCCCCACGATTCGCAGCACCGCATCGCCTGCACCATGGCCGTAGGTATCGTTGATGCCCTTGAAATGATCGATATCGAAGGCGCCGAGGCAGGCGGCACCGCCTCGTTCGCGGATCTCACGCTCCACCTCGGCCACGCGCCGCTCGTAGGCCAGGCGGTTCGGCAGGCTGGTCAACCCGTCGGTCAAGGCCAGCTCGTGTTCGCGGCGCAGCGAGTCCTGTAGCGAGGTCGCCTGGTTTTCCAGTTCCTCCACCCGGTCGCGCATGCGCTCGGCACGATCGCGATAGGCGGCGAGGCGCGCATCCTCGCGTTCGCGGTATTCACGGAAATGGCGGTCGATGAGGGAGAGACGCGCGGCGACCTCGGCCTGCAGGCTGCCCAGGTCCGCGGCGGCGAGCGTCGTCTCGCCCAGCGCGCGCATTTCCTCGCGAACGCTGGCGTCGAGCGCGCGGCCCTCGCGATCCTCGACACCCGTCCGTTCGAGTTCGATGGCGAGGTAACGGGTCATGTCGCCCAGGCGCAGGCTTACCGCCGCCAGTAATTCCTGGAGGCGCGCTATGTCGGCACGCAATCCATCGATGCTGGCCGCATCCGGGTCGCCGCCTGCCGGCGGAGGATCGTCCGATGTGGTGACGGCCTTCGCCAGGGCCTCGAGCAACGGCTCGAGCGCCGCGAGTGAAGGAACGTGGCGGAGTTCGGCGGCCAGCCGGTCGAGGAGCCGGTCCACGTCGTCGCCGCGACCCCGGGCGAGCGCGGCGAGGCGCAACGCCAACCGGCGCAACCCTTCCTGCAACGCATGGAAATCGCGCTCGTCACGCTCCATCCGCTCCAGCGCAAGATGGTACTTGCGCTCCCAGACATCCTGCTCCAAGCAGCTACCCACCGATCGTTCGTGGCCCTGCAAGCCATCCTACGCCGAACTGTCGCGGGGAAGCGCGTTCGCTTATCCGCGAACCGGACGCAGCATGCGGCAGAGCCCCACGATCGGCCGGTGCAGCCCACAGGGATCGGTGTTCCACGGATAGCCGCGGTGCGCGGCGGCCACGGCGTCGAATGACGGCCGGCCCGGCCCCCATGCGGCACCGCTTGCCAGCGAGACGGCCAGCCCCGCGACGAGAGCCATGTATCTGACGGTGGTATGCATCGGCCGGTCCCCCCTGTGTCGGCTCCGACGTTATGCCGCGGAACGTGACGGAACAATAGACCGAACGGCAGGGCCTGTCGCGCGGCGGACCGGCGTCACGCACTCGCCCGGCCTACGGACCGCACGGGCGACGCGGCCCTGTCGCGATCGGGGCCGATGACGAGGCACTGCTCGGCCAGCGCCGCGAGGCCCGGGCGATGCGAGACCACCACCATGACCGTGTGCGGCAGGCGCCGCTTCATCGCCGCCAGCACGGCCCTCTCCGATGCCGCGTCCAACGCGCTGGTCGCTTCGTCGAGCACCGCCAGGACAGGTTGGCGAAGGATCACCTGGGCCAGCAGCAGGCGTTGCAGTTCCCCGCCGGAGAGACGGCTCGACGCGTCGGCCAATGAGGTATCCAGGCCCGCGCCGGCGAGGCGGCGGTCGAGCCCCACGTCGGCCAGCGCCTCACGCAGTGACGCGTCGGCGGCCGTGGGCGCCGCCCAACGCAGGCACTCGCGCACCGTGTGCTGCCAGGGGCGAACGCTCTGGCTGACATAGGCCCCGTTCGAGACGAGTTGCCGGTAAGCGTCGAAGTCGAGGACCTCGCTGCCCAGCCGCGCGACGAATATATCGGGACGCGCCATGCCGGCCAGCACGTCGACGAGGCTGCTCTTGCCGATGCCCGAGTCCCCGGAAACGAGGGTGAGCTCGCCCGGCACCAGGTCGAACTCGCATACATGGAGGCCGCCCACGGGCGGGCTGACCCGCAGGCGCTCGATGCGCAGCGTGGCACCGGGCACCACCGTGGGCGGCGTCGACGCCTTCACCTCGGTCTCCAGTCCCATATAGCGCTGCCAGAGCTCCAGGGCGGGCGCGGCCGACCTCAGTTGCTGGAAACTCTGCCGCGTGGAAACGAGGTAGGGCAGCAAGCGTCCGAGCAGGAGGCACACGGCCATCAACGACGAACCGTCGATGCCATGCCGGCGATGGGCCAGCGCGAAGACCAGGGCGATCCCCGATGCCGCCGCCAGTTCCAGCAGGAGGCGGCCCGAGGCGATCAGTTCCAGTTGCCGCGCATAGCCCTCGCAAAGCTGCGCGGCCACGCCGCCATAACTCGCCTTCTCCGCGTCCTCGCGGCCATAGGAACGCACGTGGCGCAAGCGGCGCGGGAAATCCTCGCTATGCCAGAACAGCCGTGTCATGTCCGCCACATAGGCGCGGCTCACTTCCGATTGCTCGCGACCGAACGCACGCGAACCGAGCAGGCCGAGAAGGCCCAGCACGGGCGTGGCGAGCACCAGCACCGGCGAGACCCAGCATGCGACGGCCAGGCTCGCCGCCGCGGTCACGCCTGCGACGAGCAACTGCTGCAAGGCACTGAAACCCTGTACGACGATCTCGGTGTTGTAGGTGAGCACGTTCGCGATTTCCGCGGATGTCGCGTTCGCCAAGGCGGGCAACGAGGCGTCCACCAGCCGTGCCTGCACGCGCCGGCGCAGGCCCAACCCATAGCGTGCCGTGAGTCGCGCGCCCAGGCGGGAGGCCTGCCAGCGCAGCACGGCGAACACCGCCGTCACGAGGGCGAAAGCGCCGGCCGTCGCGTCCACTCCACCGCCAGGGAGAGGCAGATCAGGCAGGGGCAAGGCGTGCGACGGCTGCACCAAGGCGACCAGGAGCACGGTCGCGACACTGCCCGCGCAGGCGGACACCAGCGACAACACGACATAGGCAAGCGTCGGGAGACGGTCCCCGGGCGGCAGCGAACGCAGCAACGCGTGCAAAGGTGGCGCCGCGGACCGCGTGCCGTTGAGCATCGTCAACGCCCCGGTGTACCGGCCGCGAGCAAGGCACGCAGCGCGGCGATGGATTCACGAGGATGGCCGCCCCGGCGCAGTTCGTATGCGCCCAGCCCTCCGAGCCGATGGACGAAACGGTCCCACCCCGGCTGTGCCGCCGCATACGGCTGGTCGATCGCCAGCAGCGAAGCCACGTGCTCCCACGGCAGGCGGCGCAGCAGGCGCGTGGGATCGACCGCCATCTCGGCGCTCACGACGATGGCGCCGACCACGCGCAAGGGCGCCGGCGCCTGGTGGCCGCCGCTTTCGCGCAAGTCCGCCTCGAATTTCGCCACGCCGCTGCGCCGGTGGATCACCGGCGACGTTTCGATCCAGTCACGAACGGCCGCATCGTCGATGAAGCGCAACACATCCCTCTTCACGTGCAGGAAGTTGGCCACGCCGGTCGCCGACATGCTTTCCGGCTGCACGAAGACGCCGTCCTCGGCGAGGAAATCCATGCCGTCGAGCAAGGCATGCAAGGCCAGCGTCGACTTGCCCGCCCCGCTCGCACCGAGCAGAAGGAGGCCGCGCCCTTCCTGTCCGACACACGCGCCGTGCAGCGGAACGAGGTTCAGGCCGCGGGCGGCGAGCATGAAGACGGCGAATTCGATCAACTCGTAACGCACGTGGTACGGATGCGCCAGCATGTCCTGCGACACGACGACGAGGGCACGGTGTTGCGCCGGAACCAGCACCACGTAGTTCGCCTCGTCCATCGTGCCGCAGAGCAGGCCGGCGCCCGCCTGCGTGCGCACCGGGGGCGGCGTGTCGCGAACGGTCGCGGACTCGCGCGGCACCACGCGCAACTCGACGCGGAATTCAGGCGACACCGTGGAGAAGCGATGCTCCGGCAAGCCACCGTACGCCGCATCCACCAGGGCAAGCAGTTCGGCGCTGTCGCTTTCGAAGCGGAAGCGGCCACCGAGGATCTGCCGGCGGACGCAGACCTTCGGGCGTATGCGCTCGCCGAACGGATCCGCGACGGATACGTCTCGTGCATGGACATCGGTCGAAAACGTCATCGCCTGTCGATCTTCCCGGCCCGGAACGGTTGAGGGCGTGAGTGCGACGCGGGACCGGGAAGGTTGTCGATGCGCGCCGTGGCGTCGACGCAACCTCGCCGGCACCCGACGGCACCTACGCCCATCGCGGCGTCCCGGCACCGCGCTCCCCTGGTTCAGTCCGAGGCTCGTCACCGATGTTGAATATCCAGGTAGGCCATTCCTACTTCCTGCGCTACGACAGCAAGCAGTGGGAACGTGGCAAGCCCTATCCGCCACTGGCGACGATCCAGATCGCGGCGCTATTACGCCGGATGGAACACGAGGTCACGTTGTTCGACGCGATGCTGGCGGACGGCGTGGAAGACTACGCCGCGACGCTGGAACGCGCGCGGCCCGGCCTGGTGGTCTTCTACGAGGACAATTTCAATTTCCTCACCAAAATGTGCCTCGGCCGCATGCGCGACGCGGCCTGCCGGATGATCGCCGAGGCGCGTGCGAACGGGGCCCGGGTCATCGTGGCCGGTTCCGATGCCTCGGATCATCCGGAGCCCTTCCTCGCCGCCGGCGCGGACGCGGTGCTGATCGGCGAAGGCATCGGCGCCTTGATCGCGCTCGTCGAGCGTCTCCAGCGCCAGCCGGACATCGATCCCGCGGCGTGGACGGAGGGTCTTCCCGGCGTGGCCAGCATCGCCGATGGCACGACCCGCGTCACCCGCATCGGCGCCGTGCCTCCGGACCCGCGCATCGCCGGGCAACCGGCGTGGGACCTGCTCGACGTCGACCGGTACCGCGCGTTCTGGCAGGACCGGCATGGCTACTTCAGCCTCAACATGGCGGCCTCCCGTGGCTGTCCGTTCCGGTGCAACTGGTGTGCCAAGCCGATCTGGGGTAACCACTACAACCAGCGACCCGCGGAGGAAGTCGCCGCCGAGATGACCTATCTCAAGCGTACCTTCGCGCCGGACCATGTCTGGATGGCGGACGACATCTTCGGTTTCCATGTCGACTGGGTGAGCGAGTTCGCCATGCACCTGGAAGCCAGCGACGGTTCCATCCCCTTCACCATCCAGACACGCGCCGACCTCACCAGCGAGCGCATGACCGCCGCGCTGGCGAAAGCAGGATGCAGGGAAGCGTGGATCGGCGCCGAGAGCGGCAGCCAGCGCGTCCTCGATCGCATGACGAAGGGCACGAAGGTGCCCGACCTCGTCGCCGCCCGGCGACGCCTCGGCGCGCACGGCGTCCGCGTCGGCTTCTTCATCCAGTTGGGTTATCTCGGTGAACGGCTCGACGACCTGCTGGCCACCCGCGAGTTGGTGGAACTGGCCGCACCCGACGACATCGGCGTGAGCGTGTCCTATCCCCTCCCCGGCACGAAGTTCTTCGAGGAAGTGAAGGCGCAGCTCGGCGCGAAGACGCACTGGGACGACAGCGCCGACCTCGCGATGATGTTTCGCGGCGCCTACGATTCGGATTTCTACCGCCAGTTCCGCAACCTGCTGCACGACCAGGTGACGCTGCGACAAGGTGCGGCCGATGCGGAGGCCGAGGCGTCCTTGGGCCTGCGCTGGAACGCGTTGCTGGCCGGCGAGCGGGCGCACCGCACGGAAGCGCCGACCTTCCCTTCCACCGTGACGTCGCAAGGCGTCGCCCTCCCCCTCGCATGAGCATGCCATGCTGCCGCCACTGAAACTCGTCAAGCACGGCCTGCGCCGCACCACGGAAACGCTGGCGGCCGAACTCGCCCTCGCCCAGCCCGGCACCGACATGCCGGACTGGACCGACCTCGAGTGGCGGCTCGCCTCGGCCGCCGCCGTCGCCCACGGCGTCTCGCCCCTGCTCTGCCGCTTCTCCACCTGGCAACGGCCCTCGTGGCGGCGTTTCCTCGTCGACCAGCGCCAGCACGTCATCCAGCGCCACGAGCGGATCGCCGCCTTGCTGCATCGTATCGATGCAGGCGCGCGCGATGCCGGATTGCCGATGGTCGCGCTGAAGGGCGCCGCGCTGCATGCGCTCGGCCTGTACGTGCCGGGCGACCGGCCGATGGCCGACGTGGACCTGCTCGTGGACGAGGCCGACGCGGATGCCACGGCCCGCATGCTGCTCGCGATCGGCTACGAGGAATCGTTCGCGCAGTGGAAACACCGCGTGTTCAAGCCATCGGACGGCGACGCGATCGCCGGCCTGGGCGAACATCGCGACACGCCGATCAACATCGAGCTGCATACCCGCATCCACGAACGCCTGCCACTCGACACGGTGGACATCACGCCAGCCATCCGCCCATGCGAAGGCCGCCCCGGCATCCAACCCTATCCGTCGCCGGGCGCGTTGATGAGCCACTTGCTGCTGCACGCCGCGGGCAACATGTGCGGTCGCAGCCTGCGCCTGCTCCACCTCAACGACATCGCGCTGCTCGCCACGCGCATGCGGCCGGACGACTGGGCCGTACTCTGGGCGGGCGAGCGTCCCTGGTGGGCGCTGCCGCCGCTCGAACTCGTCGCGCGCTATTACGCCGGGGCGGTGCCGAAGAACGTGCTCCGGCGACTCCGCCGCGATTGCCCGCTCCTGCTACGCATGGCCGCGCGCCGGCAGACGCTCACCCATGTCTCCTGCTCCAACCTCTGGCTGCACGCCCTCCCCGGCGTCGAATGGTCGCGCTCGCTCGGCGAAGCCGGCCGCTGCCTGAAGAACCGGCTTCGACCGACCGAGGAAGGCGTGAAGGAACGCGCCGACATGATCCGGACCCAGGTCTGGCTGCAAGGGCAGAGCTGGGTCAGCCTCGGTCACCGCCGCCGCCTCCTCACCTGGCTCACCCGTCCGGTACCGCGCATGGATACCTTGTACGTGGTGCGCAAGGCGCTCGATGCGGTCGTGGCGGGATAAACAAAGGTTCTTGCGAAAGTCTCCCTCACCCGGGTGGGAAGCGGGCTGGCCCGCGATTCGCCACCCTGTGTCGAGCGGATGAGGCTGTGCATCGCAACCGAGCGAGCGGTGGAAAGCCTCGCCCGATTACGGCAAGGCTTCCTTCGCCGGCAAGAAGATCGAGGACTCGCGGGCCGGCCCGCTTCCCACCCGCAGCTCCCCCGCCACGCGCACAACCCCACCCGGCAGCTCCCCCGCCACGCGCATAACGAATGCGAGGGCGAAACCGAGCCGTGCGTGAAATTGGCCCGCTGCCGCGGGATCGCCGCTGAAGCGGCTCCCACCGAAAAAAAAGCCTCGCCTAACGGACGCTGCCTGCCTTGGCGGGATCGATGGCCGTGACGATGCGGTACATGTCCTCGAAGAACTCCGCCGTGTGATCGGCATCTTCCGCCAGCGCGCGGCGCTGCGCTTCCCTGGCCAGGCGCATGCGCAAGGCTTCGTCGTCGAGCACGCGGGCCATCGCATCGGCGAGCGCATCGGCGTCGCCTACGGGGACCGCCAACGCCGCCACGTTCGCCCATTCGGCGATGTGGCCGACGGCCGTACCCACCGTCGGCACGCCCGCCACGGCGGCCTCCAACAGGACCAACGGCCCCGCCTCGTGCAACGACGACATCACCAGCAGGTCGGACGCGGCCATGAGCGGCCGCAGTTCCGCCTGCGTGCGGAAACCGAGGAAGGTGACGCGCCGTTCGATGCCCAGGCAACGCGCCAGTTCCTGTATCTCGCCGTCCAGCGTGTCCACGCCGGCGATCCGCATCTCGAAGTCCACTCCCGCATTGGCCAGGATCGCCAACGCGCGCAACAAGGTCGCCTGGTCCTTCACCCGGTTGAGGCTGGCCACATGGATCAGTTTCGGCGGCGCGTCGTCACGCGGCCGTGGCTCCAGCGGCTTCCACGTGTCCGTGTCGACACCTAGCGGCACGCGTTTCGCCGGAATGCCCAAGGCGCCCAGGGCCTGGATGATCGGGTTACTCGCGGCGGTCACGACGTTCGCCACGCGCAAGATCACCGCCTCGCGCAACCGTCCACGCCATTTGCGCCTTCCGCCATAGCCGATGGCGTCCAGCGCCACCAACTCGCCACCCGCGATGTGCACGAGGGCCGGAAGGCCGAGCGATTTCGCCGCCACGACGCCGATCAGGCCGCAGTGCCCGGAGAAGATCGACTGGACCACGTCGAAGGGTGTGCATCGATGTTCGGCACGGATCGCGGCGATGGCACGCCATACCGTGCGGCCTTCGCCGATGTTATGTATCGTCGCGCCGCGCAGTGGCCAGGTCCCCGGCGCGGGCTCTTGGTGCAGTACGAATACATGCACTTCATGCGTCCTCGCGAGGCGTCCGATCAGGGCGAGGAACACCGGTATCACCCGCTGCTCGCCACCCCGGTCCACGCCACCGGGAAGCACTATCGCGATCTTCATGCGGCGCCCTTTCCACCGGCGACTTGGCGGTATGCCTCGGCCCACCGCCTGCCGAGGGCGTCGAACGACAAGGCAGCGTTGAAATGATCGCGCACCTCCTCCCTCGATGTGTCCGATGCCGCGACGTCGGAGGACGCCGCCACGAGCGCCTCGGCCAATGCGGCGGCGTCGCCGCGAGGCCACAAACGGCCGATGCGCCCGTCACCGGAGATGGCGCGGAACGAAGGAATGTCCGTCACCACGGGACGAAGTCCGCAGGCCATCGCCTCCAGCAACGCGTAACCCGACCCTTCGGCGAGGCTCGCCGAGACGAAGAGATCCGCCGAACGCATGAGCGATTCGATATCCGCATGCGGCACGGCACCGAGCAAGTGGACCCGGCCGGCAAGACGTGCATCGCCCTCGATCCGCCGGCGCACGGCGGACAACAAGGGAGCCGTGCCATATGCGCACCACAGTTGCAGGCCGGGCAAGCGCTCGCTGGCCTTGGCGATACCGTCGAGCATCGTCAATGGATCTTTTCCCACGGCCAGGTGGCCGACGGAAAGCACGCAGGGATCGCCATGCAGGCCCGTGACCATACGCGCTTGGCGACGATCGCCCGGCGTGAAGCGACTGCTGCTTTCAGGAATCGCCAGCAGGCGCGTATGCCTGCCGAACAAGCGCCGCCGCGTGAACGGCATCGCCTGGTCGAGCGAGGTGAAGGCGATGCCCGCCGCCGCGCCGTACCATCGCCGCCACGGCAGGTGACGCCATCGCGAAGGCAGGCCGTCCGCGTGGTCCTGAAGGACGACCGGCAGCATGGGAAGGCAGCGTGCCAGCGCCGCCGCATGCCGTGCGAAAGCCAGGCTATGCACGTGCACGATGTCCGCCCCGAGCTCGGCGGCGATACTCGCCGCCGACCGGCCGAGGTCTCCCGCGCCACGCATGCCCCGGCTATCGACGAAGTGGTAGCCGATACCCGAGCGCGTCACACGTCCGTCGAACCCCGCCATCTGCACGACCGATACCCGCGTGCCTCCGCTCGCGATCGCCTCGGCGATGTCGGCCAGCGAGGGCCAGCGCGCGAAGATCGCGGCGGCGTCGAGTTCCGCGGGCGCGGGCAGGAAGTTGACCAGGACGGCGTGCATGCGACGCGCTCCCCTAGAGGCCGGACACTTGCGGCATGCGCAGGCGCACCAGGCGATTGGCGAGATTCAGCTCCCACGGCTTGTCGTACTTGCGCCGGCGGTAACGCCAGGACGCCATGGCGCTGAGACCGCGCTTGGCCCAGGGTGGCGAGCGCAGGTCCTGCACCGTGGGAAAGCGACAGCGCAGCACGGTGACGAAGTCCTGGATGTGCCGGCGCAGGTCGTCCGTCAGCCAGGGGGCGTCCGCATGGCACGCGTAATCGACCCAACGCTTCTCCGTCCATTCCTCCGGCGTCGCCGGAAAGATCACCGGCTCGCCATCGAGGTCGAGCAAGGGCGTGGAGGCGCGCTTGCCGCGATCCTTCTCGTGCTTGCTGCTTTCCGGTAGCGGCGTGTAGATGTAGACGATGATTTCCGACTGCGGGTTGATCTTCTTCAGTTCACGGATGAACTCGAAGGTATGCAAGGTCTCTTCCTCGGTGTTCTGCGGCGGCGCGACCATGAACGACAGTTCGGGAATCACGCCGTGGCGGCGGCACAGCTCCGCCACTTCGAGGGTCTGGTCGGGTCGCGTGCCCTTGCGGATTTCCTTCAGCATCGCGCCGCTGGGGGATTCCGCGCCGATGTAGGCCATGCGCAGGCGGCTCTTGCGCACCAACTTCCACGAGCTTTCCGAAAGGTTGAGCAAGGCATCCGAACGGGCGTAACACCACCACGGCAGCTCCAGCTTCGCCATCACTTCCAGCAAGGGGACCATGTCCTCTTCGCGGTCGAAGAAGTTGTGGTCGAAGAACTGGATCGAATCGGCCCCCAGCCCATGCTTGAGATAACTCAGGTCGCGTTCCAGGCGGGCCACGGCCGGCAAGGCCGTCGTGCCGCCGAACATGGCCGCCACCCCACAGAACGTGCAGCGGAAGCGGCAGCCGATGGCGGCTTGGTGCGCGGCGGTGCGCCGGCCGAGGAAGGTCGGCGCCAGGTATCGGCGTGGATCGCCCAGCTTGTCGTACGGCAACACGATGCCGCTGTCGCCGAGCGAGAAGCGGCGACCAGGGTTGTGCACGATGTCGCCGTCGCGCTTCCAGGACAGCCCGCCGATGCGCGAGACATCGCGGTCGGGCCGGCCCAGCGCAACCATCAGTTCGGGCAGGCTTTCCTCGCCCTGCCCGCGGATGGCGTAATCCACGTAAGGCGCCGAAAGCGCGGTATCGGTGTACAGGGTCGGGAAATAGCCGCCCCATACGATGGGCATCCGCGGGAACCGTTCGCGGATCGCCTTCGACACGGCGATCGACGGTTCCATCTGTGGACCGCCCATGACGCTGATGCCCACGGCATCGAAGCGTTCCGCTTCGATCGCTTGCAAGGTCGCGGCGACGACGTCGCGATCGATGTTTCCATCCACCACGCGGCTCGTGCCACCGCGGTCCAGCGCCGCGGCCAGATGAAGCAGTGACAACGGGAAACGCGCGCTACCGCGCGAGGTGATCGTCGGATTGACCAGCAGGGTGTTCGGGGCGTGGGTCATGGAGGCGGTCGCATGGATTCAGGAAGGCCGGCGCAGCTGGAATACCAGCGCGACGGGCACGTCGAGGGCCACGCGGTCGAAGTGCGCGCCCTCGGGGATGTCCGCGGCATCGAGCATCGGCTCGAGCACGTGCTCGATGAGCAGGCCGAGGCGCGCGCAGGCCGCGTGCCAATGGCTGTAGAGGTGCGGGGTATGACGCGCCGCATAGCGCTGTCCGCCGTGTTTGAAGTCGCGCAGCCAGCCCAGCGCGTGGCCCGTGGGGTGCACGTCGCTGCACAGGATCAGGCCGCCGGGACGGGTCACCCGGCGCAGCTCCACAAGCGATGGCTCGAGTCGCCGGAGGTGTCCGATCACCAGGCCGCAAAGCGTGATGTCGGCCTCGTCCGAAGGTAGCGGCAAGGATTCCAGGTCGCCCTGCCCCAGCTCGACGGAGGCGGGCGCTGCGGTGCCGGCGAGCGCGGCGGCGGCACGCTCCAGCATCTCCGGTGACAGGTCGACGCCGCGCACGCGGGCCGCGCCACGCTCCACCGCGTGCCGCATGTAGCGGCCACTGCCGCAACCGGCATCGACCACCGATTGTCCGCGCAAGTCTGTCGGCAACAGGCCGAGCATCGCGCGCTCCTCGGCCAGCATCACGGGATTGTGCGCATGGGAGGGATAGCTGCCGGCCCATAGCGCGTACGCGGCCGACGGCTCGAGGATGGGCGTGACGCTCATGGGGAAATCTCCGCGGGTTGTCTCTCGTGCGTCGCCAGCGGTACATGCTCCAAGCCCGGTTCGAGCGCGAGCAGGTCCGGATCGGCCAGTTCACGGGCGAGCAACTTCTCCTTGCCGTCCAGCGTCACCGGCACCGTCTCGACCCCGGCGGCGGCGAACCAGCCGGCGAAGTCGGGATCGGCGATACGGGGCACGCCGTCGCGTATCACGGCGCGAAGATCGGCGCGTCGCCGGCCGACCAGGCAGTCCGCCTCGTCCCCGCCGCGATCCTCCACGATCACCGCGTCACCCACGAAACCATGCTCGAGCCGGCCCCGCCTGGAAAGGCGAAGCACGCGCGCGCCGGCTTCGGTCGCCAAGTCGAGCAAGGCGCGCCGATCCAGCGTGCCGAGCAAGTCCTCCATACGCAGTTCCTCGAGCAGGTCGCGTGCGCCGCTGAGGCGGGAGTCGCTGCCCAGGGCGAGCCGTCCCGCCGCATGCAGACGACGTGGATCGAGGGTTCGGCCGAGCAGGCGGCGGTTGCTGCCCGGGCACCACACAACCGACGCGCCCGCCGCGATCACCCGGTCGATGTCCTGTTCCCCCATGCCCACGCCATGCACGAGCACGCTGTTCGCGGCCAGGCAGCCAAGCCGGTCGAGCCGCGCGAGTTCGGCGGCGGCCACGGCATCCGTTCCCTCGGCGAGGTGGATCATCCACGGATGCATGGACGGCGTCTCGGCGAAGCTGGCTTGCACGGGCGGCCCGTAGGCGGGGCCGTCCAGGGTGTAGCTCCAGCCGTGGTCGCGCAGCAGCGCCACCGGAAAATCCGCGGCATCCAGCGCGGGATGCCACGGATCGTGGTGTGCGACGCAGGTGACGCCCGCGAGCAGGTTCTTGAGCGCGCCGTGGCGCATCCGCCGTTCCTTGGGTATCGCCAGGGCGTCGACCACGGACGGCTCTGTGAAGTGCGCCTGGAACGCCTCGATCCACGCGTAGCTGTTCGGAAACGGCGCGGTCGCACCCAGGGGCGGTACGCAGTTCACCTGCAAGTGGTCGTGGGCGTTGATCAGGCCCGGAAAGACCAGGTGATCGCGCAGGTCCACCGGGAAACCAACCTTGCCGGCGCGTGCACCGATGCGACCGCCGACGAAATGCAACGGCGAACGCACGGCACCGGCGACGGTCACCAGGGCGGCGCCGGAAAGCGTGGCGTCCACCCTCAGCGCCGGTGCATCACGATCAGGAAGTGATCGCCCATGTCGCGCAGCAAGGGCAGCCCGCCGAAACGGTCGTCGATGCGGCCGAGCCGCTCGTACCAGCCGGGGCGGCGGCGATAGCGCTCGACCATGTAGGGCGGCGGCAGGAACAGGCTCAGTGCGCGATAGCCGCCCAGCACGAAATGCTCCTGGAACGCCGCATAGAACTCACGCGGCATGTAGTAGTACGTCCAGATCGTGTGGCCATTCATGCCCACCGATTGCGCCCCGCGCGCGAGACGTACGCCAGCCCGGCCGAAGCGGCGGCGCATGGCGTAGTGGCCGGCTTCCCATGGACAGAGGCGGCCCATCACCGAGAAGACGAGGCTGCCACCGGGACGCACCAGCCGCGCGCATTCATCCGCGACGGCGCGCAGGTCGGGCGCGCAGTTCAGCGGCCCGAAGTTCGAGTAGACGCCATCGAAGCGGCCGCCCAGCATGTGGAGTTGCTGCACGCCGAGGTGCACGGCGCTCACCTTCGATCCCAGTGCCGCCGCCTCGGCCCGCGCACGCGTGCGCTCGACCATCTCGGGAGACCAGTCGCTGGCCACCACCTCGTAACCGTGCCGGGCGAACTCGACGGCGTCCAGGCCGGTCCCGCAACCAAGGTCGAGCAGCCGCGATCCCGCCGGCATCGTCCGGGCGATCGTCGTCCACATCGTGCCGCGCATGCGCTGGATCAGTTCGTTGTTGCCGCGCGGACCGTCGTAATCCGCCGCCACGCTGTCGAACGCCTTCTGCGTGTCGAGCAATTGCGCCTCGTCGAGCCCTCGCGGGGGCGGCATTCGCTCCATCCGTGCCTGGCCAGTCATGTCGATCTCCGAACCCATGGGTGTATGGCCTGTGTGTGCCGCCTGGCCGCGCTTTGGTTGACTCAGGCGAAGTTCGCCGTCGCCGCACCACGGCGGCGCAACGCATGCCGTGCCACGGCCGCCAGCGAGGCGAGGAAGGCCGCCGCCAGCACGCCCATGCCCAAGGTCAATGGAGCGTTGGGGAAGACCCGGTCCGCGGGCACGTCGATCGGCCAGGCCATCGACGTGCCGGAGGTGTAGTTGTCCGCCAGCCGCGTCACCAGGTCGTTGCGAACCTGTTCGAGCGTGCGGACGTCGCCGTTCGCGCCGGCCAGCAGCACACCCGCCATGCGTGCGTCGTCGCCCTTGCCGCCGGTGGCCTCGCGGGACAGCCTGGCCTGTTCGGCGCGAGCGTCCTTCAGGCTGGCCTCGACCTCGCCCAGGCGTTTGCGCGCCAGTTCCAGCGGTCGCGCCTCGATGCGCTGGTGGATCGCCTGCAACACCGTCACCGTCGCCGACGCCAGTTCGGCGGCATCGCGTCCCGAATAGGCGCGCAGACGGAGCTTGATCACGCTCGCGTACGGCAACGGCTCCAGTTTCAGGCTGCGCCGGTAAAGCTTCGCCTCGGGTGCTTCGACGGGAACGCCGACGCTCTTCAGCACGTCGTTCTGGAAGCCGACCGTGTCGAGCCGCTCGAGCACGCGCTGGAACGGTTCGACCTTCGGGTCCTGACCGGCGGGCGCGACACCCAGCTGGCCCAGTTGTATCCATGCCGTCGCTTCCCATTGGCTACGCGATGCATGGAGGTAGGCGAACGTGGCCAGGAGGACGACGGCGGCCGTGCCGGCGAACCAGCGCCATTCGCGGGCGACGATGCGCCACATGTCGATCAGGTAGATTTCGTCGGCTCGTTCCATGCGGGGGACTCGGAAGGGTGGAAGGGGGATGGCGTCCGGCCCGGCAGCAACGCTGCCAGTACCTGCAACAACAGGCAGATGCCGAGGAAGGCGGCATTCATCCAGATGAATATCTGGGGCGCGAAGGGCGACATCACCGAGACGTAGGCGATGCGCAGGAACATCAGGAGTCCGAAGAGCGGCACGTTCGGACGCAACCGGCGCACGCACCAGATCAACAGGCCGTAGGCCGCCGCGATCGAAAGCAGCGCGCCCGGCGCACCCCAGGCGAGCAGGAAAGGAAGGTACTCCGTACCCACGTTGATGTTCATCGCATCGAACGGGATGTCGGTGTCCATGCTCGACAAGGGGCCGCTTCCCGGTATCAGCTGGTGCACGAGGAAGTCCGGGTTGGCATAGTGCTTGGCCAGCATCGCGCCGAAGTTGTAGGGGCCGGCGCTGATGTAAAGAAGCAGCCACTTCACGCCCTGCGGGGCCGCGCGGTAGAGGCTGCTGAAAGGCAGCGTCACGTTGTCCAGCGACCCCGAGCGCAAGGCGCCCAGCACCGAAAAGACGACGCATCCGAGCAGGCCCAGCATGGCGATCGCTTTCCAGGGCAAGGGCCGGCTCGCATCACGACGGAAGACCGCGATGAAGGCGATCGAGAACAGGCCCGCGAAGATGCGGTTCCGGTCGATCACGAGCACCGGAAACACCAGGCCCACCGTCAGCAGCAAGTAGCGCAATCCGGCATGGCGCGTACACAACAAGCCGATGACGGGCAAGGTCCAGCACATGTCGGAGATATGGCGCAGATGCTCGCGCCCGGGCTCCATCGTCGCGTACGACGAGGGATCGTCGATCAGGGGGATGGGGAAGAGCGCGAGGTCGAGGCCGCAGAACAGCGTCACCACCGCGGCGAATGCCAGTGCCACGAAGGCCTCGCGGGTTCCGGCATACCGCCGTGCGCGGAAACGTTCGGGCGCAGGCAGGCGGATGCCCATGGTGGCGTCGAGCAGCAGGATGGCCCCCGCCGCGAGCACGAGCAACAGGATGCCCTGGCCGTATCCGGCGGGCAGGTCGTAGGTCAGCGGCGTGATGCCGCAGGCGAGCAGGAGCGGCAGGCACAGGTAGGCCGACGGCAGGCGCAGCAAGCGTTTCATGTTTCGCCCATCCGTTGGCGATGCGGCACGGGACGTATCCGCGACAGCATCAGCAACGACAGGTAAGCCGTCATCTGCATCGCCACCAACCACGATCGTCCCTGCAGGAAGGCGATCTTGGCGCCGATGCGGAACGCCTCGGCACGCAGGAGGGTACGGTCCGGTTCGTCGAACATGCACAGCCGGCGCAAGGCCACCTGCCGCGCCTCGGTGAGATTGACGATACGCGTGGCGGTATGGCGCGTCTTGCTGAAGTTCGCGCCATGCAGCCGGTAAGCACACACCTTTACATCGACGAAGCCGATGGCGTCCCTCGCCGCCAGGCGCAGGAACAGGTCCCAGTCGTCGATGCGCAGGCCTTCCGTCCAGCGTGCCACGGTTTCCAGCGCGCTCTTTCGCAACATCGTGACCGGCCCACCGATCGCCCAGTGGCTGATCACCGCGCGCCGGATACCGTCGTCGGAGCCGTACAGCCGCTTGTTCGCGTGATGGAGGTCGGACATGCCGCTGTCGAGGATCTTCGCGCCGTGCCGGTCGACGACGATGCAGTCCCCTATCGCGGCACCCTTGTGGGGGTGTTCGATGAGATAGCGGACGAGGACGTCGGAACCGCCGGGTAGCAGGTAATCGTCGCTGGCGCCGATGCGCAGGAACTCCCCCCGCGCGCGTGCCGCCAACTCGTTCAGCGTCGCCGCGATGCCCTTGTTCTCGCGACTCACGTATTCGATCGCGATGGCCTCGCCGTGGGTCGCGATCCATACCTCGATCCGCTCCGCCGTCCCGTCCGTCGATCCATCGTCGATGATGACGATCTCCTTGGCCGGATACGGATCGTCGAGCACGCTGTCCAGGCAACGCTGCACGAAGTCCTCGTGGTTGAACGCGGGTATCAATACCGACACGAGCGGCAGCGCCGGCACGCGTTCCGGTTTACTCGCGGGCATGGTCAGAGCCCTCCCAGGTAGCGCCGCACCACCACGACGTTGAAGACGAGGTAGAGGGCATAGTTGGCCGCGAAAGCGTACATCGCGCCGATCACGCCGAACGTCGTGGTGAAGGCGCAGACCAGCAGGAAATAGGTCACGCCGAAGACGATCTCGGAAACGATGAAGAGCCGGGTCATCGACTTCGCCAGCATCAGGTAGGCCAGGACGAAAGACGCGATCTTGAACACGTCGCCCACCAGCTGCGGGCCGTAGAGATCGTTCGCCCCGGCCGTGAAGTCGGCACTGAAAAGGACACGTGTGATGGGCTCGCGCATCAGGTACACCACGGCCGCGATCGCCACCACCACGGGCAGGAGGAAACGGTAGGCCTGGCGGAATTCCGCGACGAGCGCGGCCTTCCCTTTCGTGGAGGCAAGCCTGGGCAGGTAGTGGACCGTGATGGCGGTGACGAGGAACAGCAGGTACGCGTCCGAAACGCGGCTCACGGCCTGCCAATAGCCGACCTGCTCCCAGCCGAAGCGCGCGGCGAGATGGTCGCGGACCGCGATGTTGACCAGGGGCGGTACCAGCGCCGAGGTGAGGGTCATCGTGGAGAACGCGGCGAGGCGTCCGGTCATCTCCCGGTCGAAGCGCATGCGCAGCATGCCGCGACGGAAGTAGGGGCTCTTCCAGCACGCGGGAAACGCCACGAGCAACCACAGGGACTGCCCCAGCACGAGGGCGAGCAAGGCACCGTAGAGATGCAGCCAGCGGGACAGCCACAGCGCGGCGAGCATCGCCAGGATCGAGCCGGCCACCTGGATGACGGCGAGCCGGCGCACGTCCATGAAGCCGTTGACCACGGCGAGCATGTAGTTGACGACGGCGATGCCCAGCTGCGCGACGGCGAGCACGCGAACGAGGCTCGCATAGCCGGCATCGCCCATCAGCCACGCGGCGATCTGCCGGCTGAACAGCCAGGTGGCGGCACCCATGACGCAGGAAGCGATCAAGGCGTACCAGAGCGCCGCGGCGAGAAGACGGGACAGCCGGGACGCGTCCTCGCGGTACTCGGCCACGTATTTCACCACGCCGGAGCTGATGCCCCCGCCCGCGAACACGGCCAGGACGGACATGAGGCTCATGAACTGGCCCAGCCGGCCAATGCCTTCCGGACCGGCGGACGAGGCCACGAGCTTCACCACCACCAGCGCGGCGATCAGCCGTGCGCCGGTGCCCAGGGCCGCGTAGAAACCCGAGCGGAGGAAACTCATGGATCGTCCGGGTAGGACATGCAGGCCTCGACCACCCGCTCGACCTGATCGTCGCGCAGGACGGCGGCCATCGGCAGGCTCAATACTTCGGCGTGGAGTCGATCGGTGAGCGGTAGCCGAAGGTTCCGCAGCGAAGCGTAGGCGGGTTGCCGGTGCGGTGGAACCGGGTAATGCACCAGCGTCTGGATGCCCTGCCGCGCGAGGTGCTCGCGCAAGGCCTCGCGGCGTGCGCTGCGGACCACGAACAGGTGCCATGCGTGCGTGCCGGGTGCGCCGGCGGCGGGCAGGCGGATCGCCGGATGACGTATTCCCGCGAGATAGGCCTCGGCCACCGCGCGACGGTGCGCGTTGTCGGTGTCCAGGTGGCGCAGCTTCACGCGCAGCATGGCCGCCTGCATTTCATCCAGCCGCGAATTGGCGCCCTGCGTGTCGTGCCTGTATTTCTCCGGTGAGCCGTAGTTGCGCAGGGCACGGACACGGGTCGCCAGGTCCTCGTCGTCGGTGGCCACGGCTCCGCCGTCGCCGAGCGCGCCCAGGTTCTTTCCGGGATAGAAGCTGAAAGCCGCTGCGTCGCCCAGCGAACCCGCCCTGCGGCCATGGCAGGAGGCGCCGTGGGCTTGCGCGGCGTCCTCGATCAGCAACAGGCCACGACGGCGGGCGATCTCCGCGAGCGCGGGCATGTCGGCCAGGCGTCCGTAGAGATGCACCGCCATGATGGCCCGCGTGCGCGGCCCGATCGCCGCCTCGACGCGCGCGGGATCGAGGTTGAACGAGGCGTCGTCGGGCTCGACCGGCACCGGGACCAGCCGGTTCGCCGTGACGGCGAGGAAACTGGCGATGAAGGTGTTGGCGGGCACGATGACTTCGTCGCCTTCGGCGAGCGCGCCGCGTTCCCTATAGGCGCGCAGGATCAACGACAACGCGTCGAGGCCGTTGCCCACGCCGACCATGTGCGCCGTGCCGCAGTAACGGGCGAACTCGCGCTCGAAAGCGTCCAGTTCATCACCCAGCACATACCACCCGGAATCGACGACCTTGCCGGCCGCCGCTTTCAGTTCATCGGCATAGGGCGCATTGACCGCACCGAGATCGAGGAAGGGTACGTCTGGTGTAGCGACGCTCACCATACCGCCAATCCTTCCACCCGCGTACCGCCACGCACCTCGCGCAGGAAATCGTCGTAGTCGGTGATGTAGTCATCCGGGTCGTAGTGCTGGTCGGCCAGGACCATCAGCACGCAGTCGTCGCTGAAATCGTAGAGGTCGCGCCAGACCATGGCCCCCAGCAGCAGTCCCTTGGTGGGATCGTCGAGCACGACCTCCACCGGACCGTCGCCGTCGTCGAGAAGGAAAGTGACGCGGCCGCGCACGGCCACCGCCAGCTGGTTCAACCGCCGGTGCGCATGACGCCCGCGATGCACGTCGGGCGTGGTGGCGAACAGGTAATACACGCGCCGGATGGGAAAGGGCACGTTCCGCTCCTGCTCCAGCGCGACGAGCATTCCCCGGCTATCGCCGTGCGAGGTCAGGGAAATCGGTTGGATGTCCATGCGATGGCCCGGCTGTGACAGTGGCTGCGAGAGTCGGGATTGAGTGCCGCCGCCTTCGTCGAAGGTTGCGTCCGCCACCGGCACAACCTTCCGTGCGCGTCCCGGCACTCAAGCGGAACACGAGGATGGATGGGGCACGACAGTGGACAACGACGACGCGGCACCGACGCGGCCACGAAAACTGGTGGCACTGCACTGGCTGACGGTGCTGTGCGTTTCGCTGGCCGCCATCTTCATCCTGACCCGCGACGAACTCGACGGGCGGGCCTTGCGCCAATGGCTGCTGGAAGGACATCGCCACGCGGGCCTGCTGGTGCTGCTGCTCTTCGCCGTCCGGGTGGCCTTGCGTATCCGCTACGGCAAGCTGCCACCCGGCGGCGAGCATTCGCGGCTCGTCCGCGTGCTCGCCGGGCTTACCCACATCGCCCTCTACGCCTTGTTGCTCGCCTTGCCCCTGCTCGGCTGGGCCATGTCGAGCGCCGCGGGCACGCCCGTGCATTTCTTCGGCCTCACCCTGCCCGCCCTCGTGGGCGAAGACGAGGACCTGGCGGACACGCTGCAGTCCTTGCATGTGGATGCCGCATGGGCGCTGCTCGCCCTGGTCACCCTGCACCTCGCCGCGGCCCTGTGGCACCACTTCGTGCTGCGCGACCACACCCTCCGAATGATGCTCCCGCGCCGCCACCGCTGATCGACAAAGGAAGAAGGAACCCGCCATGTTGCCGATATCGAACCGACGACACGCCATCCGGGCCGCACTCGCCACGCTGCTGCTGTTCCTGGCCAGCACCGCGGCCCACGCGATCCCCGCCTATGCACGGCAGACGGGTGCCGCCTGCGCGGACTGCCATGCCGGGTCCTATGGTCCCGCCCTCACGCCGTATGGCATGCGTTTCAAGCTCAACGGCTATACCGATACCGACGGCAAGGGCCACAAGATTCCGCTATCCATGCAATTGATCGAATCGCATTCCGCACCGGCCCGCGGCGATAGCAGCACCCAGCTCAGCGAAGGCGACCTGTACCTGGCGGGAAGGCTTACCGACCAGGTCGGCGGCTACGTGAAGATCGAAGCCGATCACACCGGCCACAACACCTACAACACCCGGCTCAGCAATATCGACCTTCGCTTCGTCGCCAAGGAACTGAAGGTCCATGGCAAGGAGGCCTTGTTCGGCGTGAGCGTGAACAACAGCCCGGGCTTCACCGACCCCGTCGGCACGCTGCCGGCGTTCTCGACGCTGGGACCCGCCGGCGTCACCGGCACCCTGCTCAATCCATCCAGCCCCAACTCGCTGGCGAACCGGGTTATCGGCGCCAGCGTGTACGGCCTCTACGATTCGAACTGGTACGGAGAAGTCGGTACCTACCGCTCGTTGCCGACGTCGCAGCAAGACCACCTCGGCTACAACGTGGCCGGCGATCCCGGGCGGCTCAGCGATACGGGTTACGTCCGCCTCGCCTATATGAAGGACATGAAGCGGCAATTTTTCTCCGCAGGCGTCGTCGGTTTGACGACGAAGCGCCAGCTGCCGCGTTCCGGGCCGAGTGACGACCTCACCGACCTCGGCTACGACCTCAGCTACCAATACCTGGGCAACCGCGAGCACATCGTCCAGGTGGCTTACGTGAACATCCTCGAACGGCGCGACTATGGCAGCGCCCCGGTCATCGGTGGCGTGCAGGCGCGTGACCACGGCAACGTGCACGACCAGACCGCGAGCGTCACCTACACGTTCAGGCAAAGCTACGGCCTTTCCGTGAGCCACATGAAGAGCACCGGCTCCAACGACGTCGCGCGCTATGGACCTTCGGGCAGTCCGGACACCACCAGCAACCTGCTCACGGTGTTCTGGACGCCCTTCGGCAGGGACGACTCCTACACCTCGATCGCCAACCTGAAGCTGGCGGCCAACTGGTTCCGCTTCACCCGGTTCAATGGCCGGGGCGACGACATCTTCTTCGCTCCACCGGGAGCGCGGCCGACCAATGCCGGCGATCTGAACGCGTTCTTCGTGACGGCGAGCCTCGCCTTCTAAACCCACCACAGGAGCGACAGCGTGTTGAACCCGATCGTGCGACAAAGCCTGCGCCTCGCCGCCATGGCCCTGCTGGCCAGCGGCGGGGCCCTGGCATCGCCCCTTGCCCGCGCCGGCGACGCCAAGGCCGGTGCCGACGTCTTCAAGTCCGAATGCGCCGAATGCCACGCGGTAAAAGAAGGGCGGAACAAGAAAGGACCCAGCTTGTTCGGTATCGTCGGCCGCAAGGCCGGAAGTGTGACCGACTACGACTATTCCGATGCGTTGAAGCAAAGTCCATGGACATGGACGCCCCAGCAGTTGCATACGTATCTTTCGCAACCGGCGAAGATCGCCAACCCGGGCACCAAGATGAAATACGACGGCCTCACCGACGCCACGCAACTGGACGATCTCATCTCCTATCTCGACACCCTCCACTGAGGCGAAACCCAGCCGATGCTGGAGCAGCGTTCCTCATGCGCCCGGCCCCGATATCGCGTCGGGGCGGTCTGGATGCTCGTCGCGGCGGGAGCGGTGGCACCCGCGCAGGCGCAGTCGCAGGCATGGAGCGGCGTGGTGGCGCTCGGCTCGCAACTGGTCGATCGAGGCGTAGCCATCACCCCGCGAGGCCCCATCCTGCAAGCGGCGGGCACGTGGTCCACCCCCGGGGGATGGGCCATCGGCGCGTCGGCGAGCGCGCAGTTGCAGGCGCCCCGGCGTATCGTGGAGACCCTCGCCCAGGTGGCACGCTCATGGTCGCTTTCCAGCGACTGGCAGATGCAGTCGAACCTTCTCTACTACCACTACCCTCGCCACGGCCAGGCGCGAACCTACGACCGCACGGAATTCGGGGTGGGCTGGATCTATCGCGACGTCGTCACCATCGGCCTGTCGGCGACGCACCTGAACGACTACGGCGGGCAACGTCCCCGTGGCGCGGCCGACCTGGGCCTGCGCTGGCCGGTGGCCCGCCACCTCTCGATCACCGCCAGCGCCGGGGTGGCCCAGGAACTGGTGCCACCCCGGGGACGCAGCTACGACTGGCCGAACCACTATTACTACGGCCACCTGGGCCTGACCTGGAACGAGGGCCCATGGCGGGTGGACCTCGCCCACATCATGAGCAACCGCGACACCCACGGCTTCCAACCGGAGGTCTCTCCCTGGGTCGCGACGGTGGCGTGGGCCTTCTGAAAGGTAGCCGGCGCAACCTTTGGGGCCCGTCCCGGCACTCATGAGTCCTATCCGAATGCCTCCCGAGCCCATGAGCGAAGCCGAACTCGATGCCGACGCCGTCGACCGCATGCTGCTGCAGCGCATGTCGGCCGGCGACCGCGCCGCGCTCGCGGTCATGTACCGCGGATACCACGGGCGGCTCGTCCGCTTCCTTTCCCGCCTGACCCGGCGCACGGACGTCGTCGAGGAAGCGATCAACGACTGCTTCTGGATCGCCTGGCAGAAGGCGGCCACGTTCCAGGGTGACTCCCGTGTGTCCACCTGGATCATGGGCATCGCCTATCGCTGCGGCCTGAAGGCGCTGCGCCAGCACGGCAGCGAGCCGGTCGACGAGGACAGCGTGCTGGAAGACCGCACGCCCTCGCACGACCCCGGCGAAGACCGCGAGATGCGCGACTGGCTGGGCAAGGGCCTGGACCGTCTCTCCGCCGACCAGCGCGTCGTGATCGAACTGGTCTACGGCATCGGCCACACGCTCGACGATGTCGCGACGATCATGCAATGCCCGGTGGGCACCGTGAAGGCACGGCTTTTCCATGCCCGCGTAAAACTGCGCAACGTGCTCCCGGGGCTTGCCGGCGAGCGAACCATCAACAGGGAGATCGTGCCATGACTTTCCAGAAGGACATCGGCCGGGATTGCCCGCGCGCCTGGGAAGCGATGCCCTGGGTACTCCAGGGCGACGCGTCGCCCGTGCAGGGCGCCTGGCTGAACATGCACCTGGCCGAGTGCCAGGCCTGCCGCGAGGAATTCGCGCAACAGGAACGGCTGCGGGCCGCGTTGGCGCTGTCGCCCGAACTGGATATCGACGCCGAAGCGGGGCTCGCCCGCCTGCTGTCGCGCATCGATGAAGCGGACCCGCAGCAGGCTGCTCCGTCGCGCCGCGCGGCATCGTCCCACTGGGTGACCCGCGCACTGGTCGCCGCGGTATTGGTCCAGGCCGTCGGGATCGGCGTGCTGGGGATCAAGCTCGGTGGCGACGGCGCCGGCCATGCCGCCGCACCGGTGTATCGCACGCTGAGCCAGGAAGCCGCCCCCGCGGCGCCCGGCTCGCTCCACGTGGTACCCGTGGCGACACTGAAGGTGGCCGAATGGAACACCCTGCTGCGCCAGTACCACCTGCGCGTGATCGGTGGCCCTAACGACGTGGGTGCGTACACGCTGGTGTCCACCGACGGCAGCGCGCCGACGCCGCAGACCCTGCAAGGCCTGCGCGCCGATCCGGGCATCCGGTTCGCGGAACCCGTCACCGATACCCCATGAAGCAAGCCTCCCTCGTCCTGGCGTTGCTGCTATCCACCCTCGCCGCCTGCGCACCGGTGCGACCGGACCGGCCGCAGGCATCCGGCGTGGATGCCACACCGGCCTCCGCCGGTGGCGTTGCCTCGATGGACAGCGAACGCGACATCGTGCTGGTCGTGGCCAACCCGTTGGAACCGGCCTCGACGCACGCCGGTTCCAACCTGCTCGGCTATGCGCCCTCGGCGAGCTACGGCGCGGGGCAGCGTGCCGTTTCGGTGCTGTCCGACATCAAGCGCGCCTACGGCATGCGCGAGGTCGCCGGCTGGCCGATCAAGGCGCTGGGTGCGTACTGCGTGGTGCTGAAACCGCCGCCGGGGGCCGACCGCGACGCCCTGGTCGCGCAGCTGGCCAACGATGGCCGCGTGCAACTGGCGCAGGCGTTGCAGGACTATTCCGTCTATTCGGATGCCCCGCCGGAGGGGAAGAAATACAACGATCCTTACACGGACCTGCAGCGCGGTTTCGTGGAGACGCGAGCCGCCGTGGCGCATGCCACGACACAAGGCCAGGGCGTGCACGTGGCGATCGTCGACACCGGCGTCGACATGTCGCATCCCGACCTGCAAGGGCACGTCCACGACAGCGGCGATGCCGTCGACAACGACACCTCCGCGTTCAACCACGACCGCCATGGCACCGAGGTGGCGGGCGTGATCGCCGCGGTAGCTGACAACCGCCAGGGCATGGTGGGCATCGCGCCGAAGTCGCGGCTCAGCATCTACAAGGCCTGCTGGTATCCACCCGGCCAGCGCGCGGCGCGTTGCAACTCGTTCACGCTGGCCAAGGCCCTCGCCGCCGTCAACGATACCGATGCACGCATCGTCAACCTCAGCCTGGGCGGCCCGGCCGATCCCCTGCTCGGCAAGTTGCTGGCGCAACTCGTGGGCCAGGGCCGCATCGTGGTCGCGGCGCTGCCGCCCGACGGTGCCACGGGCGGCTTTCCGGACAATGCGCCCGGTGTCATCGTGGTGCGTTCCAGCGCGACCACCCCGGCTCCGGCGGGCATCGTGAGCGCACCGGGCAACGACATCCTCACCACCCAGCCCGGTGGGGGATACGACTTCACCTCCGGCTCGTCGATGGCGACGGCCCACGTGAGCGGTATCGTCGCGCTGCTGCTGTCACTGGCACCGCGGCTCGACGCCCGCACGGCGCGCGACATCCTGCTACGCACGAGCACCGTCACCAACGGCATGCTCGAGGTGAACGCCGCCTCGGCGGTCGCCGCGTTGCGAACGAGCGAAACTCCATGAAGATCCTTTCGGACACGACGGGCGCGATGCCCGATGTCGCCACCCAGACCGCTCCGCGTTTCGGCGCTCCACTCGACTGGGTGGGCATGGACGGCATCGACGCCCCCGTCAGGTTCGACGCCGGTGACGGCGTGCCGCAGGTCGCGGCGGCGAAGATCGGTGCCTTCGTCAACCTGGTGCGGCCGGACGTGCGCGGCATCCACATGTCACGGCTCTACCTGATGGTGGACGAATACCTGGGCACGCGCGGCCTGGACACGGGAACGCTCGACGCCATGCTGCAGGCCTTCCTCGATTCCCACGAAGGGCTGGCGGATAGCGCCCGCGTGGACATCCGCTTCCAGCACCTCGTGCGCCGGCGCGCGTTGCGCAGCGACAACAGCGGATGGCGGGCGTATCCCGTGACGATCGAGGCCACGCGGGACGCGCGGGGATTCCATCTCGGCCTGACGACGGAAGTGACCTATTCGTCCACCTGCCCCGCGTCCGCGGCCCTGGCGCGCCAACTTATCCAGGAGCGGTTCGCCACCGACTTCGCGGTGGACTCCCCGCTGGACCGCGCCGCCGTGCTGGCATGGCTGGGCAGCGAGCAGGGCATTGTCGCCACCCCTCATGCGCAGCGCAGCGTGGCACGCCTGCAGGTGCGCTACGCCGCGGGCGCCACGCCGAACCTCATCGGCTTGCTGGATGCGGTCGAAGGGGCACTCGGCACGCCCGTGCAGACCGCGGTCAAGCGCGAGGACGAACAGGCTTTCGCGCTGGCCAACGGCGGCAACCTCATGTTCTGCGAGGATGCGGCGCGACGGATACAGCGGGTACTCGACGGCGACGCGGACCTGGCTGGCTTCCGGGTCCGGCTGGAACACCAGGAGAGCTTGCACGCGCACGATGCGGTGGCTTTCACGAGCGCCTAACGTGACGGCGGAAACGTGCAAAAACGTCATCGACCCGAGGGGGAACTTCATGTACCTTCCTGAATGAGCGGCCCGTCCCGTCATTCCATGACGATCCCGGGGCCGCGTCCCCGCCTGGACAAGGCGGTACGTCTAGCCAAGTTCCTCGGGAGCTCAAGCGATGGCACTCACCCGCCGCGAGTTCATCAAGTTCACCGGCCTGGGCCTGGCAGCGTCCAGCATGGGCATGCTCGGCTTCGGGGGATCGGGCGTGGCGCAAGCCGCCGCCGTCCGTCCCTTCAAGCTCACCCACGCGACTGAAACACGCAATACTTGTACGTATTGCTCGGTCGCCTGCGGAATCCTCATCTACAGCATGGGCGACCGGGCGAAGAACGCCCTCTCGAACATCATCCACATCGAGGGCGATCCGGACCATCCGGTGAACCGCGGCACCCTGTGCCCGAAGGGCTCGGCCCTGCTCGATATCGTGCATGCGCCTACCCGCCTGAAGACGCCGCGCTATCGCGAACCGGGAGGCACCGAGTTCAAGGACGTCTCCTGGGACTTCGCCCTCGACCGTATCGCCCGGTTGATGAAGGAAGACCGCGACAAGCACTTCATCGCCACGAACGCGGCCGGCACCACGGTCAATCGCTGGACCAGCACCGGCATGCTGGCGGCCTCGGCCTCGTCCAGTGAAACCGCCTTCCTCACCTGGAAGGTCGCCCGCTCCCTCGGCATGGTGGTGTTCGACAACCAGGCGCGCGTCTGACACGGACCGACGGTGGCCAGTCTGGCCCCATCATTCGGTCGCGGTGCGATGACCAACACCTGGCAGGACATCAGGAACGCCAACGTCGTCCTGGTGATGGGTGGCAATGCCGCCGAAGCGCATCCCTGCGGATTCAAGTGGGTGATCGAGGCGAAGATCGAGAACGGCGCCAAGCTCGTCGTGGTCGATCCGCGCTTCACCCGCACGGCCTCCGTGGCCGATTACTACGCCCCCATCCGGCCGGGCACGGACATC
The DNA here is from genome assembly GCF_041360655.1 of Luteibacter sp. RCC_6_2. Taxonomy (NCBI): domain Bacteria; kingdom Pseudomonadati; phylum Pseudomonadota; class Gammaproteobacteria; order Lysobacterales; family Rhodanobacteraceae; genus Luteibacter; species Luteibacter sp. RCC_6_2. Next base: position 159,843 of record NZ_JBFUPQ010000004.1, on the reverse strand, counting down.
GCGTTCCTGAGTGGCGTGATGCGCTACCTGCTGGAAAAAGATGCGATCCAGCACGAGTACGTCCGCGCGTATACCAACGCCGGCCTGATCGTGAAGGATGGCTTCGACTTCCAGGACGGCCTGTTCAGCGGCTACAACAGCGAAACCCATAGCTATGACAAGTCGAGTTGGGACTACGAACTGGACGAGCAGGGTTTTGCCAAGACGGACGACACCTGGCAGGACCCGCGCTGTGTCATAAACCTGCTCAAGCAGCACGTGGCCCGGTACACGCCGGAAATGGTCTCGCGCATCACGGGCACGCCGCAGGACAAGTTCCTGCACATCTGCGAGTTGTTCGCGAGCACCGCCGCGCCCGACAAGGCCATGACCAGCCTGTTCGCGCTGGGCTGGACGCAGCACACGGTGGGTGCGCAGAACATCCGCGCCATGGCCATGATCCAGCTGCTGCTGGGCAACATCGGCGTGGCCGGCGGCGGCATGAACGCGCTGCGCGGGCATTCCAACATCCAGGGGCTGACCGACGTCGGCCTGCTGTCCAACCAGATGCCCGGCTACCTGACCCTGCCCAACGACAAGGAAACCAGCTTCGACGAATACATGTCGACGAAGCTGTTCAAGCCCTTGCGTCCTGGCCAGACCAGCTACTGGCAGAACTACCGCAAGTTCGTGGTCAGCCTGCAGAAGTCCTTGTATGGCGATGCCGCCACGCAGGAGAACAACTGGGCCTACGACTGGTTGCCCAAGCTCGACGTGCCCCTGTACGACATCATCAAGGCGTTCGAGATGATGAACGCGGGGCAGATGAACGGCTATATCTGCCAGGGCTTCAACCCCCTGCAGGCGTTCCCCGACCGCGGCAAGATCCGCCGTGGCCTGAGCAAGCTGAAGTTCCTCGTCACCATGGACCCGCTGGATACGGAGACCTCGCGCTTCTGGCAGGACTTCGGTCCGCAGAATCCGGCCAAGCCCGCCGAGATCCAGACCGAGGTGTTCCAGTTGCCGACCACCTGCTTCGCCGAGGAAAACGGTTCGCTGGTCAATTCGGCGCGCTGGCTGCAATGGCACTGGAAGGCGGCCGAGGCGCCGGGCGAAGCCATGTCCGATATCTGGATCATGAGCGGCATCTTCCATCGCCTGCGCGAGTTGTATCGCAAGGAAGGCGGCGCCTTCCCCGATCCGATCCTAAACGTCACCTGGAAGTACACCGATCCGGTCGCACCGGACCCGGAGGAACTGGCCAAGGACATGAACGGCCGTGCGCTGGTCGACATCACCGACCCGGCCACGGGCGTGACGACCAAGGCCGGCACGCTGCTCGACGCCTTCGCGCAATTGCGCGACGACGGCACGACCGCGTCGGGTTGCTGGATCTTCACCGGTTCGTTCACCGAGAAGGGCAACCAGATGGCCCGCCGCGATGCGACCGATCCTCGTGAGCAAGGCATCGCCCCGAACTGGGCGTGGGCGTGGCCGGCCAACCGCCGCATCCTCTACAACCGCGCCAGCGCGAACCTCGAAGGCAAGGCCTGGAACCCCAAGAAGCCGGTGATCGAATGGAACGGCACGCGCTGGGTCGGCATCGACGTGCCCGACTATGGCCCGACCGTGAAGCCCTCCGACGGCGTCGGCCCCTTCATCATGAACGCCGAAGGCATGGGTCGCCTGTTCGCCCGCAACCTGATGGCGGAAGGCCCGTTCCCCGAGCACTACGAGCCGATGGAATCGCCGGTGGACAACGTGCTGCATCCGAAGGTCAATAACAACCCGGTGGCCCGCGTCTTCGCCGACGACCGCTCCGCCTTCGGAAACGCCAAGGACTTCCCGTACGTGGCGACCACGTACCGCCTCACCGAGCATTTCCATTTCTGGACCAAGCACGCGCTGATCAACGCGATCCTCCAGCCGGAGGAATTCGTGGAGATCGGCGAGGTCCTGGCGAAGGAGAAGGGCATCGAGCAAGGCGGCTGGGTGAAGGTGTCGTCCAAGCGTGGCGAAGTGGTGTGCAAGGCCTATGTGACCAAGCGCATCAAGCCGCTCATCGTGGACGGCAAGCCTGCCCACGTGATCGGCGTGCCGTTGCATTGGGGCTTCACCGGCCAGGCCCGGAAGGGCTACGGCGCGAACACGCTGACGCCGTCCGTCGGCGACGCCAATACGCAGACGCCGGAGTTCAAGGCGTTCCTGGTGAACGTCGAAAAGACCAGCGCACCGGTCGCAGCCTGAGGCCCACGACATGTCAGACCTGCAATCCCAAGACTATGTCCGGCGCTCGGCCTCGACGATGACGCCCCCCGTGGCGCGCAGCCACGAGGACCAGGTCGCCAAGCTCATCGACGTGAGCCGCTGCATCGGCTGCAAGGCCTGCCAGTCGGCCTGCATGGAGTGGAACGACCTGCGTCCGGAGATCGGACACTTCGAGGGTTCCTACGAGAACCCGATGGACCTGGGGCCGAGCGTATGGACCCTGATGAAGTTCGCCGAGTACGAGAACGAACAGGGCAACCTCGAATGGCTGATCCGCAAGGACGGCTGCATGCATTGCGAGGACCCGGGCTGCCTGAAGGCGTGCCCGGCGCCCGGCGCGATCGTGCAGTACGCCAACGGCATCGTCGACTTCATCAGCGACAAGTGCATCGGCTGCGGCTACTGCGTGAAGGGCTGTCCGTTCGACGTTCCCCGGATCAGCAAGAAGGACCACAAGTCGTACAAGTGCACGCTCTGTTCCGACCGCGTCTCGGTCGGGCTGGAGCCTGCCTGCGTCAAGGCCTGCCCCACCGGCGCCATCATGTTCGGTTCCAAGAGCGACATGACCCACTGGGCCGGTGAACGCATCGAGGACCTGAAATCACGTGGCTTCGAGAATGCCGGCCTGTACGATCCGAAGGAGGTCGGCGGCACGCACGTGATGTACGTGCTGCACCATGCGGACAAGCCGTCGCTCTATTCCGGCCTGCCCGACAAGCCGCGCATCAGCCCGGTGGTCGAGGCGTGGAAAGGCATCATCAAGCCGTTGGCCGTGGCGGGCATCGCCTTCGCCGCCATCGCCGGTTTCTTCCACTGGATCACCGTCGGCCCGAACGAAGTCACGGAAGAGGACGAGGAAGAGGCCGCGCGTGCCCTGCGTGGAGAACGCGAACCGGACCCGGAGGAGAAGTCATGACCCGCCCGAAGTACGCGATCACCCGCTACACGACGGTCAACCGGATCAACCACTGGACCAACGCCGGGCTTTTCATCCTGTTGCTCCTGTCGGGGCTGTCCATGTTCCATCCGATGCTGTTCTTCCTGTCCGGCCTGTTCGGCGGCGGGCAATGGGCGCGGGCGGCGCATCCGTGGTTCGGCGTCCTCTTCATGCTCAGCTGGATCGGCATGATCATCCAGTTCTGGCGCATCAACCTTCCGGCACGTGAGGACATCGCCTGGTCGAAGGCGATCGTCCAGGTCGTCACCAACGATGATGAACACGTACCTCCGATCGGCCGCAACAACAGTGGTCAGAAGGCGGTGTTCTGGGCGATGACGCTGTTGATCCCGGTGCTGTTCATCACCGGGCTGCTGATCTGGGAAGTCTATTTCGGCGAGGCCACCTCGATCGAGGTGCAACGCGTGGCCGTGCTCATCCATAGCCTGGCGGCCATCGCGGCCATCCTCGTCTGGGTGGCCCATGTCTATGCAGCCATCTGGATTCGCAACTCGGTGCGCAGCATGACCCAGGGCTATGTCACCCCGGGCTGGGCCTGGCATCATCATCGCAAGTGGTTCTTGGAACTGGCTTCCGGCCAGCGCGGCAAGACCCCGCCCAGGAAAGATACGTGAAGCAAGCCGAGGCACCACCCAACGCCAAGTGGAGCGGCCCCTCCCACGCAGGCGTGAAGGCTCCCGATCCGATCGTGCTCGCCGATCCGTCGCGACGCTTCGCGGCGACCGCGAAACGGCTCGACGAGCTCGCGGCGGGCCATCCGATGGAAGCGTGGCTGCGTTTCATGGCGGGACTGGCACGCGCGCAGCACGCCGTCGCAACGACGCTCGGCCCCGCCGCCACGCTCGGGACCGATACCGTGGCGCAGGCGACGGAGGCGCGATTGCCGCCGCTGGCCGCCGACGGCCATCGCCGTGACGTTTCATGGCGCGGCGGGTTGATGCTGCTGCTCGATCGTATCGACGTCGCGGGGTTGCCACCCCCCGCCCTCGACGCCATGGAAGCCTTGCGACGTGGCGACGACGCCACGCTGGACAGGCTGGCCGACAACTTCCTGCGCGGCCGCGTGAGCACCACCGACGCGGCCGCGGCCGTCTTCGTCGCGGCGGCCTTGCAGGTGTACTTCACCTGTTCCGCCGCCCGGCTCAATGTCGACGAACTTCGTCTTCTCGAGGAACGCGGCCTCTGTCCGTGCTGTGGTTCACCGTCGGTTTCTGGCGTGATCACCGCAAGCGGCACCACGCCCGGCACGCGCTACCTGCACTGCTCGATGTGTTCCACCGCGTGGAACCACGTACGCGCCGTATGCATCACCTGCGGTGGCACGCGTCACCTTTCGCTCCAATCCATCGAAGGCGACAACGGCCTGGTCAAGGCCGAGACCTGCGCCGACTGCCACACGTATTCCAAGCTGTTCTTCCAGGTGCACGACATGCAGGCCGATCCGTTCGCGGACGACCTCGCTTCGCTGGGACTGGACCTGTTGATCGCCGAGGCCGGTTTCGCGCGGCATGCGCCGAACCCGTTGCTGTTGGCTGGTGAAGGCTAAAAACCTCCGGTACGGCTGCACGGCCCTTGTTCGGCCAACCTCACGGGGAGCAAGGGAGCGGCCGTTCGATGTGATGTCCGGGCAGCCACGTGGTCAATCCAGTCGGCTCTGTGACACAGGTCACAGAGCGTCGAATACATCAACTTTCTCAGAATCCTTCCATGTGTTTGCTTCATTCCTGGGCGTAGCTTCGGCGGTCGCCCGAAAGGCGACTGGTGCGTATCGACGCTCCGGGGAATGATCAAAGGCAGGGATAGAATATGAAGTGGAAACGTATGTTGGTTTTGCTCGGCTGGAGCGTGGGAGCACTAACGACAAGTCCTGTTAGCTTGGCCGAGCAACGCCTGACAGCGAAACTGGAGACTCCTTACGCGTCGGATAGCCGACGCTCGGCTATCGTGAAGCTGACTTTGCACAACATAGGGGACGAACCGGTTGCCATCATGAAATGGGACACTCCATTCGTCATGTCCGATGGGCGTCTTCCGAAATCCCAGTACGAAGTAAAGAACGGCGCGGGCGAGGTTTCCCGATATATCGGTCGCTCAGTCAACATCTCACGAATCCTCTCCAACTATTTTTTCGTTCTGCAAAGTGGGGAAAGTATTGAGAAGGAAGTAGACCTCACCTACGAATACGACTACGGAGCGGGTGGCGCATTCTCGGTGAAGTTCACCTTGTCGCTCGATCGCACACCCGATCGGTATGTCGTGACCGACAAGGAATTCCAAGACTTCAGGAAAAATACGCTCAAGTACATCGAATCCAACGAAACGACCATCTACATACCGGGGCCGGTCAAGCCGACTTCCTGAGGGGGAGATGGAGGGTTTTCCTTGACCCTACACGGCCGGCACCTCAGCATACGAAGCATGTCCGGACCTGACGCAACCTCGCTGCGCAACCTGCCTGCGGTAGCCGCCGTGCTGGCGACCCCAGAGGTAGCCTTGGTGTTGGAGCGCCACGGACGTGCCGCCACCACCGAGGCTATCCGTCAGGTCATCGACGACGCACGGAATGCCCTTCGCCTGTCCCCTGCGGAAGCCCCCAGCGCAGCTGAAATCGCGCAACGGGCGCGGGGGCTGCTCGAAGCGAGGATGCCGGGCCTGCGCCCGCTGTTCAATCTCACCGGCACCGTGCTGCACACCAACCTGGGCCGCGCGGTACTCGCCGAAGCCGCCATCGACGCGGCGGTGGAAGCGATGCGCCACGCGGTGGCGCTGGAGTTCGACCTGTCCAGCGGCGCGCGCGGCGAACGCGACGACCACCTGCGCGCCCTCCTTCGCGAACTGACCGGCGCGGAAGATGCCACCGTGGTCAACAACAATGCCGCGGCCGTCCTGCTCTGCCTCAACACCTTCGCGCTCGGCCGCGAGGCGGTGGTGTCGCGCGGCGAGCTGATCGAGATCGGCGGCGCTTTCCGCATGCCCGACATCATGGCGCGTGCCGGTTCGGAGATGATCGAGGTGGGCACCACCAATCGCACCCATCCGGCGGACTACCGCGACGCGCTCAACGAGCGCAGCGGCCTCGTTCTGAAGGTGCATACCTCGAACTATCGCATCCAGGGTTTCACCGCCGAGGTCGGGGCGCGCGAGTTGGCGGCGATCGCCAACGAGGCCGGCGTGCCGCTGCTCAACGACCTGGGCTCGGGCAGCCTCGTCGATCTCTCCCCCTACGGACTCGCCCGAGAACCGACCGTGCGCGAAGCGGTGGCCGAGGGCGCGCGGCTGGTCACGTTCTCCGGCGACAAATTGCTGGGCGGACCGCAGGCAGGCTTCATCGTGGGCGACCGCGAACTGATTGCAAAAATCAACCGCAACCCGCTGAAGCGCGCCTTGCGCGTGGACAAGATCCGGCTTGCCGCCATCGAGGCCACGCTGAACCTGTATCGCGATCCCGATCGGCTTGCCGAACGGCTGCCGACTCTGCGTTTCCTCTCGCGCATCCACGCGGACATCGAGGCACAGGCGCGCCGGCTGCGGGCACCGGTCGCGGAGCGGATTGGCGAAACCTTCGTCGTCGAAGTCGGCGATTGCCACAGCCAGATAGGTTCCGGCGCGCTGCCGCTGGATACGCTTGCCAGCGCCGCGCTGTCGATCCGCCCGGTCGGCAGCCAGCGCACGCTGGAAAACCTCGCGGCGGCGCTGCGCGCATTGCCGCGCCCCATCGTCGGCCGCATCGGGGAAGGCGCGCTGCACCTGGACCTGCGCTGTCTCGCGGAAACCGACGAGGACGCCTTCCTGGCGACCCTGGCTCACCTCGCGCGCACGCCATGATCGTCGGCACGGCCGGCCATATCGACCACGGCAAGACGTCCCTGGTCAGGGCGTTGACCGGCGTCGACGGCGATCGCCTGAAAGAAGAAAAAGCACGCGGCATCACCATCGACCTGGGCTTCGCCTATCTGCCGCTGGACGATGGGCACGTCCTCGGCTTCGTCGACGTGCCAGGTCACGAACGATTCGTGCACACGATGGCCGCGGGCGCGAGTGGCATCGACATCGCCCTGCTGGTGGTGGCCGCCGACGATGGCGTTATGCCGCAGACGTTGGAACACCTCGCGATCCTCGACCTCCTGCGCATCGAGCGCGGACTGGTCGCGCTGACCAAGGTCGACCTGGTACCGCCGGAACGGCTGGCGGAGGTGACGGCGCAGATCCGCGAAGCGACCGCAGGCACGATGCTCGGGAAGGCCGACATCCTGCCGGTGTCGTCGACGACGGGCCTGGGTGTCGACGCGCTGCGCGACCGGCTCGCCATGGAGGCACGAGCGCTCGGTGAACGTCGTGCGGACGGACGTTTCCGGCTCGCGGTGGATCGTGTGTTCACCCTTGCCGGCATCGGCGTGGTGGTGACCGGCACCGTATTGTCCGGCACCGTGCGGGTGAAGGACCAGGTCATGCTCAGTCCCTCGGGACTGACCGCGCGCGTACGTTCGCTGCATGCACAGAACCGACAGGTCGAGATGGGCCGCGCAGGCGATCGTTGCGCGCTGAACCTCGCGGGCGAGGGCATCAGCAAGGATGCGATCCAGCGCGGCGACATGCTCGTCGATCCTTTCCTGCACGCGCCAACCGGTCGCATCGACGCGAGCGTGCATATCCTGGCCGGCGAACCCAAGCCCGTCGGCACATGGTTTCCTGCCCGGTTGCATCACGGCGCGGCCGAGGTCGGCGTGCGCGTCGTGCCGCTGGAAGGCGAGCAGCTGCTTCCCGGACACACGGCCGACGTGCAGCTGGTGTTGAGCGAGCCGATCGCCGCCGCGGCGCTCGACCGCTTCGTGCTGCGCGACGTCTCCGCACGGCGAACCATCGGCGGCGGACGTTTCCTCGACCTCCGCGCGCCGTCGCGCCAGCGCCGCACGCCAGAGCGACAGGCACAACGAGCGGCGCTGGCGATCGACGATCCACGGAAGACGCTCGCGGCGCTGCTCGATACGCCGCCGTTCGCATGGGATGTGCTTGCCTTCGCGCGTGATCGCGCGCTGACGACCAACATGCTGGATGACATCGTCGCCGCGCTCGCACCGCTGGTGTTCGACGGGGGCGACGAGCGCGTGGCGATCGACAAGAGGCACTGGCGGGGTTTCGTCGATGCCCTGATCGAACGCCTCGAGGCCTTCCATGCGGCCCATCCGGACGTGCAAGGCATCGGCCGGGAAAAACTGCGGGTGGCCTTGCGTCCAAGGCTGTCGCCCGCCGCGTTCGCCTTGGCGCTGCAACACGATGACGTCGCCCGCCGCGTGGTTCGCGACGGCGCGTTCGTGCGCATGGCCTCGCACGCCTTGCAATTGACTCCGGAACGCGAGGCCGCCTGGCGGTCGGTCGAACCCTTGCTTGGCGGCGACGTCCGCTTCCGGCCTCCACGCGTGCGCGATATCGCCACGGCGGTCGGGCGTCCGGAGGCGGAGGTCCGCCAGTTGATGAAGTCCGCGGCGCGCGTCGGCCTCGTCGACGAAGTAGCGCACGATCACTTCTTCCTGCGCGCGACCGTGCATGAGATGCTGCTGATCGCCGCCGACGTCGCGTCGCACGCGACGGACGGCCGCTTCACCGCGGCGCAGTTCCGCGACCGGCTCGACAACGGACGGAAGGTCGCGATCCAGATCCTGGAGTTCTTCGACCGCCAGGGTGTTACCCTGAATCACGGCACGCTGCGCCGGATACAGGCGCGTTACCTCGACCTGTTCGGACCGGTTACCGCGTAACCGCCATCCATGGAAGAGCATCGTTCCCGGTGGGACGTCCGGACTTCAAATCCGGGTGAGGCAGCCAGACTGCCTCGGGTGGGTTCGACTCCCATGCTCTTCCGCCATCCTGGCGTGACGGATCGCGGGCCAGCCCGCTTCCCACCCGGCTTCGGGTCCTTTCAGACCACCTCGACGCCTGGCGCGCCGGCCATCGCCGTGCCGACGATGCGCGCGCGGGGATAGCCCGCCGCCTCGATCGTCGCCAGGATCGTCTCGGCCCGTTCCGCCTTGCATGCCACGAGCAAGCCGCCGGACGTCTGCGGGTCGGTCAGCAAGACGCGACGCCAGTCCGGCAGACCGGTGGGCAGGACGACGCCATCGCCGTAGCTGTTCCAGTTCCGATTCGATGCGCCGGTGATGAAGCCGGCCTGGGCCAGTGCCTCGGCCTGGTCCAGGAAAGGAACATGGTCTTGTTCGATCCGGACCCGCAATCCACTGCCCCGCGCCAGTTCCAGCGCATGCCCCAGCAAGCCGAAACCGGTGACGTCGGTGATCGCATGCACGTCGCCGTCCTGCGCCAGCTCATGACCGACGCGGTTGAGCAGCGTGGTGGACGCCAGCATTTCCGCGTATGCGTCCTCCGGCAAAGCCTGCTTCTTGAACGCCGCCGAATAGATGCCGACGCCGATGCCCTTGGTCAGGATCAGCACGTCGCCCGCTTGCGCGCCCGTGTTCCGGCGCACGTTGGCGGGCGTGCACAAGCCGATCGCCGCGAGGCCGTAGATCGGTTCGGCCGAGTCGATCGAATGACCGCCCGCGACAGGGATACCCGCTTCCGCGCAGATGGATTCGCCGCCCGCGAGAATGGCACGGACGGTGTCGATATCCAGCTTGTCCAGGGGCATGCCGAGGATGGCCAGCGCCATGATCGGTTTTCCACCCATCGCATATACGTCGGACAGCGCATTGGCCGCGGCGATGCGGCCGAAGTCGTAGGGGTCGTCGACCACCGGCATGAAGAAGTCGGTGGTGGCGATCACGCAGGTGCGCTCGTCCACCTGCCACACGGCGGCGTCATCGCTGGATTCGGTGCCGACCAGCAGTTGCGCGAATGGCATCGCCGATGGCTTGCCGGCCAGCAATTGTCGAAGCACGGAAGGGGCGAGCTTGCAGCCGCAGCCGCCACCGTGGGCGAGTTCGGTCAGTCGGACGGAGGTCATGGCGAATCCTGCGAAAGTACCGTTGATGCAACCGCGAGGTCACGTAGAGCATAGCGAAGCTACCGGAGCTTGAAGTATCTTCCAGCGAAAGTCTTGCCCCTCCGCAGCGCATCGGGCCTGCGGCTCCCGGCCGGCAACGTCGTGCCCTGTAGGGCCGTCATGTCACACCCTGTTCGGAGGGGTCTATGGCCGTCGCTTTGCAAAAGGCGCGCACCGTGCGCTGGTCGGTGTTGTTGTTGCTGGCCGTCGCCGGCCTGTTCTACGTGAAGTGGTACCCGTACTACGGCCGCGCGTTCGTCGCGGCGGACCAGCATTCCATCGGTCATTCGATCCTCATGGGCGACCAGGCCAGCGCGCCGGCGCCTTCCTGGAACGCGGCGCTCGACTATGCGCTGGCCTACGGCAAGGCCATCTGGAAGGCGATGGTGCTGGGCCTGCTGCTGGGGTCGGGTGTCCAGGCGCTGCTGCCGGTGCAATGGGTGCGGCGCACCCTGGGCAACCGTGGCTTCGGCAGCACCCTCGCGGGCGGCCTCTTGGGCGTGCCGGGCATGATGTGTACCTGCTGCGCGGCACCGGTGGTGGTGGGCCTGCGCAAGCACCAAGCCTCGCTGGGCGCCTCGATCGCGTTCTGGCTCGGCAATACGATGCTGAACCCGGCGACCCTGGTCTTTACCGGCTTCGTCCTCGGCTGGCACTGGACCGCGCTACGCATGCTGCTGGGCGTGCCGATGGTCTTCGGACTCGGCTATCTCGCCAACCGCATGTCCGGCCTGGAACCTTCCACGGCCGCCGTCGCGCCGATCGCCGAAGCCGAGCCGCAGTCCCTGGCGGAGGTCGGCAAGCGCTGGGGGCGGATCTTCACCACGATGACGCTGCGGCTCATCCCGGAATACCTGGTGATCGTCTTGCTGCTCGGCGCGGCGCGCGCGTGGATGTTCCCGCATATCGGCCCGGACATCGGCGAGCACTGGTACTGGATCGCCGCGTTCGCCGTGGCGGGGATGCTCTTCGTGATTCCCACCGCGGGCGAGGTGCCGATCGTGCAGGCGATGCTCGCCCTGGGCATGGGCGGCGGCCCGGCCGCCGCCCTGCTGATGACCCTGCCCCCGGTGAGCCTGCCGTCGCTGGCGATGCTGGGCCGTTCCCTGCCCCTGCGCTTGCTGGTGACGGTCGCGCTGGCGGTGGTCGGCTTCGGCATCCTCGCCGGCGCGCTGGCGGCCATGCTCGGGATGCATTGAGCGAATCGTGTAAAATCAATGCCATGCGCATCGGTCCCTACACCATCGCACCGGCCGTGGTGCTCGCGCCCATGGCCGGCGTCACCGACAAACCCTTTCGCCTCCTGTGCAAGCGCCTGGGGGCCGGCCTGGCCGTGTCCGAGATGACCACGGCCGATCCGCGCCTGTGGAACACCACCAAGTCGCTGCGCCGGATGGACCACGAAGGCGAGCCGGAGCCGGTGAGCGTGCAGATCGCCGGCTACGATCCCGGCATGCTGGCCGAGGCGGCGAAGTACAACGCGGACAACGGCGCGCAGATCGTCGACATCAACATGGGCTGCCCGGCGAAGAAGGTCTGCAATGTCTGGTCGGGCTCCGCCCTGCTCCAGGACGAACCGCTGGTCGCGCGCATCGTGCAGGCCGTAGTGAAGGCGGTGGATATTCCCGTCACGCTGAAGATCCGCACCGGCTGGGACCGCGAGCATCGCAACGCGTTGAACATCGCGCGCATCGCCGAGGATGCCGGCATCGCCGCGCTCGCCGTGCACGGCCGTACACGCGCGGACAAGTACGAGGGCGAAGCCGAATACGCCACCATCGCGGCGGTGAAGGCGAGCGTCTCGATCCCCGTCCTCGCCAATGGCGACATCGTCGATCCGGCGAAGGCACGCGAAGTGCTGCGTGTCACCGGCGCGGACGCCGTCATGGTCGGCCGTGGCGCGCAAGGACGTCCGTGGATCTTCCGCGAGATCGCGCATCATCTCGACACCGGCGGGTACCTGCCTGAGCCAACGCCCGGTGAGGTGCGCGACATCCTCATCGGCCACCTGGAACACCTGTACGCCTTCTATGGCGAGCGGATGGGCGTGCGCATCGCGCGCAAGCACTTGGGCTGGTATGCCAAGGACCGTCCGGAGAACGCCGCCTTCCGCCACGTCGTCAACCAGGCCGAAGACGCCACCACCCAACTGCGCCTGACCCGCGAGTACTTCGACGCCCTGGAAGCCGGCGTCTCCCTCGCCGCCTAAGCCGATCGCCTCGTTTTTTTGTGGGAGCCGCTTCAGCGGCGATGGGTGCTTGCCTCAACCTGGCCCGCTGCCGCGGGATCGCCGACAAGGCCGGCTCCCACAAGGTCAGCCCCCAGGTCTGCTCCCACCAGGTCAGCCCAGGTCGGCTCCCCAGGAGATGCCCGTACCTTGGTTTTATTGCTCCTTTTGGTGCGGCGTAGAATGATGCGGGCATGAGTGAAAACACTGTCCCCGGTATCGACGACTACGATGGCCCCGCGGGCGGCTGGGGCGCGCTCGGCGCCGTGGCTCGCGCGCTCAGCGGGCAGATGGCCATCGCCCGCGAGTCCATCGCCCTGCACAAGGTGAACCAGCCGCAAGGCTTCGACTGTCCGGGCTGCGCCTGGCCCGACCCCAAGGAGACTTCCTCGTTCGAGTTCTGCGAGAACGGCGCCAAGGCGGTGTCCTGGGAGGCCACGGCCAAGCGCGTGCGGCCGGAGTTCTTCGCGAAGAACAAGGTGGCCGACCTGTGGAACCTGTCCGACTACACGCTCGAAGGGCTGGGACGGATCACCCACCCCATGGTGTACGACCGCGCCAGCGACACCTACCGCCCCATCGCATGGGAAGAGGCGTTCCAGCGTATCGGCGCGGCGCTTCGTGCGCTGCCGGACCCGGACATGGCCGAGTTCTACACCTCGGGCCGCGCCTCCAACGAAGCCGCGTTCCTGTACCAGCTGTTCGTGCGTGAGTTCGGCACGAACAATTTCCCGGACTGCTCGAACATGTGCCATGAGGCCACGAGCGTGGGCCTGCCGCAATCGATCGGCGTGGGCAAGGGCACGGTGGTGCTCGAGGATTTCGAGCACTGCGACGCGATCTTCTGCATCGGGCACAACCCCGGCACGAACCACCCGCGCATGCTTTCCACCTTGCGCGAGGCCTCGCTGCGCGGCGTGCCCATCGTGGTGCTCAATCCACTGCCCGAGCGCGGGCTGGAACGGTTCACGTCCCCACAGCATCCCGTGGAAATGCTCACCGGCAAATCCACACGCATCGCATCCACCTACTACAAGCTGAAGATCGGCGGCGACGTCGCCGTGTTGAAAGGCATGATGAAGGCCGTGGTCGCCGCCGATGAACGCGCTGTCGCGGCGGGCATGCCCCGCGTTGTCGACCATGTGTTCATCGAGGCCAACACGACCGGTTTCGAAGCACTCCTGGAGGATGTCGCGAACACGTCCTGGGAAGCGATCGAACGCGCCTCCGGACTTACCCGCGCGCAGGTCGAAGACGCGGCCGACATATATGCCAAGGCGAAGAACGTCATCGTCTGCTACGGCATGGGCATCACCCAGCACGTGCATGGCACCGAGAACGTGCAGCAGATCGCCAACCTGTTGCTCCTGCGCGGCAACATCGGCCGCCGCGGCGCGGGCATCTGCCCGTTGCGTGGCCATAGCAACGTGCAGGGCGACCGCACGGTGGGCATCACCGAGAAGCCCACCGATGCGCTGAACGACGGCATCCGCGCCACCTACGGTTTCGAACCACCCGCGGCACATGGCCACGACGCCGTCGCCGCCGTCATCGCGATCCGCGAAGGCCGCTCGAAAGCCCTCGTCGCACTCGGTGGCAACCTCGCCGTGGCGATGCCGGACACGACGGAAACCTTCGAGGCGATGGCGAAACTCGACCTGGCCGTGCATATCGCCACGAAGCTCAACCGCTCGCACCTCATCCTGGCGAAGGAATCATTCATCCTACCCTGCCTGGGCAGGACCGAACTGGACGTGCAGGCCACCGGCCCGCAGTCGGTCACCGTGGAGGATTCGATGTCGATGGTGCACGCCTCGGCCGGCACGCTGACCCCGGCTTCGGAGCACCTCCGCTCTGAACCATGGATCGTCGCCGGCATCGCCAAAGCCACCCTGCCTGCCACGCGGGTGGACTGGGACAGGCTGGTGGGCGACTACAACCTCATCCGCGACGACATCGAAAAGGTCTTTCCGATCTTCCGCGACTTCAACAAGCGTGTGAACGTGCCTGGCGGATTTCGCCTGCCGGTGGCGGCGAGCGCGCGTGAATGGGCCACGCCTGAACGGCGTGCCCGTTTCCTCGTCGCGCGTGGCCTCGACGAAGATCCGCCGCTGGAAACGGGTGGCCTCATGCTGACCACCATCCGTTCGCACGATCAGTACAACACCACGATCTACGGCCTCAACGACCGTTACCGTGGCGTCACGGGACGGCGCGACGTGGTTTTCATGCATGCCAACGATCTCGCCGCACGCGGGCTCAAGCACGGCGACCGCATCGACGTCTTCGCCACCGGTGCCAACATCGCCGATGGCAAGGAGCGCTCGGTGCGTGGCTTCGTCGCCGTCGCCTACGACATCGCCGAGGGTTCGGTCGCGATGTACTACCCCGAGGGCAACGCGCTCATCGCGCTGGAAAGCCATGATCGCCGCTCCGGCACGCCGGCGTACAAGTCGGTACCGGTGAAGATCGAAGCCTCGACCACGCGCACGGCCTCCAAGGCACGGCCGAGAGCGGAACATGCCGCCTGAGCGCCGCCCCCCTGTCGGATGTGCCACCCGGCCGGTGACGCGGGTCGAACGCGGGCTGCGCGTGGCCGACGACGACAGGCTCGCGGAAGAGGTCCCGGTAGCGATGCATTTCGACGGCTCGCCGTTCGCGGTGATGATGGCGACGCCGGACGATCTCGAGGATTTCGCGCGGGGGTTCGCGTTGACGGAAGGCAAGGTGGAGACGGTGCTGGAGATCGTCGATATCGAGGTGCACGAGGTGTTGGAAGGGATCACGGTGGATGTGCGCACCTGTGGGAGCCGCTTCAGCGGCGAAGCCAGCCTGCCCGGGCACCCCACCGTCGACGCCGGCTCCATCGCCGACGAAGTCGGCTCCCACAGGGCCCGGCAGCTCCCCGGCCGTAGCGGCTGCGGCATTTGCGGCAGTCGGGAACTCGAAGACGTCGTTCGCCATCCCGCCCCCGTGGCAGCCGGCCCTGTGATTAGTGCCGACGCCATCGAGCGCGCGCTCGAAGCGCTACGCGGCATGCAACCCATCAACGCCTTCACCGGCTCCGTGCATGCCGCGGCCTGGGCCACACCGGATGGCACGATCGTGAAAGTGCGCGAGGACGTCGGCCGGCACAACGCGCTGGACAAACTGATCGGCGCGATGCTCGTCGACGGCAGCGATCCCCGCGACGGTTTCCTCGTGATCACCAGCCGCGCCAGCTACGAGATGGTGACCAAGGCCGCCGTCGCCGGCATGACCATCGTGGTTGCGATCTCCGCGCCTACGGCGCTCGCCGTGCACCTGGCCGAGGATTGCGGCGTGACCCTGCTCGGCTTCGCCCGCCCGGGTCGGTTCAACATCTACAGCCGCCCCGAGCGCATCGCCTGACCGCTCACCCCTTGCGCCGGCGCAGGCTGTCCTTCACGTCCACGTCGAAGCGCACCGTGGTGGCCACGGTGTCGTAGCCGGGGATGTCGAAGACCAGGCCATCCTTGCTCGGCAGGCGCGACAGCAGGTCGCGCAGCGCCGTGCGGGGGACGCCCATGCGCCATTCGTGGGCATTGCCGGAAAGCGTGCATACGGGCCCGTCGGTGGCGTCGATCGAATAACGCATGGTGAATGCCTTGCCGAATGCCGTCGAGCCCAGCAGGGCGATGTCGTCGAGCAACTCGCCCAGCTCGTCCTCGTCGATGCGGACACGAACGGTGTCGTCTTCCAGTTGCACTCTCATGCGTTGACCTCGCGCCATTCCTGGGGGGTGTTGCAGTTCAACAGGTACCGCGTATCGATGCCGTCGAGCGGCAGTCTCGCCGCACCGAGCCGCTCCTGCAAGGCGAAGACCGAGCGCTCGCGTCCGGTGAGCGCCATGACTCGGGCGAGTACCTCGCGCGTGGCCGCGTTCATCGTCAGGCGCATCGGCAGCGGGTGGCCCTGCCAACTGATGGCCGCTGGCGAGGATGCGGCAAGCAACGGCCGGAGCACGTCCTCGTGCAGCCGCGGCATGTCGACGGGAATCACCAGCCACTCGCCGTCCGGAAGTCCGTCGACCGCGCTCGCGATGCCGCCGACGGGACCGGCCTCGGGCCAGCGATCGGGAATCCCGCCCGCGCGCGTTCCACTGATCGCCACCCGTTCCGCGCCCGCGGCGCGCAATACCGAGAGGCTGCGTTCGAGCAAGGTGTGGCCGCCAACACGCATCAGCGCCTTGTCTTCGCCCATGCGGGACGAGCGGCCGCCAGCCAGGACGAGCCCGACGATCACGTGGCGTCCGCCGGGTCGATCGGCCACGCGTCGGCACCGTCGTCGGTGACGGGAGTCAGCCAGGTGTTCGCCTGCGTATAGGGAAGGATGCGATAGGCCGCCTGCGCGTCCGCGAGATGCGCGACCTGCCTTCCTTGCGCGTCGTTCCCGACGTGCCCCAATGCGAAATGCCGCATGCCTTCGCGCCCGGTGAATGGCGTCGCCAGCGTCACGCGCGTGGGACGCTCGGCCGCGAGTCCCGCCATGGCACGCAACACGGGAGCGACGAAGAAGCGATAGCCCACCGCCACCGCGATGGGGTTGCCGGGCAAGGCGAGTACCAGCGGGCCGTCATCGAAACGTGCTGCGAGCAAGGGCTTGCCTGGGCGGATGGCGACCTTGTGAAAGAGTTCCCGCGCGCCGAGCGAAGCCAATGCGGCGGGAACGAAGTCGAAGCGGCCCGCGGACACGGCACCGGTGGTAACGATGAGATCCGCACCGGCGGCGCGTGCGTCGCCTACCGCGGCATGGAAGGCATCGCCCACGTCCGGCACCCGCGTGCGCCCGGCCAGCTCGATGCCCCAGGACGCGAGGCTGGCGGCGAGGAAAGGTCCGTTGGAGTCGTGGATGCCTCCCGGTGGCAAGGGACCGGTCGGGTTGAGTTCGCTACCGGTGGCGATCACCGCCACACGTGGCCGGCGCACGGCATCGACGCGATCGATACCCAAGGCGGCGAGCAACATGATCGCCGCGGCATCGATGCGCCGTCCGCGTTCGAGCGCGAGCGCTCCTTCGCCGATGTCCGCTCCGGCGTGGCGCACGTTCTGCCCCCGGCGCTCATCGGCAAGGAAACGGACCTCCCCTCCTTGCCGCTCGCAGCGCTCCACGGGAATCACGGTATCGAAGTCCTTGGGCATCCGCGCACCCGTGGCGATCTCGCAGGCTTCGGCGTCCGGATATGTGTCGATCGTGTCGCCGGCCGCATGCATCGCGGCCACGACGCGGACGGTTCCCGCGGGGATGGTGTCGCCTTCAGATCGAAGGGCATAACCGTCCATCGCCGCGTTGTCGAACGAGGGCAGCGCCAGCGGGCTGGCTATGTCGGCCGCTAGGAATCGCCGCCGGGCCGCATCGAGGGCGACCTGCTCCACGTCGAGCGGCCGGACTTCGGCAAGCAGGCGTGCCAGCGCTTCGGGGTAGGAAATCATGGGCGAAGCGTAACCCGCCCACACGCAGCCGTGTAGGAGCAAAGGGCGGCCCCATGGCCGCCCTTGCCTCGCGTCACGCCGAACGGCGTGACTGTTCCTGCATCGCCGCCGGCCGGTAGGCATGGAACGCCACCGTGGCGGACGCACGCCCCTGGCTCAACGAACGCAAGGCGGTGCTGTAGCCGTCGAGCTGTGCCAGGGGCACGTCGGCGTCGATCTCCGTGCGTTCCTGGCGGTCGACGAGGTTGACGATCTGCCCGCCGCGACGTTGCAGGTCGCCCAACACATCGCCCACCGCCGAACCCGGGGCACTCACCGACACACGCATCACCGGCTCCAGCAGCACCGTGCCCGTGGCTTCCAGCGCCGATTTCACCGCGATCTGCGCTGCGCGATGGAAGGCGGTCTCGTTCGAATCCACGGCATGGGCCTGCCCATCCAGCACGACGACCGCCGCGCCCACCACGGGATAGCCTCGCGGCCCTTCCACCAGCGCCGCGGCGACGCCTTTTTCCACCGCCGCCTGGAACTGCTTGGGAATGACGCCGCCCGTGGTGCGGTCCTCGAAGCGGTTGCTCTCCTCGCCGGTCGGCGTGACCGTCAACACCACGCGTGCGAACTGGCCGCTGCCGCCGGTCTGCTTGGCGAGCTTGCCCTCCACGGCGCCGGACGCGGCCGCCGGGGTTTCCTGGTAAGCCACGCGCGGCGAACCCGTGCGCACCTGCACGCCCCACTCGCGGCGCAGGCGCTCCACCATCACTTCCAGGTGAAGTTCGCCCATGCCCCAGACCAGGGTTTCGCCGGTGTCCGGATCGGTGCCGACGCGGAACGACGGGTCCTCCTGCGCGAGGCGGGCAAGACCGTTGCCCAGCTTGAGCAGGTCGGCGGAACGCTCGGGCGACAGCCGCCACGACAGCACGGCCGGTTGCGCCTGGATGGTCTCCAGCCGTACGCGGCGGTGCGTATCGGACAACGTCTCGCCCGTCGCCACGTCTTTCCAGCCCGCGATGGCGACGATGTCTCCCGCCTCGGCGGCATCCACCGCCTCGGTGTCTTCGGCACGCACGACGGCAAGCCGGCCGATCCGCTGCACACGATCGGTACCGCTACGCCACACGGCGTCGCCGACGCTCAACCGGCCCGAGTACACCCGGATAAAGGCCAGCGGACCGTGCGCCTGGTTGACCACCTTGAAGACGAGCGCCGCCAACGGCGCGTCCGCATCGGGCGCGACCATCAGGTCGCCTTCGTCGGTATGGCCGACCACGGCCGGACGATCCAGCGGCGACGGCAGGTACGCGACGAACGCATCCAGCAGCGGTTCGATGCCGACGTTGCGGAACGCCGAGCCCGGAAGTACCGGCGAGCCGGCACCCGCGAGCGTGCCGCGTCGAAGCGCCGCCGTGAGCGCCGCCGCGTCGATCGGCTGCTCGGCGAGCCAGAGCTCGGCCAGCGTGTCGTCACGATCGGCCACGGCGGCCACGAGTTCGGCACGCGCGTCCGCATACACCGCGCGTTCGCTCTCCGTCCACGGTTGGACCGCGCGCGTGCCGGCCTCGTCGAAACGCCAGGTGCGTTCCGCCACGAGGTCGACGAGGCCCGTCATGTGTTCGCCTTCGACGATCGGGCGCGCCACCACCCATGGGTTCGCACCGAGCTTGTCGCGCATCTGCCCGACCACCGCATCGAAGTCCGCTCCCGGGCGGTCCATCTTGTTGACGAACGCCATCAGCGGCACGCCGTGCCGGCGCGCCTGATGCCAGACGGTTTCGGATTGCGGCTGCACGCCGGCCACGCCGGAGAACACGGTGACGGCACCATCGAGCACGCGCAGCGAGCGCTCGACCTCGATCGCGAAGTCGATGTGTCCCGGCGTATCGATCAGGGTCAGGCGATGCGGCTGGCCGCCTTCCGGCGTCCAGTTCGCGCGCACGGCAGCGGCGCCGATCGTGATGCCACGCTCGCGCTCGAGTTCCATGTGATCGGTGGTGGTGGCGCCATCGTGCACCTCGCCGGTACGGTGGATCGTGCCGGTCTTGTAGAGCAGGCGTTCGGTGAGCGTGGTCTTGCCCGCGTCGACGTGCGCGATGATGCCGAGGTTGCGCCAACGGCCGACGGGGATCTGGGTTTCGCGGGTGGTACTCATGGCTAACAGTTCCTGATGGGGTCGCCAGGGGCTCGGATGTCATCTCGAGCGAGGCACTCCCCGATCCGTTTACCGCCGCCCCTGGCTGAGCGGGACGGTCAGGATCGGGGGTCGCGGCAGTTCTTCATGGCACGCTGCTCCAAAAGGTGGGTTCACAAGGAAATTCGAGACAAAAAAAAGCACCCTTGCGGGTGCTTTCGGTGTTCCTGGCAGCCGGTGCGACGTCTTACGACGAAGCTCCGCCAGGCACGGAACGCGCGCACCCGCGACGCGCCCATGGGGCGATCGGTGGGACGTGCATCAAATCGTGCTTGCAGCGGAACATGGCTTGGCTCTCGTGACAGGAGGCGAATGCTACGCCCGGGCCGGTTGACCGGCAAGGTGCGTCGTCTTCGCGTTGGGCTCCTAGATAGGGACGCCTGGGTCGGTTTCAAGGGGACCCGGTACCTTCGCTTCCGTGTCGTGATGCTCGCCTTTCACATGACGCGATTGTCATGATCGACGGGGCTGCCGACATTTACAGTATGTGGTTACCGATGTATCCGGGTCCGGATACCGCCCCATCCATACGTGTCTTGGAGTCCCGCATGCGCTACGTCAAACTCGGCCGTACCGGCCTGGACATTTCCCCCCTGGTCCTTGGCTGCATGACTTACGGCGTGCCCGAGCGCGGCAACCACGCCTGGACGCTCGACGAGGAACAAAGCCGCCCCTTCATCCGCAAGGCGCTCGATCTCGGGATCAATTTCTTCGATACCGCGAACGCGTATTCCGATGGCACGTCCGAGGAAATCGTCGGGCGCGCGCTGAAGGATTTCGCGAGGCGCGACGAAGTCGTGATCGCCACGAAGACCTACTTCCACTGGCGCAAGGGGCCCAATGGCGGCGGTCTTTCGCGCAAGGCCATCTTCCATTCCGTCGACGACAGCCTTCAGCGTCTGGGCACCGATTACATCGACCTTCTGCAGATCCACCGCGCCGATCACACCACGCCGGTCGAAGAGACGCTCGAAGCGCTGCACGACCTGGTGAAGGCGGGAAAAGTGCGCTACCTCGGCGCGTCGTCCATGTATGCATGGCAATTCGCGAAGATGGTCTACACCTCTCGGCTCCACGGCTGGACCGAGTTCGTGAGCATGCAGGACCACTACAACCTGCTCCAGCGGGAGGAAGAGCGCGAGATGATTCCGTTCTGCATCGACCAGGGCATCGCGGTCATCCCGTGGAGCCCGCTGGCACGCGGCCGCCTCACGCGCGACTGGGACGAAACCAGCACCCGCCAGGAGAGCGACGTCTTCGGCAGCACGCTGTACAACGCGACCGCCGAGTCGGACAAGGCGATCGTCGCGGCGGTGAAGAAGGTCGCCGAGGAGCGCGGCGTGCCGCGAGCGCAGGTCGCCCTCTCATGGGTCGCTCACCGCAATGGCATCACCGCACCCATCGTGGGCGCTTCCAAGCCCCATCACCTCGACGACGCCGTGGCGGCGATCGATCTCGTGCTGAGCCCGGAAGAGACGGCGACGTTGGAAGCCGCCTACGGCCCGCATCCCGTCGCAGGCTTCGAATAAGCGACCACTGTCCCTCCCCCGCATTGACTTTGGACGTCCAGAGGGCTAATTTGCCGCTCGTTAGCGGTCTTTATCTTTCTATTCGAATAGGAAGATAAAGCTAAGAGGGAAGCCGGTGGGAATCCGGCGCTGCCCCGCAGCGGTATGTGGAGACGAACCCGTCACAGGCACTGGATCGATGGCGATCCGGGAAGCGGCGGGGGAGGAGACGCCCCGGCGTCACATCCACGAGCCCGAAGACCTGCCGCCAGCCGGAACGAACGCGCCGTCATGGGTGCGTCGCTCCGTCCGGCCTGGGCCGTCGCCTCCTTCCGGGACGCGGCCCGGTTCGCCCGCGGGGGCGAAGGTCGACGGCAAACCCTCATGACCCAGGCATCGCCCATGGGGTTACCGGGCGACGTCCGTGTCATGCGACAAGCCGCCCTTCCCTCCTCTTTCTTTGCGAAGAGGAACAGTCATGCCACACGTCACCTACCCCGGTTTTCCCCGTATCGGTCGCCGCCGCGAGCTCAAGCGCGCGCTCGAAAGTCATTGGAAGGGAAACATCGGCACCGAAGAACTACTCGATATCGCCCGTGAATTGCGCTTGCGACACTGGGCGCTCGCCCGGGACGCGGGTGCCGACAGCGTTCCAGTGAATGATTTCTCGCTCTACGACCACGTGCTCGATGCGGCGGTCATGGTGGACGCCATTCCCGAACGCTACCGACCGCTTCACGATATCGATCCGCTGGGCGGCTACTTCGCCATGGCACGCGGCAGGCAGGACGATCGCGTCGACCTGCCCGCGCTTGAAATGACCAAGTGGTTCGACACCAATTACCACTACATCGTCCCCGAAGTGTCGGCGGGCCAGAGGTTCGCCGCCCGGCCCGGCAAGGTGGTGGGCGAATATCGCGAAGCGGTCGCGGCGGGACATATCGCACGTCCGGTACTGCTCGGCCCGATCACCTTCCTGTACCTCGCCAAGGCGGCCGATGGCAGCGACCCGTTGGCACTCCTCGATGCGCTCCTACCCGCCTGGCTCGGCGTGCTCGACGCCCTTGCCGACGAAGGTGCCGGGTGGGTGCAGGTGGACGAGCCCGTACTGGCGCTCGATCTCGACGATGCCACGCGTGATGCCTTTCGCCGCGCCTATGCGTGGATCGCCACGCAGTCGCGGCTACGCGTACTGGTCGCGACTTACTTCGGTCCACTCGACGGCAATCTCGAACTCGCCATGTCGCTGCCCGTCGCCGGCCTGCACGTCGATCTCGTACGTGCACCGGAGCAACTCGACGCGGTGCTCGCCGCGTTGCCGGCCGACCGTGTCCTCTCGGCGGGTGTGCTCGACGGACGCAACATCTGGTTGAGCGATCCGTCGATCATCCTTCCCCGCATACAGACGCTACGTGATCGCCTTGGCGACGAGCGCTTATGGTTGTCGACGTCTTGCTCCTTGCTGCACGTACCGTTGGACGCCAACGAGGAAAAACGCCTGCCGGGAAGTCTCGCGACATGGTTGTCGTTCGCCCGGCAGAAAATCGCCGAACTACGCCGCTACGCCGACGCCGTCCAGGGCGACGAGGTCGCCCGGCAAGCGCTCGCGCACCAGGCCATGCTGATCGCCGGGCGACAGGACGCGCCCGGGGTCGTGCGTGACGAGGTACGCAAACGCGTTCGCCAGCTCACGGCGCAGTTCGGCCGCCGCCGCTCGGGGTATCCGTTCCGCGCGGCCGTGCAGCGTGAACGATTCGGCCTGCCGGACCTGCCGACGACGACCATCGGTTCGTTTCCGCAGACCGCGACCCTCCGCGTCGCCCGCGCCGCGCATCGCGCAGGCAAACTGGACGACGAGGCGTATGACGCCATCCTGCGCGATGAAGTGCGTCGCGCCGTCGCGTTCCAGGAGGAGGCCGATATCGACGTGCTCGTCCATGGCGAGCCCGAACGCAACGACATGGTCGAGTATTTCGGCGAACAACTCGACGGCTATGCCTTTACGTCATTCGGCTGGGTGCAGAGCTACGGCTCGCGCTGCGTGAAGCCTCCGATCGTCTATGGCGACGTGGCACGGCCCGCGCCGATGACCGTGGCCTGGTCCGCGTTCGCGCAATCGCTGACGAAAAAACCGATGAAGGGCATGCTCACCGGTCCGGTGACGATGCTGCAATGGTCGTTCGTGCGCGACGACCTGCCCCGCGCCGATGTCTGCCGGCAGATCGCACTCGCCTTGCGCGACGAGGTGCGCGATCTCGAAGGAGCGGGCATCGGCATCGTACAGATCGACGAACCCGCCTTGCGCGAAGGCCTGCCGCTGCGTCGCGCCGAGTGGGGCGGCTATCTCGCGTGGGCGGTGGAGGCGTTCCGCATCACCGCCGGTGGCGTCAGTGACGCGACCCAGGTGCACACCCACATGTGCTACTCGGAGTTCAACGACATCATCGAGGCGGTCGCGGCGATGGATGCCGACGTGATCTCCATCGAAACCAGCCGCTCGCGGATGGAACTGCTCGATGCCTTCACACGGTTCCAGTACCCGAACGGCATCGGCCCCGGCGTCTACGACATCCACTCCCCCCGCGTTCCCACCGAGGGCGAGATGGCCGGCCTGCTTGCCCGCGCGCTGCAGGTGTTGCGTCCCGACCAGCTCTGGGTGAACCCCGATTGCGGCCTCAAGACCCGCGACTGGCCCGAGGTCGCCGCGGCGCTGAAGGCCATGGTCACGGTGGCGAAGGCGGCACGCCAACGGCTGGGCGCGGCCGCCTGACCTGGCGCGGGCCGGTGGGCGCGCCCTGAACATCCATGCAATCGTCACTCCCGGGCGCTACCCTTCCCCCTGCAAACCGACCCGGAGGCGTGTATCATGGCGCGCCCTTTATCTCTTTATCCGTAAAGAAGGATATATCCCCGCGATGAGCAACTACCTCTTCACCTCCGAGTCGGTCTCCGAAGGCCATCCGGACAAAATCGCCGACCAGATCTCCGACGCCGTTCTGGACGCCATCCTGGCCCAGGACCCGCGCGCTCGCGTGGCCTGCGAGACGCTGGTGAAGACCGGCGTCGCCATCGTCGCGGGCGAGATCACCACCAGCGCGTGGATCGACCTCGAGGCGCTGACCCGCAAGGTCATCCTCGACATCGGCTACGACAGCTCGGAAGTCGGTTTCGACGGCGAGACCTGCGGCGTGCTGAACCTGATCGGCAAGCAGTCCCCGGACATCAACCAGGGCGTCGACCGCAAGAAGCCGGAAGAACAGGGCGCGGGCGACCAGGGCCTGATGTTCGGCTATGCCACGAACGAGACCAGCGAATACATGCCGGCGGCGATCCACTACGCGCACCGCCTCGTCGAGCAGCAGACCAAGGTCCGCAAGAAGAAGAACTCGCCGCTGCCGTGGCTGCGCCCGGACGCGAAGAGCCAGGTCACCCTGCGCTACGAGAACGGCGAGGCCGTGGCCATCGACGCCGTCGTGCTGTCGACCCAGCACGATCCGGACGTGAAGCAGAAGGACCTGATCGAAGGTGTGCGCGAGCTGATCCTGAAGCCCGTGCTGCCGGCGAAGCTCCTGCACAAGGGCACCAAGTTCCACATCAACCCGACCGGCAAGTTCGTCATCGGTGGTCCGGTGGGCGACTGCGGCCTGACCGGCCGCAAGATCATCGTCGACACCTACGGCGGCTGGGCCCGTCACGGTGGCGGCGCGTTCTCGGGCAAGGACCCGTCCAAGGTCGACCGTTCGGCCGCCTATGCGGCTCGCTACGTCGCCAAGAACATCGTCGCCGCCGGCCTCGCCGACCGTTGCGAGATCCAGGTCAGCTACGCCATCGGCGTGGCCGAGCCCACCTCGATCTCGGTGACCACCTTCGGCACCGGCAAGATCCCCGACGAGAAGATCGAGAAGCTGATCCGCAAGCACTTCGACCTGCGTCCGTACGGCATCATCAAGATGCTCGACCTGGTCCACCCGATGTACCAGCCGACCGCGTCGAACGGCCACTTCGGCCGCAAGCCCTACGAGATCACCGACAAGAACGGCAACACGTTCACGGCGTTCTCCTGGGAAAAGACCGACAAGGCCGACGTCCTGCGCGACGCCGCCGGACTCGGTGCGACGGTCGCCCGCCGCAAGTAAGCGGGGCTTCCAGCAAGGCATGAGAACGGGCGCCCAGGCGCCCGTTCTCTTTTGTGAAGCCCGCTTTCGGTGAGGGCCTAGCCTTTGTGGGAGCCGACCTTGCTTTTGTGGGAGCCGACCTTGTCGGCGATCCCGCGGCAGCGGGCCAGCCTACGGCAAGCACCCATCGCCGACAGGGTCGGCTACCACCAAAGCGGTGTCCCATGGGGCTTACAGCACGTCCTCCTCCTGCTGACTGATGACCTCACTTCCGACTTGGTCACAGCCATTTCATGGCCGGGATGCGACACCTGAAGAGTCCCCAGCGGAGAAGCCACCATGACTCATCGTCCTGTCCGTGCCCTCGCCACCACCTTCCTCGCCATGGCGCTTTCGTGTGCCGTTCAAGCCCAGGAAAAAGACACGCTCGGCGGCACCGCCACCGATGCGGGCTTCTTCAAGAACGCGACCGCGTCCGGCATGGCCGAAGTCCAGGCGAGCGAACTCGCCCTGAAGCAAGCGACGTCCGCGAAGGTCAAGGCGTTCGCACAGCGCATGGTCGACGACCATACGAAAGCGCACGACGAACTCAAGTCGCTGAAGATGGGCGACAAGGGCTACCCGATCGCTCATGACCCCCTGCCCGACAGCGAGAAGCGCATCGACGCGCTATCGCGCCTGCACGGTGCCGATTTCGATCGCGAATACGCGAAGCTGATGGTCGCCGACCACCAGAAGGCCGTGGCGATCTTCGAGGTGGAGATCGAGAAGGGCTCGAACGACCAGCTCAAGGCCTTCGCGAAGAAGACACTGCCGACGCTGAAGGATCATTTGAAGCAGGCAAAGACGCTTCCCTGACCGTCCCGCAGCGACCTTGTGGAAGCCACCCCTGTGGGAGCCGCTTCAGCGGCGATGCCTTCGCCAGCACCCATCGCCGCTGAAGCGGCTCCCACCAGTCTGCGGCGACCTGGTGGGAGCCGACCCTGTCGGCGATGCTTTGGAGTCAGGCGATGCCTGGAATCAGGCGTTGCGGTTGGAGCCGGAGAGGACGTCCACCCAGACGGCCAGGGCGAGGATCACGCCCTTGATGATCATCTGCCATGAATTATCGACGTCCATCAGCTGCATGCCGCTGTCGAGGCTGGCCATCACCAGGGCGCCGATCAGGGCGCCATAGACCGTGCCCGAGCCACCGCGCATCGACGTGCCACCGATGAAGCAGGCGGAGATGGCGTCGAGTTCGCCGCCGGTACCGGCGGAGGGCGAGCCCGAGCCGGTGCGGGCCACCGTGATGATGCCGGCGAAGGCGCACATCAGGCCCATCAGGGCGAACACCACCAGCTTCACACGCGCCACGTTCACGCCGGACAGGCGAGTGGCTTCCATGTTGCCGCCGACGGCGTAGATGTGCCGGCCGAACACCGTCTGCGTGGACACATAGGTGAACACGGCGAGCAGGCCGAGCAGGATCATCACCGGGATGGGAATGCCGTTGGCGTCGTTGAGGATGCGCACGAAGCCGAAGATGAAGGCGCCGATGGCCACCAGGCGGGCGATATCGACCCACAACGCGCCCTGCTGCAGGCCGAGCTTCCCACGGCGAAGGCGGCGGCGCACGGTCAGGGCGATCATCGCGAGGAAGATCACGGCACCGATCCAGCGCGACAGCGCCGGCGGAACGAAGCCCTGGCCCAACGCGATCAGGTCGTCCGGCGCGGGAGCGATCGTCGAGCTGCCGGTGATGTAGAGCACGATGCCGCGGAAGGCCAGCATGCCGCCCAGGCCGACGATGAACGAGGGCACCCGCATCTTGGTGACGACGAAGCCGTTGAAGGCGCCGATGACGAGGCCGAGCCCGAGCACGGCGAAGATCGCCGGCCACGTTCCCCAACCCTGGTTCACCGTGAGGATCGCCACCACGCCGCCGAGCAGGCCGAGTTGCGACCCGATGGAAAGGTCGATCTCGCCGGCGATGATGATGAACACCATGCCGCAGGCGAGCATGCCGGTGATCGCCATCTGCCGGAACAGGTTGGACAGGTTGCCGGGCGTGATGAAGGCCGATTCGGTCTTCAGGTGGAAGAACACCCAGATGATCGCCACCGCGATGAGCAGGGCGAGGATCTTGTAGCGGACGAACAGTTGCTGGACTTTCTGGGCCTGCATGAAGGCTTCCCTGGTAACGCGTGAATGGTTTTCGGAGAATCAGGCCGCGTGCGCGGGCCCTTCGGCGGCATGCGAGATCGCCGCGGCGAGCACCTGCTCCTGGGTAAGGTCGACGTTCTTGAAATCGCCGCGTAGCTTACCCTCGCCCACGACGAGGACGCGATCGCTGACTCCGAGCACTTCGGGCATCTCCGAGGAGACCATGATGATGGCCACGCCCTTGGCGGCCAGCTCGAACATCAGCTTATAGATGTCGTACTTGGAGCCGACGTCGACGCCACGGGTGGGCTCGTCGAGGATAAGCACCTTCGGCTTGGGCAGCAGCATCTTGGTCAGCACCGCTTTCTGCTGGTTGCCACCGGACAGGCCGACGATGGCCAGCTCGGGACTCGCCGTCTTCACGCGCAGGCGCTTGATCTCGGCTTCCACGGTCTGCAACTCGGCCTGGCGGTCGATCTGGCCCGCGCGGGCATAGTGTGAAAGCGTCGCCAG
Organism: Luteibacter sp. RCC_6_2; assembly: GCF_041360655.1. Lineage (NCBI taxonomy): Bacteria > Pseudomonadati > Pseudomonadota > Gammaproteobacteria > Lysobacterales > Rhodanobacteraceae > Luteibacter > Luteibacter sp. RCC_6_2. Next base: position 131,498 of record NZ_JBFUPQ010000004.1, on the reverse strand, counting down.
CGTGATGTTGTCGCCCACGCCCAGCAAGGGAACGATGCCCTGCCGCTTGCGATCCTCGGGCACCAGCGACAGCCCGGCCTTGATCGCCTGTTCGGGCGACCTGACCTTGATCGGCTTGCCCTCGAGCAACAGCTCCGCCTCGTAGCGCCCCGGGTACGCGCCGAAGATCGCCGACACCAGTTCGGTGCGGCCGGCACCGACGAGTCCGGCGACGCCGAGGATCTCGCCGCGGCGGATCTGGAACGAAATGTCGTCGACGCGCTTGCGATTCGGATTGGCGACGTCCCAGCAGGTGACGTGCCTGGCCTCGAAGATCACTTCGCCGATGTCGTGCTCGACCTTCGGGAAGAGGTTCTCGATGTCGCGCCCGACCATGGCGGTGATGATCGAATGGGTGGTCATCTCGCTCATCGGCTTGGTGACGATGTGCTTGCCGTCACGGATGACGGTGACCGTGTCGCACACCCGCGCCACTTCCTCGAGCTTGTGCGAGATGTAGACGCAGGCCACGCCGTCGCGCTTGAGATCCTCGATGATCGACAGCAAGGTGTCGGTCTCGGACGAGGTCAGCGAGGAAGACGGCTCGTCGAGGATCAGCAGACGGGCATTCTTGGCCAGCGCCTTGGCGATCTCGAACAATTGCTGGTAGCCGCCGCCGTAATTCATCACCGGCGCGGCCACGTTCACGTCCTTGAGCTTCAGGCGGGCGAGCAGCGCCTCGGCCTTGGCATACATGGCGTCGTAGTCCATCACGCCGCCGAACTTGCGGATCTCGTTGCCGAGGAAGATGTTCTCGGCGACGGAGAGCTGAGGTACCAGCATCAGCTCCTGGTGGATGATCACGATGCCGGCATCCTCGCTGTCGCGTACCGAGTACGCCTTCAGCGGCTTGCCGTCGAACAGGATCTCGCCTTCCCACGTGCCATAGGGATACACGCCGGACAGGACTTTCATCAGGGTGGACTTGCCTGCGCCGTTCTCGCCGCACAGGCCGACGCACTCGCCGGGCCGCACGGCCAGGTCGATGCCATTGAGCGCGCGCACGCCGGAGAATTCCTTGACGATCTGGCGCATCTCGAACAGGTATTCGCTCACCGGTACTCCTTTCGCTGGACGATGCCCCGCACCGGGCGGGGCATCGCCGATCTTACGCTTACGGGCCGACCTGGGCCTGGGTGTAGAAGCCGTCCTTGACCACGAGGTCCACGTTCTTCTTGGTCAGCATGGTCGGGGTGAGCAGGATGGTATCCACATCCTTCTTGCCGTTGTTCATCTTGGAGGTGAACTTCGGCGCGGTGCCCTGGACCAGGCCCACCGCCAGGTTCGCCGCTTCCGTGGCGATTTCCTTGATCGGCTTGTAGACCGTCATGGTCTGCGTACCGGCCTTGATCCGCTTGATCGCGGCGAGGTCGGCATCCTGGCCCGACACGGCCACCTTGCCGGCCAGCTTCTGGCCGTTCAGGGCGGCGATGGCGCCACCGGCGGTACCGTCGTTGGAGGCGACGATGCCCTGGATGTTGTTCTTGTTGGCGGTGAGCGCGTTCTCGATGATCGACTGCGCGTTCGAGGCCAGCCATTCGTTGGTCCACTGCTGGCCGACGATCTTGATGTCGCCCTTGTCGACCAGCGGCTTCAGGACCTTCATCTGGCCTTCGCGAAGGATCTTCGCGTTGTTGTCGGTCGGCGCGCCGCCGAGCAGGAAGTAATTGCCCTTCGGTGCCGCGTCGACGACGCCCTGGGCCTGCATCTGGCCGACCTTGTCGTTGTCGAACGAAATGTAGGCGTCGACGTCGGCATTGAGGATGAGGCGATCATAGGAAATCACCTTGATACCGGCCTTCTTCGCCTCGGCGACGACCGTGGTCAGCGTCTTGGCGTTGAACGGCACGATGACGATGACGTCGACCTTGCGCGAGATCAGGTTCTCGATCTGCTGGATCTGCTTCTGCTCGTTGGCATCGGCGGACTGCACCGACACGGTGGCGCCCTTGGCTTCCGCCGCGGCCTTGAAGTAGTCGCGGTCACGCGTCCAGCGCTCCACGCGCAGGTCGTCGATGGAGAAGCCGATCACCGGCTTTTCCTTGCTGGCGTGCGCCTGCGGCGCCGCGAAAAGACCGGCACCGATCATCGATACGGCCAGCAACGTATATAGGGCCTTCTGCTTCATGCTCATCTCCATGCTTCTGGGATCGCCCTTCAGGAGGGGCGGAAATCGTCGCCGCGAGCGGCGTCGGAATACAGCGGCTTCAACTGCTCGTAAGAGCGGCGGAACAAAGGGTGGCGCGTTTGCAGGAAATAAGCATGACGCGCTGCATCGGGCTCGCGTACGGCGGTGACCGCCGGCATCGGGCAAACGGCGTCGAGGGACGCGTCCGGTTCGATGGCCAGCCGTGCGAGGCGTGCCGCCCCGAGCGCGGGTCCCACCTCGCCGCCACTGCGCAGGACCAGCCGCTTGCCGAGGATATCGGCGAGCATCTGCGTCCAGTAGGCACTGCGCGAACCGCCGCCGATCACGGTGATTTCATCGGCCACGAGGCCGGTCGACTCCACCGCCAGCAGGCCGTCGAGCAGGCCCAGCCCGACGCCTTCCAGCGTGGCATTGGCGAGATCGGCGCGATCCGTGCCGGGCCCCAGGTTCGTGAACGAGCCACGCGCATGCGCATCGTTGTGCGGCGTACGCTCGCCCGTGAGGTAGGGCAGGAACAGCGGACCGTTCTCCTGAAGACCCTTGGCCTCGGCCTCGGCGAGCAGGGCCGGCACGTCCTTCTGTCCGGTGAGCTTCGCGGTGAAGTCGAGGCAACTCGCCGCGTTCAACATCACCGACATCAGGTGCCAGGTATCCGGCAAGGCATGGCAGAAGCTGTGCACCGCCTGCTCGGGACTCGAGCGGAAGCCCTCGGACACGGCGAAATAGACGCCCGACGTGCCCAGCGAAAGCATGGCCTGGCCGTGGCGAACGATGCCCACGCCCACCGCGCCCGCCGCGTTGTCGCCACCACCGGCGGCGACCGGGACGGTATCCATGCCCCAACGTTCGGCCAGTTCCTTGCGCAAGCGACCCGCAGGCTGGCTACCTTCGAAGACCTGCGGCATGTGCGAACGGTCCAGGCCCGTTGCCGCGAGCATGGTGTCGCTCCACCGGCGCTTCTCGACGTCGAGCCAGAGGGTGCCGGCCGCATCGGATGCGTCGGTCATGTATTCACCGGTGAGGCGCAGGCGCAGGTAGTCCTTCGGCAGGAGCACCTTGGCGACGCGATCGAAAACCTCGCGCTCGTGCTTGCGCACCCAGGCGAGTTTCGGCGCCGTGAACCCGGGCATGGCGAGGTTGCCGGTGATCGAACGAAAACCCGGCACCTTTTCCAGTTCCGCGCATTCGACATCCGAACGGCCGTCGTTCCACAGGATGGCCGGCCGCAGGATAGCGTCGGACTTATCCAGCAGCGTGGCGCCGTGCATCTGCCCGGACAGGCCGATGGCCGCCACGCGGCGGGCATCGGTTCCCTTGAGGACGTCCGCGACGGCCGCCTCGGTGGCGCTCCACCACGTGGCCGGGTCCTGCTCCGACCAGCGTGGCTTCGGATGCGAGACCTCCAGCGGGCTGGTCGCGCTGGCGCGCACCTCACCCGCCTCGTCCATGAGGACGGCCTTCACCGAGGACGTGCCCAGGTCGATACCGAGGTACATGCGTGCCGAAGCGTCCATGTCGGGGGTCATATCACCCATAGATATAGCGGTTGACGATGTTCTCGAGCAACTCCTGGCCGCCGGAGACATGCTTGGGATGGATGTCGCGGGCGATCGCCTCGTCCGACAGCGAGGCCAGCGTGAAGCCACCCTGCAGGATCTTCGTGCCGAAATCGGCATCCCAACCCGCGTAGCGCTTCGCCTTGAAGTCGGCGAGCGCATCACGCTCGATCATCTTCGCCGCGCGTTCCAGGCTGAGGGCCAATGCGTCGATCGCGCCGATGTGGCCGTGGAAGAGATCTTCCGGCGCGCTGCTCTGGCGGCGCACCTTGGTGTCGAAATTGAAACCGCCCGTGGTGAAACCGCCGGCCTTCAGGATCTCGTAGGTGACCAGGGTCAACTCTTCCACGCTGTTCGGGAACTGGTCCGTATCCCAACCGTTCTGCGGGTCGCCGCGATTGGCGTCGATCGAGCCGAAGACGCCCAGCGCGATCGAGGTCGCGACCTCGTGGTGGAACGAGTGGCCGGCCAGCGTGGCGTGGTTGGCCTCGAGGTTGGTCTTGACCTCGTTCTCCAGGCCGAACTCCTTCAGGAAGCCGTAGACCGTGGCGGTGTCGTAGTCGTACTGGTGCTTGGTCGGCTCCTGCGGCTTGGGCTCGATCAGGATGGTGCCCTTGAAGCCGATCTTGTGCTTGTGCTCGATCACCATCTGGAAAAAGCGGCCGAGCTGTTCGCGCTCACGCTTCAGGTCGGTGTTGAGCAGGGTGTCGTAGCCTTCACGGCCGCCCCATAGCACGTAGTTCGCGCCGCCCAGGCGGTGCGTCGCTTCCATCGCATGGCGCACTTGCGTGGCCGCGTAAGCGAACACTTCCGGCTGCGGGTTGGTCGCGGCACCGGCGGCATAGCGCGGATTGCTGAACACGTTGGCGGTGCCCCACAGAAGCTTCACGCCGGTCTCGGCCTGCTTCTTCTCGAGCATGTCGACCATCGCCGCGAAGTTCTTCTTGTAGTCGGAGAGGCTGTCGCCTTCCGGCGCCACGTCGGTATCGTGGAAGGTGTAATAAGGCGTGCCCAGGCGGGAGAAGAAATCGAACGCGGCGTCGGCCTTCTCGCGGGCCTTGGCCATCGGCTCCCCTGCCGTCTGCCAGGGACGCTCGAACGTGCCCGCGCCGAACACGTCGGAGCCCGGCCAGACGAAGGTGTGCCAGTAGCAGGTGGCGAGACGAAGATGATCGGCCATGCTCTTGCCGAGCACCTGCTTGTTCGGGTCGTAGTGGTGGAACGCCAGCGGGTTGTCGCTGCCGGGGCCTTCGTAGCTGATCTTGGGGACGCTGGAAAAGTACGACATAACAATTCCTTGACAAACGTGGGGACGAATCCCGACGATCCTGACGAGCGGCGCCTATCGCGCGCAATTGCGATTTCCGACGGGGGCCGGCTCTTTTTCGATGCCGCGCTGCGTCATGGTCAGATAACGCAAAGCCTGATAGTTTTTGGCGACTGGCGATCATCGCCGACAGGGTCGGTCCCACCGATCCCCGCATGAGGTCCGGTGGCCCCACACGAGGTCCGGGTGGGAGCCGACCCTTGTCGGCGATGCCCCCTCGACGGAACCCCATGTCTCCCCACAGAATCGCTTTGCTGTTCAATGCCAACAAGGTGTACGACCGCCAGGTCATCGCCGGCATTGGGCATTACCTCAACAGTACGCGCGTGGAATGGGACCTCTTCATGGAAGAGGACTTCCGCAGCCGCATGCGCGACATCCACCAGTTTCGCGGCGACGGCGTCATCGCCGACTTCGACGATCCGGAAGCCCCCGACGCATTGCGCGACCTGCACATCCCGGTGGTCGCGATCGGCGGCTCGTATCACGATCCCGCCGCTTATCCTCCCGGCGTGCCCTATATCGCCACGGACAATGCCCGGCTCATCCGGCTCGCGTACGACCACCTGATCGAACAAGGCCTCGGCCGTTTCGCGTTCTACGGCATACCGCCCCACCCCGGCAGTCGCTGGGCGCAGGAACGCGAGCATGCCTTCCAGGCGATCGTGGACGAGGAATCGGTCGAGGGGATGGTCTACCAGGGCTCGCCGACCAGCGCGGGCGGCTGGGGAATGGCGGTGGAGGAACTCGTCACCTGGCTGGCCGAACTGCCCAAGCCGATCGGCATCATCGCCGTCACCGACGCACGCGCCCGGCAGTTGCTGCAGGCCTGCGTGATCGGCGGCTTCGCGGTACCCGAGCAGATCGCCATCGTCGGCATCGACAACGACCCCATGGCGCAGTTGCTCACCCGCATCCCGCTCACCTCCGTGATCCAGGGCGCGGAGGAAATGGGTCGCACCGCCGCCCACCTGCTGCATCAGATGCTGCGCGGCATGGATTGCTCCGGCACGCGCGTGCTGGTGCCACCCGTCGGCATCAACGTGCAGGTGTCGAGCAAGTACCAGCCGATGCGCAGTCCGCATGTGATGCGGGCGAGCCACTACATTCGCCAGTACGGTTGCCTGGGCATCAAGACCGAACAGGTGGCCGACTACGTCGGTGTGTCGCGCACGGTGCTGGAAGAACACTTCAAGCGCGAGCTGAAGCAGACCGTGCACCAGGTGATCCTCAAGCACAAGCTCGACACCGCCTGCGATCTCATGACGAATTCCGATACGCCACTCGCCGACATCGCGCTGCGCTGTGGCTTCACCTCACTCCAGTACATGTATGCGGTGTTCCGTCGCGAATACGATTGCACGCCGCGCCAATACCTCGACCTCCATCGCAAGACGGCGGCGACCTGATCGCCTTCCGCAGGGAAACGCTTCACCCATGCCCGTATCCAACGCCACCGCCTGGGGCCAACTCCCCGACGGCCGCCCGCTCCGCCGCTGGACCCTGCGCAACGCGCGAGACACCCAGGTCGAGATATCCGACCTCGGCGGCACCCTGCTCTCCTGGCAGACCCCGGACCGCCAGGGCCGCGTGGGCGAGGTCTTGCTCGGTCACGCCGACGCGGGGCAGTACATCGATTCCAATGCGTACATGGGCGCGATCGTCGGCCGCTGGGCCAACCGCATCCGCGGCGGGCGCTTCCGGCTCGATGGCATCGACTACAAGGTCGATCGCAACGACGGTGGCAACCACCTGCATGGCGGCAACTACGGATTTCACCTGCAACGCTGGGACGTGGAGCCGGAAGGCGAAGATCTGGTGCTACGACTGGTCTCGCCCGAGGGCGACGGCGGGTTTCCCGGCGAAGTGAAGGTCGAGTTGCACGTGAGGCTCGACGACGACGGCACGCTGGACCTGCGCTATATCGCCACCAGCGACGCCCCCACCCCGCTCAGCCTGACCGCGCATCCGTATTTCAATCTCAACGACCGGCGGCCGGATGTCCGCGACCACGTGATCCGGATCGACGCGGACGAATTCCTGGCCATCGATGCGGGAGCGATACCGGTGGGGCGCCAGCCCGTGGCCGGCACCGCCTTCGATTTCCGCGAAGCGGCGCCGATCGGCTCGCGCCTGCACTGGCCCGATCCGCAATTGCAGCTGGTGGGCGGCTTCGACCATTGCTATATCCCGCGCCCATCGATGGCCCAGGCGCCACGCGTGGTCGCGGAAGTCGTGGAACCGTCGAGCGGCCGCCGTCTCACCGTCGAGAGCGACCGCCCCGGCCTGCAGTTCTACAGCGGACAGAAACTCACCGGGCAACCCTCGCGAAACGGCGACGCTTACGGGCCCTTCGCCGGCTTCGCGCTGGAGACCCAGGCCTTTCCCGACCAGGTCAATGGCCCGGATGCGGAAGGCGCGATCCTGCGCCCCGGGGCGGTATGGCGCCAGCACACGCGCTACCGGGTCGATACACCTTAACGCAGCGGCCTGATGGAACAGGCCAGCCCCGGTGGGAGCCGACCTTGTCGGCGATCCCGCGGCAGCGGGCCAGGTCGAGGCAAGCACCCATCGCCGACAAGGTCGGCTCCAACCAGGGCTCCCCACCTGAGCGGGACCTTCTACCAACGGGCCATGTCATGAGGTGACGAGGCGCCACCGGGTACAATATCCGGATGTCCCTTATCCAACTCCTCAACGTCGACTTCAGCGTCGGCGGCCCGCTCCTGCTCGAACAGGTCGACCTTTCCCTCGATGCCGGTGAACGCGTCTGCGTCGTCGGGCGCAATGGCGCCGGCAAATCGACGCTGATGAAGCTCATCGCCGGGGAACTGCACCCGGACGATGGCGAGATCCGCCTGCAAGGCGGCACGCGCATCGCACGCCTCACGCAGGAAGTGCCGCAGGACACCTCGGGCAGCGTCTTCGACGTGGTGGCCGACGGCCTGGGTGAACTGGGCCACCTGCTCGCACGCTATCACCACCTGCTGGAAACCGGCGACATGGACGCCCTCGGCGACGTGCAGTCGCAGATCGAGGCCCACAACGCATGGGATCTCGATTCACGCGTGCAGCAGGTGATCGAACGCCTGGAACTGCCGGCGGACACCGATTTCTCCGAGTTGTCCGGCGGCATGAAGCGCCGCGTCCTGCTTGGCCAGGCGCTCGTGCGCGACCCGAACCTGCTCCTGCTCGACGAGCCGACCAACCATCTCGACATCGAGGCGATCGCCTGGCTCGAAACCTTCCTCAAGGGCTTCGCCGGCAGCATCGTCTTCATCACCCATGACCGCAGCTTCCTGCGTGCCCTGGCCACGCGCATCGTCGAGATCGATCGCGGCCAGGTCACCAGCTGGCCCGGCGACTACGACAACTACCTGCGCCGCCGCGAGGAACGCCTGCATGCGGAAGCCCAGGCCCAGGCGCATTTCGACCGCAAGCTGGCCCAGGAAGAAGTCTGGATACGCCAGGGCATCAAGGCGCGTCGCACCCGAAACGAAGGCCGCGTGCGCGCGCTGAAAGCGATGCGCAACGAGCGCGCCCAGCGACGCGAACAATCCGGCAACGCCAGGATCACCCTAGCCACCGCGCAGTCCTCGGGGCGCAAGGTGATCGACGCGAAGCACGTCACCCAGGCTTACGGCGGACGCACGCTGCTGCGCGATATCTCCACCACGATCATGCGTGGCGACCGCGTCGGCATCATGGGCCCGAACGGCGCGGGCAAGTCCACGCTGCTGAAGATCCTGTTGGGTGAACTCAAGCCGCAGGAAGGCGAGGTCACACTGGGTACCGGCCTGGAAGTGGCGTATTTCGACCAGCACCGCTCCACGCTGGACGACCGGCTGAACGCCCTCGACAACGTTGCCCAGGGCCGCGAATACATCGAGCTCAACGGCCAACGCAAGCACATCGTCGGCTACCTGCAGGATTTCCTGTTCTCGCCCGAACGATCCCGCGCACCGATCACGCGGCTTTCCGGCGGCGAACGCAACCGCCTGCTCCTCGCGAAGCTGTTCGCCCAGCCGTCGAACCTGCTGGTGATGGACGAACCGACCAACGATCTCGACGTGGAGACGCTGGAACTGCTCGAGGAACTGTTGAACGAATACACCGGTACGCTGTTGCTGGTATCGCATGATCGCGACTTCATCGACAACGTGGTGACCAGCACCCTGGTGCTCGAAGGCGACGGTGTGGTCGGCGAATACATCGGCGGTTACAGCGATTGGTTGCGGCAGAGGCCCGCCGTGGCCTCGAAGCCTGCCGGGTCGAAGGCTGCGTGGTCTTCGTCGACGTCAGAGGCATCGGGGCCGGGGGCGACGCAAGCCGCCACTTCTGCTTCGGCACCGACGGCCGTAGCCGCGCCCGTCGCAGCTACGCCGAAGAAAAAGCTCTCCTTCAAAGAGCAGCGGGAGCTTGAATTGCTGCCGGCGAAGCTGGAGGAACTCGAATCCGAGATCGCCCGCCGCACCGCCGCGATGAACGACCCGAAGTACTTCCAGCAAGATGCGGCGACGATCACGCGCGGCAACGAGGAACTGGCCCGGTTACAGACGGAACTGGACGTGGCGTTCGCGCGCTGGGAAGAACTGGAAGGCTGATAAAGCCCACCCGATCCAGGCCGCCCGAAAGGCCCTCACCCCTTGTGGGAGCCGCTTCAGCGGCGATGGGTGCTTGCCTCGACCTGGCCCGCTGCCGCGGGATCGCCGGCAAAGCCGGCTCCCACAGGTCTGGTTCCTGCCGGTCTGCTCCTGCCCGGTCTGCTCGATGCTGTTGTGGGAGCCGCTTCAGCGGCGATGCGTGCTTGCATCGACCTGGCCCGCTGCCGCGGGATCGCCGGCAAAGCCGGCTCCCACCGGGGCATCGCTTTATAGCTGGAACACCTCGACCACGCGGGCCAGTTCGGCGGCCTGGTCTTCCAGGCTCTTCGCGGCCGCCGCGGCTTCCTCGACCAGGGCCGAGTTCTGCTGGGTCGAGTCGTCCATGCGCGAGACGGCGTGGTTGATCCGGCCGATCTGTTCGGACTGTTCGCTGGAGGCCTGGCTGATGTTGCCCATCAGGTCCGCCACCGCGCGAATGCGGCCCAGCACCGTTTCCATGTTGCGCCCCGCGTCCGTTACCAGGCCGTGCCCCGCGTCGACCTGGGCCACCGATTCGGTGATCAGCGACTCGATCTCTTTCGCCGCCGACGCGCTGCGTTGGGCGAGATGGCGCACCTCTTCCGCCACGACGGCGAAGCCCTTGCCCTGCTCGCCCGCCCGCGCCGCTTCCACCGCGGCGTTGAGCGCAAGGATATTCGTCTGGAAGGCGATGCCGTTGATGATGCCGATGACGTCGGCGATACGCTGCGCCGAGGCCTGGATGCCGTTCATCGCTTCCACTGCCTCCTGCATCGCGCCAGCCTCCTGCTGCACCGCCACGCTCGCGTCGGCCGCCAGCGCGCTCGCCCTCGCCGAGTGGCCCGCGTTGTCGCGGACCGTACGCGTCAGCAGGTCGAGGCTGGACGCCGTCAGCTGGAGTTCGTGCGCCTGGGTTTCCGTGCGTGACGACAGATCGGCATTGCCCGCCGCGATCTCCGACGTGCTGCCCGCCATGCTGGCCGCGGCCTTGCGCACGGAACGGGCGATATCGCCAAGACCGTCGCCGATGCCATCGATGGAACGCATCAACTGGCCGATCTCGTCCTCGCGCGCGGAGGCGAGCCGCGCCGTGAGGTCGCCCTCGGCGAGACGTCGCGCCGCCTCGACGGCGTCGGCAAGCGGCCGGGTGATACGCGTGCGTATCGCGAGGAACAGGAACACGCACAACGCGATGACCAGTGCGACGCTGGTCGCCGCGGCGATGAGGCGCATATGCCGGACCGGGCCGAACAGTTCATCCATGTCCACCGTACCCGCCACGAGCCAGTTCCATGCGGGATCGGTCGCATAGACGGCCATCCGGTCCACCGCATGACCATCCACCTCGACGCGATAGCGCAGTTCGCCTTTCCCACCGGACAGCATGCGGCCGAAGATCGGCTGACCATCCACGTCGAGCATCTTGAGGGCGGCGCCGGGTGCCTTCGCCGCATCGTTCGTCATCGACGGATCGACGATCAGCGTGCCGTACCGCTTTCCGGCGCTGGCATCGACGACGGAGTAATAGCCGCTCTGGCCGATGTGGATCGCGGCGATCTCGTCCTGCAGCGATTTCATCTCCTTGCCGATCTCCACCCCGACGAAGAAGACGCCGAGCACGTTGCCCGCCTCGTCCTTGATCGGCTCGTAGCGCGTGATGTACGGACGATCGAACAACACGGCCGGGCCACCGTACGACTTGCCCGTGAGCAGCAAGGGAAACGCCGGATGGGCATGATCGATGGAGGTGCCGACCGCACGCGAGCCGTCCTCTTTCTTCAACGAGGTGGTGACACGAACGAAGTCGGGCCCGTCACGGACGAACAGCGTCGCCACCACGTGTGCCCGCGCGGAAAATTCGTCGGTCAGGGTGAAATCGTTGTTCAACGGCTTGCCGTCATGCAACAGCGAGGGCACGGTGTGCCCGGCCATCATCACGCGGTGCTTGTCGTCGACCGTGAACTTTCCGGGGAAGTAACTCTTGTACACGCCGAGGAAGCGGTCGGACTCGGCCAGGAGCGCACCGCTGAACGTGTTGACCGTGCCGATGATGGCCCGGTTGCCGCGGGCGAGGTCCTCGCGGGCCCTGGCCTCCAGCTCCCGCGAGGCCATGGTCGTGACGACGACGGTGAGCAAGGCGATGCCGAGGGCGACGATGCCGACGACGAGCAGGGTCAGTCGCGCGCCGACACTCATGCCGCGCCGGCCGGCGCGGTCGCTGTTCTGGTTCATGGAGTCCTACCGGAGTGGTGGAGCACCCCGAACGGGTGCCCATGGCCGTTATGTCGGCAGGCCCGGGCGGGGCTTTAGCCCTCAACCCGTATTCTGGAGCCCTTGTGAGACGCCGTTCACACAAGCGACCAGGGCGCTGAGCAGGGCGTCGTCCTGTCCGCCGGTGGCGCGCCAGCGTCGCAGGAGGTCGACCTGGAGCAGGCTCATCGGGTCCACGTACGGGTTGCGCAGGCGGATCGAGGTGGCCAGCCGGGGCTCGGCGGCCAGCAGCTCCTTCGCGCCCTTGAGTTTCAGCAGCCAGGCGACGGTTCGCTCGAACTCCTCGCGGATCATCGGGAAGAAGCGCTCGTGCAACGGGCCGGCCAGACGGGAGAAGGCCTCGGCGATGTCGATATCCGCCTTGGCCAACACCATTTCCACGTCGTCGAGCATGGTGGAGAAGAAGGGCCAGTCGCGCGCCATGCGCACCAGCGCTTCCTCACCGCACTCCCGCGCTACGGTGTCGAGCGCGGCGCCGAGCCCGTACCAGCCGGTGAGCACCGCGCGGCACTGGGTCCAGGAAAACACCCAGGGAATCGCGCGCAGGTCCTCGACGCCTTTCATGCTGCGCCGGCGCGCGGGACGCGAACCGAGCGTCATGCGCTCGATCACGTCGATGGGCGTGGCGCCACGGAAGTACTCGACGAAGCCCTCGGTGTCGACGAAGGCGCGGTAAGCCTTGCGGCTTTCACCGGAAAGCCGTGCCATGGTCTCCTTCCACGCGGCCTCGCGTGATTCGACCTCGCGCGGCCGCAACGAGGCACGCATCACGGCGCCGAGCGTCTGTTCCAGGTTGCGCACGGCGAGTGCGCGGATGCCGTACTTGCGATGGATCACCTCGCCTTGTTCGGTGACACGAAGCACGCCACCGACGGAACCGCGCGGCGAAGCCATCAATGCCGGCGTGATGCGCGATCCACCGCGGCTCGCCGAACCGCCGCGGCCATGGAAGAACGCCACGCGGACACCGGCCTTCGAGGCCACGTCGAGCAGTTCCACTTGAGCGCGCTGCAGGCTCCACTTGGACGCGACGGTGCCGCCGTCCTTGCCACTATCGGAATATCCCAGCATTACCCACTGCCGGTCGCCACGCGCCTTGAGGTGGGCGCGATAGACGGGGTCGTCCAGCAGCGCCTGGAGGGTTTCCGCACCGCCGGCGAGGTCGTCGATCGTCTCGAACAGCGGTGCGATATCGAGCGGCACGCGGCCGTCCTCCAGGAGACCGCCCCGCCGCGCGAGCGCCAGCACGGCGAGCACGTCCGCCGCGGTCTCGGCCATGCTGATGATGTAGAGCCCGGTGGCTTCCGGGCCATAACGCTTGCGCGAATCGGCCAAGGTGGCGAACACCGCGCGCAGCATCCCGGCGGCCTCGTGGTCGTCGCCCGCGACGAAACTGCGCTCGCCCGCCGCGTACGGCCGCAGCGTCTTCACGCGCGCCACCGTGTCGCGGTTGGCCCAGTCGCCGTCACCGAGCAACGCCGCCAACGCTTCATCGTGGACACGCGCATCCTGGCGTACGTCCAGGCGTGCCAGGTGGAATCCGAACGTGCGTGCGCGCCACAGGAGACGATTCACCGCGTACGCGCCGGCATGCGCGCCGCCGTGGTCCACGAGGCTCTTCTCGACCAGCGCGATGTCGCCGATGAACTCGTCGGCCGACGCATAGGCCTCGGCTCCTTCGTGCAACGTGGCGTCCAGACGGGCCGCGACGAAGGTCAGGAAGCCGCGATAGGGCATGTCGGCATGGCGGGGCCGGATGCGTTCCGCCGCGTCGGGAAGGCGTTCGCGGTAATCCTCGATGCGTCGTTGAAGTTTGTCGTCCAGCGTGACGCGATCCTCGGTCTGGCTGAGCAGGCGGCCGAGGCTGGCGGCATCCTCCATGTAGCGCTCGAGCACCAGCGTCCGTTGCGCCGCGAGAGTGGCGGCGATGGTGTCCGCGTTGACGTTGGGATTGCCGTCCATGTCGCCGCCCACCCAGGTGGCGAAGCGAAGCAGGCGCGGGATCGTCACGCCTTCGCCATAGGTTTCCGCGATGGCCTGCTGCAACGATTCGTAGAGGGCGGGCAGCACGCGGTAGATCGGCCGGGAGATGTAGAAGCCGACATGGTCGAATTCATCCTGCACGCTGGGCCGTACCGGCGAGGCTTCGGCGGTCTGCCAGCCGGCGGAGAGCGCCATGAGGATGCGCGCGTCGTCGTCGCGCAGTTCCTGCGGCGTGCGCGTGGGATCGAACTCCTCGACCAGCGCCCGGACGATTTCCTGCTCTTTCTCGAGCAGTGAGCGGCGCACGGCTTCCGTGGGATGGGCGGTGAACACCGGCTCCACGTCCAGCCGTTCGAGCAGGCGGACCAGTTCGTCGCGGCCGACGCCGTCTTTCTTCAGCACGGTGAGCACCGCCGCCAGCGACTCAGGCTGCGGCGCCCCGCCCTCGCGCTGGTAGTCGCGGCGGCGGCGGATGCGGTGGACCCGTTCGGCGGTGTTCACCGCCTGGAAATAGGTGGCGAAGGCGCGGGCCAGCGCCTCGGCGTCCGCGGCGTCCAGGCCCGTCAGCGATTCGGCCAGCGCATCCACGGCCGCACCGCTGCGCCGGCGGTGGATCGCCGCCGTGCGCACGTGTTCCACGCGCTCGAAGAAGGCCTGGCCGCCTTGTTCCGCCAACATCTGGCCGACCAGGGCGCCGAGGCGGCGCACGTCCTCGCGCAGGGGGCCGTCGTGGGGCAGGAACTCGGGATCGCGTGCGGCTTCCATGGGACTCTCGGTTGGCGTCGAAACCCTGAGAGTACCGAAAAAGATGTGTTCATCCCTGCATCCGGATTCCGCGATACAATCGGCGGACCGTTTTGCCCGCCGAGGGGCGCTGCGACCGTGGGAACGTCCCATAGGCCAGGCTCGGCGCGGCGTCCCACCAAACGGCGCCCCCGTGAATCTCCGGAGCTACGCCAGATGAACGCCGTCACCAAAGACACCTTCCAAGATTACAAGGTCCGCGATATCTCGCAGGCCGCCCTCGGCCGCCGCCGCATCCGCATGGCGGAAGAGGAAATGCCGGGCCTGATGCAGATCCGCGCCCGTTATGCCAAGGAGAAGCCGCTCCAGGGCGTGCGCCTCTCCGGCTCCCTGCACGTCACCAAGGAAACCGCCGTGCTGGCCGAGACCCTGCGCGAGCTGGGTGCGTCGGTCCGCTGGGCTTCCTGCAACATCTTCTCCACCCAGGACGACGTCGCCGCGGCGCTGGCCGCCGGTGGCCTGCCGGTGTTCGCCTGGAAGGGCGAGTCGCTGGAGGAATACTGGGACTGCACGCTCGACATGCTGACCCACCCGGGCGAGCTCGGCCCGCAGCTGATCGTCGACGACGGCGGCGACGCCACCCTGCTCATCCACAAGGGCCTCGAACTCGAGCAGGGTTCGGACTGGGTGAACTCGCCGGCCGCCAACCACGAGGAACAGGTCATCAAGGACCTGCTCAAGCGCGTCGCCAAGGAGCGTCCGGGCTTCTGGACCAAGGTCGCCGCCGAATGGCGCGGCGTCTCCGAAGAGACCACCACCGGCGTGCACCGCCTGTACCAGCTCGCCGAAGCCGGCAAGCTGCTGGTCCCGGCGATCAACGTCAACGATTCGGTCACCAAGAGCAAGTTCGACAACCTCTACGGTTGCCGTGAATCGCTGGCCGACGGCATCAAGCGCGCCACCGACCTCATGGTCGCCGGCAAGGTCGCCGTCGTCTGTGGCTACGGCGACGTGGGCAAGGGCTGCGCCCATTCGCTGAAGGGCTTCGGTGCCCGCGTCATCGTCACCGAGATCGATCCGATCAACGCCCTGCAGGCCGCGATGGAAGGCTTCCAGGTCACGACGATCGAAGAGACCCTCGGTCTCGGCGACATCTATGTCACCACCACGGGCAACAAGGACATCATCACGCTGGAGCACATGGCGGCGATGAAGAACAACGCCCTGGTCTGCAACATCGGCCACTTCGACAACGAGATCCAGATCGACCGTCTGAACGCGGCGAAGGACGTCTCCCGCGAGACGATCAAGCCGCAGGTCGACCGTTACACCTTCGCCAAGGGCAACAGCATCTACATGCTGGCCGAAGGCCGCCTGGTGAACCTCGGTTGCGCACACGGCCACCCGAGCTTCGTCATGTCGAACAGCTTCTCCAACCAGACGCTGGCGCAGATCGACTTGTGGAAGAACAAGGACACCTATGAGAAGACGGTGTACCGCCTGCCGAAGAAGCTCGACGAGGAAGTCGCCCGCCTGCACCTGGAGCAGATCGGCGTAAAGCTGACCGTGCTCACCAAGGAACAGGCCGACTATATCGGCGTGCCGGTGGAAGGCCCGTACAAGCCGGACCACTACCGCTACTGATCGAACGATCCGTCGTGGTCACGAGGAGGCGCCTTCGGGCGCCTTCTTGCGTTTGGACCACGGGCCATGACGTTCAACGCACCCATTCGACCAGTGGCTTTCCCTTCGGGACGATGTAGGTGCCCAGTTCGGCGCCATTGGTGGTTCCTACGTTCGTCGCCTTGTGCACGACACCGGCGGGCACGAACAGCACCTCGCCCGCCTTCAGGCGAACCGGCGGTTTCCCTTCCAGGGTGTACTCCAACGTGCCTTCGATCACGTAGATGATTTCCTCGCCCGGGTGCCTGTGGTTCGGCGCGGTCTTTCCGGGATCGATATCGACGCGCAATTGCACTTCTTCCCAGCCGGGGATGCTGAGGTCGTGCTGGGAAAGTTCGGTGCGGCGGCTGGTCGTGGGCTGGTCCGCGGCGGCGATCTGGGTGGCCGACGTGGCAGTGAATGCCAGGACGGCGGCGAGGACGATGGTTTTCATGGGCTACTCCGGTGAGTAGCCCCATTAGGCGCTTGCGCTGTATTCGGGAGATTTCCCGAATCGCCTATATTTGTATCCGCGCGTACGGACATCTTTCCATCTGGATGGAAAGATATTTATACTGCGGGCATTCACGCGAGATCGCCCATGCCCGCCATCAGCTTCGAATTCTTCCCGCCCAAGACCGACGAGCAGCGCGCGCAGCTCGATGCGGCGGTCGTCCGCCTCAAGGCACACGCGCCCGACTACGTTTCGGTGACCTTTGGCGCGGGCGGGTCGACGCTCAGCTACACCGACGACACGGTAAAGCGCCTGCGAGCCGAGCACGGCCTTTCGGTGGCGCCACACCTGTCCTGCATGGGTGGCACGAAGGCGGAGATCGCCGCGCTGCTGGAGACCTACAAGGCCACGGGCTGTCGTCGCATCGTCGCCCTGCGCGGCGATCTTCCCTCCGGCATGGCCACTCCTGGCGATTTCCGCTATGCGGCGGAACTGGTCGCCTTCATCCGCGAGCACAGCGGCGACCACTTTCATATCGAGGTCGCGGCCTATCCGGAAACCCATCCGCAGGCCGAGAACGCGTTGACCGACCTCAGGCATTTCAAGGCCAAGGTCGACGCCGGCGCCAATGGCGCGATCACGCAGTACTTCTTCAACGCGGATGCCTACTTCCGCTTCGTGGACGACGTGGCGAAGCTGGGCGTGCAGGTGCCGATCGTCCCGGGCATCATGCCGATCGCCAATTTCAGCCAGTTGCGCCGATTCTCCGAGCAATGCGGTGCGGAAATTCCCCGTTGGATCGTGAAGCGCATGCAAGCCCACGGCGACGACGCGGCCGCGGTGCGCGACCTGGGTGCCGAGGTGGTGGCGGAACTGTGCCAGCGCCTGCTCGACGGCGGCGCACCCGGGCTGCATTTCTATACGATCAATCGCGCGCGCGCGACGATCTCCGTGCTGGAACGGCTCGCCGCGCGGTAAACGTGCGCGCCGTCACCCTTCGGTGAGGCGCCGCCGGGGATGATGACGCACCGCTCGCCACCGTGTTCCGCCCCGTGATCCGCGCCATCGCCCTGCTCCTCCTGCTTTTCCTCGCCCTGCCCGCCGCCGCGCAGACCGCGATCCATCGCTGTGTCGGGTCCGACGGGCGCCCCGTCTTCAGCGACCAGCCGTGCACCAGCCTCGGCGCCACGTCGATCATGCCTGCGACGGCGTCCTCCGCTTTGGCGGCCACACCGGATGGCCCCTCGGCCGGTCTGCTTTGCGCGAAGGATCTCGCCGAATTACGCGACGGCGTGGCGCAAGCCTTCGCCTCCCGCAGCGCCAACCGCATCGGCGGTCTGATCCTGTGGAACGGCTACGGCAGCGGTGGCACCGTGGACAGCCTTCGTTCCATGGAAGCGCTGGTGCGGCAACCCCTGGTCTCACTCGAAGGCAGCGAGGGTGGCGGCATCGACGCGGTGACCTCGGGCCCCGGCGGTGACGGATCGACCCGCCGCGCGCATTTTGGCGTGGTGAGGGATTCCGGCTGCCTGTGGCTGCGCCCGCCGGGGTGAGACAGGCGCTCCATCCGCCACCGCACTGACGCGACGCGCCATGTAGGCCGCCGCCGTACCCGTTATCATGGGCGGTCCCCTCCGGAGCGTACCCATGTCGCAGAACTACCCCGATTGGATCTGGCAGAACGGGCAGATCAAGCCGTGGCGCGAAGCCACCGTCCACGTGATGGCGCATGCGCTGCACTATGGCTCGTCGGTGTTCGAAGGCATCCGCAGCTACGAAACGCCCGATGGCGCCGCCATCTTCCGCCTCACCGACCACCTGAAGCGCCTGTTCCTCTCGGCGAAGATCTACGACATCGAGATCCCCTACTCGGTCGATGAATTGGCCGAGGCCTGCCGCGAGGTCGTCAAGAAGAACGACCTCAAGGCCGCCTACCTGCGTCCTGTCGCCTTCCGTGGCCTGGGCGGCTTCGGCCTCTCGGCCGAATGCCCCACCGACGTGGCCGTGGCGACGTGGCCCATGGGTCCTTATCTCGGTCCCGAGGCGCTGGAGAATGGCATCGACGCTTGCGTGTCGAGCTGGCAGCGCTTCGCGCCCAACACGATTCCCGCCGGTGCCAAGGCGGGCGGCAACTACCTCTCCGGCCAGCTGATCGCCCGCGAGGCGCGCCGCCTGGGCTTCGGTGAAGGCATCGCGCTGGCCTCCACGGGCCTGCTCAGCGAAGGTGCGGGCGAGAACCTGTTCCTGGTCTTCGACGGCGTGCTGCACACCACCCCGGCCAGCGCCTCGATCCTCACCGGCATCACCCGCCACACCCTGATGACGCTGGCGCGCGAGGAAGGCATCGAGGTGGTCGAACGCGACCTGCCGCGCGAGTACCTCTACCTCGCCGACGAAATCCTCATGTGCGGCACGGCGGCCGAAGTCACGCCGATCCGCTCCGTGGACGGCAAGAAGGTCGGCAGCGGCAAGGGCGGCCCGATCACCCGCCGCCTCCAGGAACTCTTCTTCGGCCTGTTCACCGGCAAGACCGCAGACCGCTGGGGTTGGCTGGAACCGTTGTAAGAAGCCGCAAACTGGCCCGTCGCCCCCCGGCGGCGGGCTAGCCCTCTGTTAAGAGACGGGCCCGTCGCGATACGATCCGGCCGCCAGGGAGGTGCCAACTCGGACTGGCTCATCGACAGGGGGAAAACATGAAATGGAACCACCTCGCCGCCGTTGCGGCGATAGCGCTCGCGTCCGTCCTCAGCGGCTGCGCCAGTGTCCAGAAAGCGGGACACGATGCGAACGACCAGGCGAAGATGTTCACACCGATGACCGACAAGGCCATCGTCTATGTCTACCGTGACGAACTGCTGGGCGCCGCGATCAAGATGCCGGTGAAGATCGACGACGTCGTTGCAGGACAGACGGGCCCGAAGAGCTTCCTGCAACTCGCCGTCACTCCGGGACACCACGTCATCACGTCCCTCAGCGAGAAGGACGCTTCCCTCGCCATCGATGCCGAAGCCGGCAAGACGTACTACGTCTGGCAAGAGGTGAAGATGGGCCTGATGTCGGCCCGTAGCGCGCTCCATCTCGTCTCCGAACAAGTAGGGCAAGCCGGCGTTCGAAAATGCGACCTGTTGCAGACCGACGTCCCTGCGTTCCGCGTGCCCCCGTCGACGGGGACGGTCGTTACGCCGACGAAGGTCGTCGAGGCCGCTCCGACGGTCAACGAGCCGGTCGATGCCGCCGTCGACGCCGCGACTCCCGTACCTGCCGAACAATCCGTGGCATCTACAGCCCCGACCTCGAACGTGGCGGCAGCGCAGCCCGAGGGTGGACTGGCCGTACTCGATACCCGCGTGGACAAGCCGACCTTTCTTGCGGCACAGGATGTCGCCTCACGGCACCAGTGCGAGCGACTGCTGCGCGTCAGGAGCGTGAGCGGCGCCGAAGCTCATTTCTACAGCGCCTGTCCTGGCACCGCCTCGCCGCTGGAAATCACTTGCAAGGGCAGCCATTGCGACGAGGACCCGCGGGGCTGATCAAAAGGAAAGCCCAGGGTGGCCCCCGGCTAGGCCCGGGGTAGGACCGGGGTGGGAAGCGCGCTGGCGCGCGATCGGCCTTGCGGCAAGCCCGATCGCGGCCCAGGCCGCTTCCCACCCAGGCCGTTTCCCACCCAGGTTGCTTCCTACCCCAGGTTGCTTGCCACCCTCGGGTGGCTTCACCTTGGGCCGCTTTAGTTGCAGAAGCCGTTCGGGTAGGAGGACGACTTGTAGGCGTAGAGCCAGCTGGTCTTGCCGCCGTCGTTGGCGATGTTCCAGCCGTTGCCGATCGAGCCGATCGCCTTGTTCAGGGTCTGCGAGCGGGTGAGCACTGGCGTGGTGAAGTAGCTGTCCGCGTCGGCCTCGACGCGGAACGACAGCTCGGCCAGCGCGGGAGCGGACGCGCCGTTGATGTACCACAGGGTCAGCGTGAACTCGGCCACCGATTGCCCGATGTCGGATTCCGGGCCGTCGTATTCCTGTTGCGTCACCGTGACACCCGCCACCGGCGAAAGCCCGGCGGTGGAGATATCGGACAACGCCGACGCACCCGGGAACTGCTTGATCAGGGCCGAGACGGTCGTGGGCGTGGTGGTCGCGTCCTGCTTGGTGGAATGTGCGAGCACGAGGCCGCCCGGCGTGACGTCGGTCTCGAGCTTGGTCTCCTTGTTCTTGCCCGCACCCGATACGTCCGTCCAATAGGACAGCTCTTCGTCCGCGTGACGGAACTTGAACTGGATATCGCTATGGTCGCCGGCGCGCGTCCGCACCGAATAGCCGCGATTCATCAGCGAGCAGCTGTGCGGGGTGTCGTAGTAGGCCAGCGTGTCGCGATCGCCCGCGCTGAAGTTGCCGGTGATCGTCTTGTCGAAGGCAAGCGCGGACAGACGCACCGAAACATCGTGCAGGAGCGTGGCCGCCGCGCTGGACGGATTGCTGGCGAAGCGCGTGGGATCGAGCAGCACCTTGTATTCCTTGCTGTCGACGTAGGCCGGCGTGTTGGCATGGCTGGCCGTGGCGCCGAGAAGCAGCGTGGCCGACAACAGGGATAGAACCGTACGTTTCATCATGCGCATGACCCTTCAATGGTGGTAGGAGGCGGCGGTGGAACGCATGCCCGGCAAGGTCAGCCGGTACACGAGGATGCGGTTGTCGTTATCGATGGCGGAATCGCAGCGCCGCCCTTCCATGACGCAGTGCTTCGCGATGAAGTCGTTGTCGTTGCCGACCAGGAGGAACCAGTCGTCCGGATAGGCCGGATCGAGCACGGGGACGAGGTCCATCGCTTCCCACTTTTCGGAAAGCATCGCCATGCCCGGCTGGTCACGTTCGATCGAAAGTCCGAAGCGAGCAAGGTCGGCGGGGGCCAGCAGGTCGACCAGCGGTTTCCAGCTGGCTGGGCGGATTTCGGCGCGCAGGCCGCCGTCCTGTCCGAGCAAAGACATCGTCGACGTCTCGTGCGTGGTTCCCGCCAGGTTGCTCGCGCCGTCCGTATCCACCAGCAACACGCTCTTGAACACGATGGGTTTGCCGTTCTCGGCACCGTAGCCATTGCCGTCCCGGGCAAGCATGAGGAAACGGTGGTCGTCGATGACCCGGATCTCGCTCTGTGCGGCTGTCTTGTTCGGCGTGCCGCCCTTACCCGTGTCGTCGTACGCGGGAAGACGAACCACATAGTGCGCCAGGGGGCGCTTGGGCACCGCATTCCGGCTCACGTCGTAGACGAGTACACGGGTGAGCGTACGGCCCGAGGCATCGCCGGGAGCGCTGTCCTGCACCAGGGCACTCTGCAACACGACGAACAGGCGTTTGCCGTCTGGCGAAAGCGCCATGCCTTCCACGCCCTGGTTATTGCGCCGGCCGCTCGCGGGCGCACGCAGGGACGTGAAGTCGGACTTGCCGTCAGCGTCGAGCGGCTGCACCGATCTCGGCGGAACGATGACGCCGGTGAGCCTCCCTTTCGCGTCGAAGCGGTAGACGTTGGCCGCATACTCGTCACCCACGTAGAAGCCGCCATCGCCGGTGAACTGCAATGACTCGGCATCCAGCGACACCTTGCCGGCGCCCTCTCCCTTCGAGGGTGAAGGCAAGACGATGCCTCGCTCCGTACGCAGGCCACTTCGTGGCTCCGCCCCCGTGAATGGCTTGCCGTCGAAGTCGCGCAACTCGCGCCCACCGTCCGGCACCAACACAAGACGCGCCCCCTGTATAGGAACCGCACCATGCGTCGGCATCACACCCCGTGTGGGAGCCGCTTCAGCGGCGAAAGCCCCCCGCCCCACCGTCATGCTGAAACGAAACCGATGCAAACGCCCCCGGTAATCGAAGAACACGTCGTGCTCCGGATCGTTGCGTCCACGGTCCGGCAGCGTCCACAGGACACCGGTATACGTGTCGCCTTCCCGCTTCCAACTACCTGGCTCGATCATCAGCGACGAGAACGAACCGAGCGTGTCGCCGAGGAAATCCACCGTGCCGGCCGCCAGCGATCCCGTGGCGACCAGCCCCTTGTCGACATACGTCGTGCCACCCACGTGGATGGCCCTGGGCAGTGGCGTCGAAGCGATGTCCGGCACACGCACCTCACCTGTCTGCGCCATGGCGCTACCGATCAGGAGCGCGATGGCGAAGGCGGCGACCGTGCGCAACATCAGAAGCGCACGTCGAGATTGGCAAAGTACTGGCGCGGCGCCGAGGCATGGAACACATACGCGGTGCCCTTCGGATCGGCGGGCACGAAGGCGCTCGAATCGAAGTTGCTCGCGTAACGCTTGTCGCCGAGGTTGGTCACGTTGATCGACAGGCGGATGTCCTTGGCGAAGGAAACCGGCCCGAAGTCGTAACCACCGGAAAGGTCCCAGACGGTGAAGCCGCCGAAGCCCTGGTCGTTCGTGTACGTGTAGAAGCGCTCACCCGTGTATTTCCCGCGCAAGGAGGCGAACCAGGCGCCCTGGGTCCAGTCGATCTGCGTCGCGAAGAGCTTGGTCGGCGTGTCGGTCTGGATCTTGCCCTTGGTGTGCTGGACGACGCCCGCCTGCGTGTAGTCGCTGGCATAGGTGGAGCGGTTGTACGAGGCCGAGTTGTACCAGCGCAGGTGGTCGGTCGGTGTCCAGACGAAGGTCACTTCCACGCCATGGCTGTCCACGCCGCCCACGTTGTAGAAGCGGTTGCCGCACGACGGGCCGACGGGCTGGCGAGAGTCGCAAGGGTTGTACTGGAGCAGCCGGTTGTCGAAGCGCACGTTGTACGCGGCCACCGAGGCGGCGATCGGACCGGTCTCGACGCGATAACCCGCTTCGAGACTGCGCGACTTCTCGGGCTTGAGGTCGCCCTGCGTATCCCAGATCGCCTGGCTCACCGCCTGCGGTCCGAGCTTGAAGCCACCCTGGAACATCGCGATGTTCTTCGCAAAACTGGCGAATACTTCCTGGCCGTCGGCGATCTTGTAGCGCGCGCCGAACTGCGGCAACAAGGCCTTGCTCGCGCTCAGCTTGCCGCTGGCGAACTGGTTGTTCGACGTGGGCTTGATCGGCTGCACGGCGTCGCCGGGCAGCGCCGTGGCTTGCGAGGTGACGTGCGGACTCTTCACGCCGACGTCCACGGTGAGCGCGTCGTCGAGGAAGCGGATCGTGTCCTGCAGGAAGGCCTGCCGCGTATTCCATACCGTGCGCTGCGCGAACACGCCGATGTCCGGTGTCGCGTCTATCGGCGCGCTCAGGTCGCGCGGCCCGCTCACATAGCTGCTGTAGCGTGAGGCGCTGGAGACATTGTGCTCGTACCAGACACCGCCTTCGATGTGATGGTTGGCGAAATCCCACGCCGCCGAGAGGATCGCCCCCGAGCGGTTGATCGTATACAGCGTGTTGCGGAAGATGATCGGCAACTGGCGTGGGGTGCCCGGATACGAATAGGTACCGCTGTTCCAGTTGTGTCCTTCACCGGCATCCTCGTGGTGATAGACCTGGGCGTGGATGGTGACCGCGTCGCTGGGAAAAAAGTCGCCGGCGAGATAGTAGAGATCGTCGTCGCGCAGGATCTGACCGGCGGTGAAGGCACCGTCCGCATCGGTGTCCGCACCGCTCTTGTCGCAGAGCTTCGCGTTGAGCGTACCGGCGTTGCAGTACGCCTTGCCGATGGCGCGCTGCCAGTCCGGTGCGTAACCACCCCAATCCCAGCCGAGTCCGCGGGCCAATTCGCTCTTGGACAGATAGAAGTAGTCGGCCTGCGAGGTACGCGAGGTATCCGCGAAGCCAGTGAGGCGGCCCCAGTCGAAATCCCACACCGCCTTGCCGTTGAACTGCTTCGTGGTCGACCCGTTGTAGGCGCTCTGGTCGTTCCACAGGTCCGAGGTGGTGCGAGCGGCGGAGAGGTACATCGAGAACCCGTTGTACTCGCCGGTATCGAAGCGGGCGAACGTGTGGCGGTTCTGGTCGCTGCCGAAACCTTGTACGACGCGCCCGCCCATGGTCTTGAGCGGGTCGCTGGAACGGTAGGCGATCGTGCCGCCGAGGTTGCTCGTGGAAGGCGTGCCGAGGTTGCCGATGCCTTCGGAAAGTTCGGCGCCGGCGAAATTCTCGGAGATCAGCGCGCGGTTGATCGAGAGGCCGTTGTAGTTGTTGTACGCGCTGTCGCCGAGCGGCATGCCATCCAGCGTATAGCCCAGCCGCGTGCCGCTGAAGCCGCGCAAGCTCAGGGTCATGGACTGCTCGTTGGTGCCCAATGCGTCGGCGGACTGTGCGTTCACGCCAGGCAGGACGTTCAACACCTTCTGCAAGCTGGTTCCCGGGGGAAGCACCTTCTGGTCGGACGTGCGCAGGCGCTGCACCTGGCGCGTCTCGCCCGTACCGATGACGGAGACGGCGTCGAGATCCTGTGCCTTGTCGCGCCTGGCCGCGGCATCGGCGGTCTCGGCCGTGGTATCGGTGTCCGTCGCCTGGGCGACGGAAGCGAAGGCCATGCCCAGGGCGATGGCCAGAACGGTCTGCTTCAACAAGAGTGGCATCCTTACTCACGCTGACGCGCCGCGGCCCCTCCCCTGAGGCAGCCCGGTCCACGCCGTGGAAGCGTTGGATAGTCGGGCGTCCAAATGAAATCTTGATGACAGCTGAGATGACAACGAGGGGAACCGCTCGTGGGCCCCTCGTGTCAGCGGAAGTCGATCGTCGAGATCGCGCCGGCCATCTCGGGGCGGGGACGCAGGGAAACGTCCCAGTCGTAGAGTTCGCACAGGCGGCGAACGATGGCGAGGCCGAGCCCCGCGCCGCCACCGGTGGCGCTTTCGCCACGGATACCACGTTGGAAGAGCTTTTCCGCATCTTCCGGTTTGATTCCGGGGCCGGTATCGATAACGTCGATGTGGCCGTCGAGGACACGCACGGTGACCTTGCCTTCCATCGTGTACTTGATCGCATTGCCGATCAGGTTGGTCAAGGCCACCGACAGCACCGATGCGGGTGCATTGACGGTCACCGATCCATGCGCGATCAGTTCGATCTCGATCGGCTTGCCGCCCATCTGCGGACGTTGGCTCTCGATGACGTCGGCGGCGACCTTGGCCACGTCCGTGGTCTCGCCACGCGTCGGCCCACGGCGCTCCGCACGCGACAACAGCAGCAGCGCCTCGATCAGTTCGGTGGCCTGGCGCGAGGCGCGTTCGATACGCTTCAGGCGCTCGCGCAGCTTGTCGGTGAGATCCGGCGAGCCCTGCAACAGCTCCGTGGTGCTGGCGATGACCGCGAGCGGCGTACGCAATTCATGGCTCACGTCGGAGTTGAACTCGCGGTCGCGCTCGACCACCGAGGTCAGCCGCATGGCGTATTCGTCGAGTGCCACGGCGAGCTCGCCCACCTCGTCGTCGGCGAAATGCGGAGCCAGGGCCTCGGCCTTGCCCACCCGGCGGAAGTCGCGCAGGCGGCGCGCCAGGTCGGTCACCGGCCGCAAGACGCGCGACGACAGCCACACGCCCAGCACCAGCGAAAACAGGCCGAACAGGAAAACGGCCGCGACCACGCTGGTGATCAGCTGGCGCTTGCCCAGTTCATCGCGCGAGACGTCGAACTGCAGGAAGTTGATGATGCCGCCGTCCCGCCGCACCGCCACCTTGTAATGGTGGTTCTTGCCGTCGCTTTCCGTCTCGTAGAGATCGTGCACGCCGGTGTCGAGCGATTGCCAGTTCAGCGGCGCCTTGTAGATCGTGCGGTCGCTGAAGGTGGACGCCTTGACGATGTTGAACTGCGGGCGCTCGTTCGGATTCGCGCGCACCTGCTCGTTCAGCGAATCGACCTCGTCCTGGAGGGCCGAGTTGATCAGCTGCTCTTCGACGCGCTCACGGATGTTGATCGCGGCGAACGCGAACAACGCGCTCAGGCCGAACCCGAACAGCGTGAATGTGACGATCAGTCGGAAACGAAGCTTACGCCTGGACCGCATCCGGATCGACCATGCGGTATCCGATACCGTGACGCGTGTGGATCAGCGGTTTCTCGAAGGGTTTGTCGATGGCCGCACGCAGCCCGTGGATATGCACGCGCAGCGAATCGGAATCGGGCAGTTCCTCGCCCCAGACGCGCTGTTCGAGGTCCTGGCGGGTCACCACGGACGGGCTGGCCTCCATCAGCGCCTGCAACAGCTTCAGGCCGATGGGGTTCAGCTGGATCGACTTGCCTTCGCGGGTCACCGTGAGCGTGTCGAGGTTGTAGGTGAGGCCACCGACCTTGAGCACCCGGCTCTGCGGACCCTTGCCGCGCCGCGCCAGCACTTCCAGGCGCGCCGCCAGTTCCTGCAGGGCGAACGGCTTGGTCATGTAATCGTCGGCGCCGGACTCGAAGCCCGTGAGCTTGTGCTCCAGCGAATCGCGCGCCGTGAGCATGAGCACGGGCGTCTGCTTGTGCGCCTCGTGGCGCAGCTTCTTGGCGACATCGAGCCCGTCCATCCCCGGAAGGGTCAGGTCGAGCACGATGACGTCGAAATCGTGCACCACGGCCAGATGCAGGCCGGTGACGCCGTCGCCGGCGAAATCGACCACGTGACCACGATCCTCGAGGTAGTCCCCGATGTTGGTCGCGATGTCGGTATTGTCTTCGATGACCAGAACGCGCATGCGGCACTCCGTTGTGCGGTCGCTTGAGTCTTATGAGTATTGCGACGGCAAGCTTAACGGGGAAACCGTGAAGCGGACAGAACTAAAAGAGAGGCCCGGACGGGGGGAACCCGCCCGGGCCGAAAGAACTACTGCCCCGATACCGTCACCCCGCGTCGCGGAATCACAGTGGAACCTTTATAGGGGAGCGCCCTTTAAATCGCTGTTAACCCCTTCGGCGCCTTGGGCCGGCGGGCCTTCGGCACGGCCGGACGGCCGGCCAGCCGGGCCTCGCAATGGGCGACGATGGCACCGGCCACGTCCACGCCTGTGCTGCCCTCGATGCCCTCCAGCCCCGGGGAAGCATTGACCTCGAGCAGCAGCGGCCCACGCGATGAGCGCAACAGGTCCACGCCGGCCACCTCCAGCCCCAGCGCCGAGGCGGCCTCGATCGCCACCCGGCGCTCGTCCTCGGTGAGGGTCACCTGGGCCGCGCTGCCACCACGGTGGAGGTTCGCGCGGAACTCGCCCGGTGCCGACGACCGCTGCATCGAGGCCACCACCTGGTCGCCGACGACGAAGCAGCGCAGGTCCTGGCCATTCGCCTCGCGGATGAACTCCTGGACCAGGAAATTGGCGTAAAGGCCGCGGAACGCCTCGATGACGCTCTGCGACGCCGAGCGCTTCTCGGCCAGGACCACGCCGGCGCCCTGGGTTCCTTCATTGAGCTTGATGACATGCGGCGGGTCGCCGAGCATCGCCATGAGATCGGCGGTGTCGTCGGGGTTGTCGCCGAAGGCGGTCAGGGGCATGTCCACCCCGCGTGCCGCCAGCAACTGCAGGCACCGAAGCTTGTCGCGCGCGCGCAGCACGGCATCGGACGGGTTCGGGGTGAAGACGCCCATCAGTTCCAGCTGGCGCAGCACCGCCGTGCCATAGAACGTGCTGGACGCGCCGATTCGTGGAATCACGCAGTCCACCGGGCCGAGCGGCTTGCCCTTGAAATGGATGGCGAACGATTGCGGCGCGATGCTCATGTAGCAACGCAGGGGGTCGATCACCCGCACCGTGTGCTTGCGCTTGCGCGCAGCCTCCACCAGCCGCTGGGTGGAGTAGAGCCGCGCGTTGCGCGACAGGATGGCGATCTTCATGAGGGGTCCCGGACGGCGCGGCGCGGCGTCTGCGAGTAGGAAAGCGACGGATCGACCAGGAAACGCCCGTCGAGGGTGGTCCGGCCGAGCAGGAGGGGAAACAGCATGTGCCGCCGGTCGGTCAGGTTGACGTCGGCCATGAAGCGGTGGCCGGCCAGTTCCACTTCCGTGCGGATGAACCAGCGCGTGGTGGCATGACCGCCCGAGTCCGTGACCGAGCGCTGGCCCGTCGCCTTCGCCTCGCAGGGCGCGGACACCCCGCCCTTGCGCGTGGTACGCACCTGGAAGCGCAGCCACGTGCCGTCGGCCCGCTGGTCCACCTCCAGCCATTCGACGTGCAGCGACGACGAGCGCGCGCCCGTGTCGAGCTTGGCCTTGAGGACGGGAATGCCGAGCGACGGAAGTGCGAGCCGTTCGCGCCAGCCTAGGGTGATGACGTCAGTCATGGGGTCTGGAGCGACGAGTAGGGGGGACGACGGCGGGTCGCGGGGAACGACCCATGTTCGCGGCGGCATGCCTCGATGGGAAAAGCATGCCGAAGGTACGAAGCCGGCGCAACTGTACCGGGCAGCCGGGGGACCACCCTCGTCACGGGCATGAAAAATGCGTGAAGCGCGAAAGCGGCCCGACGGCTCAGCCCGCGTCCGTGCCCCGCCCTTTCCGCATCATGTAAAGGGAGCTGGCGATGCCGACCAGGGCCACGAGGCCGACGTAGTGCGCGGGCCCCAGCCCACCCGCGGTCTTCGCCAGGTAGCCCACCAGGACCGGGGTGGCCGCACCGCAGATGGCATAAGCCACGTTATATGACAGGGAAATGCCCGAGAAACGGATGGCCGGCGGAAAGGCGGCGACCAGCACCGATGGCACGATGCCCGCCACGCCCGCGAACAGCCCGGCCAGCGAATACAGCGCAAGCAGGTGGGTGCCGCCGCTTCTCAGGTCGAGGTACAAGGCATAGGTGCTGGCGGCCAGTCCCACCGAAGCCACCAGCATCGCGCGCGCCTTGCCCTGCCAGTCCACCAGCAGGCCACCGAGCACGCAGCCGATGCACAGGGAAAACGCGGCGAGGCTGCCGCCGGTGAACGCCCGGGCCGGTTCGATATGGAAGGCCGTCTGCATCAGCGTCGGCGTCATCAGGATCACCACGACGATCGCCGCCGTGAGCACCCAGGTGACGACCATCGACAGGGCCACGCCCGGCAGATGGTCGCGCAGGACGACCCACGCGGGCAACTCCGTCGTCAGTTCCTTGCGTTCGCGCATGCGTGCGAACACCGGTGTCTCGCTGAGCCAGCGGCGCAGGTACACCGCGAAGAAGCCGAACACGCCACCCAGGAGGAACGCGATGCGCCAGCCGTGGTCGAGCATGTCCGCTTCGGACATCCGCGCGCTCATCGCCGCAGCCACCAGCGAACCGATGAGAATGCCGAAGGTCAACCCGGAACTCAGGCTCGCGCACGCCAGGCCTACCCGATGCCGTGGCACGTGCTCGGCGACGAAGACCCATGCGCCCGGCACCTCGCCACCGATGGCGATGCCTTGCACCACGCGCAACAGCGTGAGCAGCACGGGCGCCAGGACCCCGATCGTCGCGTACGTGGGCAGGAAACCGATGCACAGGGTCGGCACCGCCATCAGGAACACGCTGAGCGTGAACATGCGCTTGCGGCCGACCCGGTCACCGAAATGCGCCATCACCAGGCCACCGAGCGGCCGCGCGAGATAGCCCACAGCGAAGATGCTGAAGGCCTGCAACTGTGCCACCCAGTCGGAGGTTCCCGGTGGGAAGAACAGGTGCCCGAGCGTCTTGGCGAAGTACGCGAAGATCACGAAGTCGTAGAACTCGAGCGCGCCGCCCAGCGCGGACAGGATCAATGTTTTCGCATCGCCACGGCCCAACGGCCGGCGGTCGGTCATGTCGGTATCGATGATGGCGCTCATGGGGATATCCGGGGAGTGATCGCGCGACTATAGGTGCTTATCGCTCGAAAGAAATCACCCAGACGGAGTACGGCGGCAGGATCGTGCCATCCAGCTTGTCCGACCGGCTCAACGAGGCGTCGCTGGCAGCCAGCGTGCGCAGGCCGTGGCCCTCGACGCCGGACTTCAGCGTCCTTGGCTCACCGCTGAAATTCATGGCGACCAGCACGGGTTCCTTGCCTTCGCGCACGTAGGCGAGCACGTCCGGGTTCTTCGTGTCGACGAAGGTCATCGCACCGTCGCGCAATGCGGGATTGTCCCGGCGCAAGGCGATCAGCGTGCGATACCACTGCAGGAGGGACGACGGGTCGGCCATTTCGCTGGCGACATTGACGGTGCGGTAATTGGCCGCCACCGGCAACCACGTCTTCGGGTTCGTGGAGAAACCCGCTTGCGGGCCGGCCGTCCACTGCATCGGGGTGCGTTCGCCATCGCGCCCTTTTTCCTTCGGCCAGCCGGTGATCCCGATGGGATCGCGCACGTCTTCCTTGCGCGTGGGCGTGCTCGTGGTCATGCCGATGGGAGCACCGTAATAGGTAAGCGCCGCGCCACGGTTAGTCAGCAACATTGCCGCGATGATCCGGGCACGCGCGATGTCGTTGCGGCCATCGCCGAACCGGTCGATGGAACGCGGATTGTCGTGGTTGTCGAAGACCATCAGCGGCGGCAGGCCGAGCAGATCGGTCTGCGCGGCCTGCAGGTGTTCGCGGAACCAGCCCGCGTCGAATTTCGCCTGCCAGCCGAAGCCGGGAATCAGGTCCATCGGCAGGTGCAGTTCGTCCTGATGTTCACCGCCATACCAGGGCAGGAGATCGCTGGTCTTGGGTGTATAGGTTTCGCCGATGAGCACGCGGTCGCCGGCGTAGCCGTCCACCATCTTTCGCATGCGGCGCATGACGTCGTGCACTTCCGGCAGGTTGTCGCTGTACTGGTTGTGCAGGTTCGGATCGCCCTGCGCGTTGGTACCGCCCCGCTCGGGATCGTTACGCAACCGCGTGTCCTCGAACAAGGTGGAGATCGCGTCGAGCCGGAAACCGGCGACGCCGCGATCGAGCCAGAAGCGCATCGCATCGAACATCGCGGCTTCCACGGCGGGATTACGCCAGTTCAGGTCGGGTTGCTGCCGGTAAAAGCGGTGGTAGTAGAACTGCTTGCGTGCCGGTACCCATTCCCACGCCGAACCGCCGAAGACGGACTCCCAGTTGTTCGGCGGCACCTTGCCCTCGTGGATGAACCGCTTCTGGAATGCGGTCACGCCCGGGGCGTTCGCGTCCACGCCATCGTTCCAGATGTACCAGTCGGCCTTGGCATTCTGGCGCGAACCGGCCGATTCGATGAACCATGCGTGTTTGTCGGAAGTGTGGTTCAACACCATGTCCAGGAGCACGCGGACGTGACGCTTCTTCGCCTCGGCAAGCAGCCGGTCGAAATCCGCGAGGTTGCCGTACTGCGCATCCACGGCGCGGTAATCGGAGATGTCGTAGCCGAAGTCGACCTGCGGCGAGGGATACATCGGCGCGATCCAGATCGCATCGGCGCCCAGCGAGCGCACGTCGTCGAGATGGGCCGTGATGCCGTCGAGGTCGCCTACGCCGTCGCCGTTGCTGTCACCGTAGCTGCGTGGGTATATCTCGAGGATCAGAGCGTGTTTCCACCACGGCGAGGGTGTGCTGGCAGCGGCCACGGCCATGCCGGTGACGAGAACGGCGGCCATGCCAGCCAGGAGACGGCGCGTGCGCTGGGGCATCGAAGGGGGGATCCTGGAGAGAGATCTCCCGATGAAAGCGCGCCGCGCCGATAGCGTCAACCGGCTTGAGGGAAGAAGGTGCGGCGTGTCACGATCCGCCGCGTGACCGACCGGCCCGCCCCGCCACAGCATCTGCGCGACCTGGCACGTCTACGCCGGGTCCGCGATCGCATCGACCGCGAGTACGCCCAGCCATTGGACGTCGAAGCACTCGCCCGCGGCGTACACATGTCGGCGGGCCACCTCAGCCGCCAGTTCCGGCTCGCCTATGGCGAATCGCCCTATGCCTACCTGATGACGCGCCGTATCGAGCGCGCGATGGCGTTGCTGCGTCGCGGCGACCTCAGTGTCACCGATGTCTGCTTCACCGTGGGTTGTTCTTCGCTCGGCACCTTCAGCACCCGCTTCACGGAACTGGTCGGCATGCCTCCGAGTGTCTATCGCCAGCGGGAGGCGCAGGCGGTGTCCGGTATGCCGTCGTGCGTGGCGAAGCAGGTCACGCGACCGGTCAGGAATCGAGAAGCGCCCCGTTCGATGCGACGACTAGGATGACCGCTCCCAAACCAACGAGCACCGTCGCCATGGACATCACCATCCACGCCAGCTTCCTGCCGCACAACGATCCCGAGGCTTCCCTGGCCTTCTATCGCGACATCCTCGGCTTCGAGGTTCGCAAGGACGTCGGGTACAACGGCATGCGCTGGATCACCGTCGGCCCCGCCGACCAGGCGGGTACCTCCATCGTCCTGTATCCCCCGGCCGCCTCGCCCGGCGTCACCGAGGAGGAGCACCGCACGATCGCCGAGATGATGGCCAAGGGCACCTTCGCCATCCTCCTGCTGGCCACGAGGAACCTCGACGAGGCTTTCGACCGGCTGCAAGCCAGCGGCGCGGAAATCGTCCAGGAACCGGCCGACCAACCGTACGGGGTCCGCGATTGCGCCGTTCGCGACCCGGCGGGAAACCTGATCCGGTTACAGGAGTTGCGCTAATTCTTGATAGGCGCAGCCTCTTGTCATCATAAGATCAATCAATTTCTGCAATGCTCACAATCGGGCCATGATCCAGGCACTAGGTAAACCACGAGTCGCCGGCGCTCGGTCCTTCGTCCCGGCAAGCCAGAGGAAACCTCCTGATGTCGAGCGAAGCGAAATGTCCTTTCAATCACACCGCCGGCGGCGGCACGACCAATAGCGACTGGTGGCCGAAGCGCCTGAGGGTCGACCTGCTCAACCAGCATTCGTCCCGGTCCAATCCCCTCGCACCGGACTTCGACTATGCCGAGGCGTTCAAGAAGCTCGACCTCGCCGCGCTGAAGAAAGACCTGGCTGACCTGATGACCGATTCGCAGGACTGGTGGCCAGCCGATTTCGGCCACTACGGCCCGCTATTCATCCGCATGGCGTGGCATAGCGCGGGTACCTACCGCATCGGCGATGGACGTGGCGGCGGTGGCCGTGGCCAGCAGCGCTTCGCGCCGCTGAACAGCTGGCCCGACAACGTCAGCCTCGACAAGGCGCGCCGCCTGCTCTGGCCGATCAAGCAGAAATACGGCAACAGCATCTCCTGGGCCGACCTCCTGATCCTCACGGGCAACGTCGCCCTCGAAACCATGGGCTTCAAGACCTTCGGCTTCGCCGGTGGGCGCGAGGACACGTGGGAACCCGACCAGGACGTGTACTGGGGCAACGAAACCGAATGGCTCGGTGGCGACCACCGCTATGGCAAGGTCACGCCGCAGACGGAAGGCGTGCTCGTCGCCGATCCCGAGTTGCACGGCGAGGAAGAAGACCGCACCGAAGGCGGGCGCAAGCTGGAGAACCCGCTCGCGGCCGTGCAGATGGGTCTCATCTACGTCAATCCGGAAGGCCCCGAAGGGAAGCCGGACCCGATCGCCGCGGCGCACGATATCCGCGAGACCTTCGCCCGCATGGCGATGAACGACGAAGAAACCGTCGCCCTGATCGCAGGCGGCCATTCCTTCGGCAAGACACACGGCGCGGCCGACGCCGCCAATGTCGCGGCCGAGCCCGAGGCGGGCGACCTCGAACAGCAGGGCCTGGGCTGGAAGAACAGCCATGGCAGTGGCGTCGGTCGCGACACCATCACCAGCGGCCTGGAAGTCACCTGGACGCAGACACCGACGAAGTGGAGCAACCTCTTCTTCGAGAACCTGTTCAAGCACGAGTGGGAGCTGACGAAGAGTCCGGCCGGCGCGCACCAATGGGTGGCGAAGGACAGCGGTGATGTCATCCCCGATGCGCATGGCGGCCCGAACCGCAAGCCGACGATGCTGACGACCGATCTTTCGCTTCGCCTCGATCCGGCCTACGAGAAGATCTCCCGCCGCTTCCTCGATCATCCGGAAGAATTCGCGGATGCCTTCGCGCGCGCCTGGTTCAAGCTGACCCATCGCGACATGGGACCGCGTTCGCGCTACCTCGGTCCCGAGGTACCCGCCGAAGAGCTGATCTGGCAGGACCCGGTGCCCAAGGTCGATCACCCGCTGGTCGACGAGAACGACGTCAAGCAGCTCAAGGAGAAGGTGCTGGCTTCCGGCCTCACCGTATCGGAACTGGTCTCGACCGCCTGGGCCTCCGCCTCCACGTTCCGTGGTGGCGACAAGCGCGGCGGAGCCAACGGCGCGCGCATCCGTCTCGCGCCGCAAAAGGATTGGAAGGTCAACCAGCCCGCGCAACTGGCGAAGGTGCTCGAACGCCTGGAAGGGATCCGTACCGAATTCAATGGCGCGCAGGCAAGCGGCAAGAAGATCTCCCTGGCCGACCTGATCGTGCTGGCGGGCAGCGCCGCCGTCGAGAAAGCGGCGAAGGATGCCGGGAGTGCCGTCACCGTTCCCTTCGCACCGGGTCGCACCGACGCCTCGCAGGAACAGACCGATGTCGCCTCGTTCGAGCCGCTGGAACCCGCCGCCGATGGTTTCCGCAATTACGTCAAG
Organism: Luteibacter sp. RCC_6_2; assembly: GCF_041360655.1. Lineage (NCBI taxonomy): Bacteria > Pseudomonadati > Pseudomonadota > Gammaproteobacteria > Lysobacterales > Rhodanobacteraceae > Luteibacter > Luteibacter sp. RCC_6_2. The sequence goes on along the minus strand of NZ_JBFUPQ010000004.1, from coordinate 96,249 downwards.
GGTCGCTACAGCGTGCCGGCCGAGGCGTTGCTGATCGACAAGGCGCAGTTGCTGACCTTGACCGCGCCGGAAATGACGGTGCTCGTGGGTGGCCTGCGCGTGCTCGGCGCGAATGTCGAGGCAAGCAAGCAAGGTGTCTTCACCGATCGCCCGGGCACGCTGACCAACGACTTCTTCCGTAACCTGCTCGACATGAGCACGGTATGGAAGCCGACCTCCCCCGCCAGGGAGTCGTTCGAAGGCAGCGAGCGCGGCACGGGCAAGCTGAAATGGATCGGCAGCCGCGTGGATCTGGTCTTCGGATCGAACTCCATCCTGCGCGCGCTGGCGGAAGTCTACGGCAGCGCCGACGCGCAGGAGAAATTCGTCGGCGACTTCGTGGCCGCCTGGACGAAGGTGATGAACCTCGACCGCTTCGACCTGCGGAAGTAAGACGCGAGAAGGAAAGGCCCGCCACGTATCCTCGTGGCGGGCCTTTTTCGTCTAGATCACGCGGTGATCCGCCGCGGAGTCGTATGCCGCATACGCCCCTTCATCATCGCGACGCCGCGTATCGGAAACGATGCGCCCTGCTTCGAGCTTCACCACGCGGTCGGCCAGGGAGAAATACCTGTCGTCGTGGGTGATCGCCACGACCGTCTTGCCACGCGCCTTCAACTCGGGCAGCAAGCTGCGATAGAAGTAATCGCGGAAGTGCGCGTCCTGGTCGGCGGCCCACTCGTCGAAGAAGAAGATATCGCGGTCTTCCGCATAGCACTGCAAGAGTGCCAGGCGCTTTCGCTGTCCGGTGGAAAGGGTGAGCTTCGATAATTCCCCCTGCGTCACCTCGACCTGCGAGCCCAGCCCCAGCGATACCAGCAGTGTCCGGATGCGTTCGTCGGGAAGAGGATGTCCCGCCACGTCGAGCACGTGCGGAAAGAGGAAGAAATCGCCGAACACACCCGTGAAACGCTCACGATGCCGCTGCCTGTCCCGATTCAATGGCACGCCGTCGACGACGAGTTCGCCTGTGCGTGGCGTGAGCAGCGAGGCGAGCAGGAGCAACAAGGTCGACTTGCCACTGCCGTTGCCTCCGACGATGAAGAGGAGTTCGCCGCGCCGGATTTCCATGTCGACCGGGCCGAGCGCTACCCGTCCGTCCTCCTCGCCGGCATAGGCATAGGTGGCGCCCCTGAGCGCGATGCTGCGCCATTCGTCGCCGATGCCCGTATCCGCCTCGCGTGCGGGTGGATCGACGTCACCACCAAGGTCCAGGCCGACGCGTTGGAGATGACGCAAGCTGGCCGTACCGACGCCCACCTGCCGTGCCGCGCTCACGATGAACGCGACCGGGCCACTGAGGAACAGTGCGCCGATGACGAAGCGCATGAGCGTCGCCTGCGGCAATGCCAGGCTCGCGTAACCGACATAGACGATGACGAAGACCGATGCGTAGATAACCGCCGACGACCACGCCTCGTTGAAACCCAGGCCCGTATGCACCTGGATCATCAATCGGCGGGAACGGCCGATGGCCGGACGGATGAGTTCCTCGGCGACATGCCTGGCGCGTGCGGCATTGAGCGCCAGTTCCTTCTTTCCTTCGCTGAGGTAGCGGAAGTATTCGAAGACCTTTTCGTTCGCTTCGCGCAAGGCGTCGAAACGCCGGCGAAGAAACCGCTCCAATGCCAGGGAAACCACGACCGTGACGCCGAGAAAAGCGGCGAGTATCCCGAGGAGAGGTGGCGAAACGCTGGCGAGGTAACTCGCATACAGCACGACGAGCAGCCCGTTGTACGCCAGCAAGGGTGCGACGAGCACCAGCGGCGCGATGCTCGCCACGTCCTCGATGAGCGAACCGAAGATCGCGTGCTTCTCGTTGGCCAGCTTCTCGTACTCCAGGTCGATGAAGCGGCGCGAGAGATCGATCCGCAGTTGCGCGACGAGGTCGCCGCCCAGGCGAGCCAGGATGAACTGCGATACCGCGCCTGTCGCGAGCACGGCGGCCAGCCAGCCTGCGCCCTCCAGCGGCGGCGCCGTGCGGCCAGCATGCACGCCATTGGCCGCCAGTTCGTTGATATGCGACAGCAGCGTCATGGTGGACAGGGCGCTCGCGGCGGACAGGGCCACGGCACCGAGGACGAGGCCACGGTGTCGAAGGATGAAGCGCTTGAGGATCATCGATACGTCCTTCCACCCGGCGTGGCGGCGTCATCGCATGGTGCCAGACACCGGTCGCCGGTATGTGTCGTCTCTTGCGCGCAAATTCGGCAAACCGGGCAAATCCTTGTCCCGGAGTCATCAGAATGCTCCGGCGGCGTCGTCGTGGACGCGCCCGCCGCGACGCGCTTCTTCAACGTCCGGGCGCACATTCGTAACACCTAGGAGTACTCGTATGCAGACCGACAAGATCCTGGCGGGATGGTTGAGTGGCGCCGACAGCGTAGGTGGGTATGACAATCCGGCGGGTTCGCTCTACACCGAGGGCCACGCCCAGACGGTGATGGCGATGACCAGCACGGACATCGCACTGATTTCCAACTGTAGTTCCTGTACGGCCTCCCGGCCGGGCGTCTGCTGCTAACACGCGGTAGCCGCGATAGCCGTGGCCAACCACCACGGCTATCCCTTCGCCATCCTAGAAACCGCAACGGTATCGCCGGGACCGCCCATGGATGCATCCGCGTCGCAGAACGCCTTCGCCCCTGTCATCGCCTTTCTCACGGATCACATACGCCGGCGGCTCGCCGAGGACATCGCCCGCCAACCCGGGCTCGACGACATGGAGCGCCCGCTCGTCGCAAGGGTCGCGGAACGCGCCTTGCTCGACAACGCCGAGCGAAAGCTCAACCGCGTACTCCTGCTGGAGCTGCATGCGGCAAAGCTCTCCGGTGATCTTCCCGAGGGGACCGAAGCCTCGCGTTTCGCCGCCTTCGTCACGCGAGCCATGACACCGGAATTCGTAGCGGCGATCGATCGCCGCTATCCCGTCCTGACGCCTCGCCTCACGAAGGTGCTGGACCAGCAACGCCATGCCATCGTCACCATGCTTTCACGGCTGGCCGCCGACCGTGAAGCCTTATCGCTCTTCGTCGGGGCCGATCTAGTCGAGCTGCGCTCGCTGTACCTCGGCGAGGGTGATGTCCATGAAGGCGGACAGTCCGTGGCGCGCCTGACTTTCGCCGGCGGCACGGTCATGTACAAGCCGAGGTCGTTGCGTGTCGACGCCGTGCTGGACCATTTTCTCGACACGATGCTCCATGACGATCCTTCACGCATACGCGTACCCCCGGTGCTCGACCGGGGCGACTACGGATGGAGCCGCCACGTCGACCATGTCCATTGCACCGACGACACGCAGCTGGCCATCTTCTATCGCAACATCGGGCATTGGCTCGCGGTCATGCGCTTGCTCGGCGGCACCGATATCCACTACGAGAATCTGATCGCTTCGTCCACCATCCCATACGTGGTCGACGTCGAGAGCCTGTTCGTCACGGAGATTCCCCTCCCGCCCTCGCAGAAAGGCGAAGCGGTCGACCTCGCGCAGGCGCTCATCCGCTCGTCGGTGTTGCGCACGGGGCTGGTGCCGTTTCGTGCACCGGTGCTGGGCCTGGACGGCGTCGACATCTCCGCCATCGGCGCGCTTCAGGGCGAGCAACCGAAGATCCGCGTTCCGGAGATCGTCGATGCCGGGACGACCGACGCCCGGGTCGGTCTGGTCAGCGTCGAGATCGAGACCGGCAAGAACCATCCCTGCACCAACCCCGACATCTCGCGCTTCTGGGAAGACATCGTCACGGGTTTCCGCACGATGACCGATGTGCTCGCCGAACGGCACCGCGACGGGGCGCTCGCGCCGTTGCTCGATGCCTTCGTCGGTTGCCGCATACGACGCATCCGGCGGCCGACACAGGCGTATGTCGAGGTGATGCGCATGCTCTGGCATCCCGCATCACTGCACGACGAACCGGCCGCCATCGAGCGCGCCCGCGATCTGCTGACGCGCAATGCCGCCGTCTCGCCCGTCGCCCCTTCCGACCCGGCCATCATCGCGAGCGAGATCGACGACATGCGTCACGGCGACGTTCCCGTCTTCGCCAACGTCCTGGACGAGTCGCAACGGGACGAGGTATTCCATGCCTGGCTGGACATGCGCATCGATCTGGAGGAACTGACCATTCGCGGCGCTCTCGTGACAGCCCACCTCAATGTGCGGCTCAACGACGACAAGCGTTCGCCCTACGACCTTTCGGCCCGCAACGCCCATGCCGGGGACCTGGACCGGAGGCGGCGGTCGATGGCGCGGGAGACGCTCGAACAACTCCTGCGCCTTTCCGTGCGCGGCGACGATGGGACGATGACCTGGATCAGTCCCATCCTGGGGCGCGGGGGATGGACGATGCGCACCCTGCAGCCAAACCTCTATGTCGGCCTCGGCGGCATCGCCATCGCACTGGCCGGCTATGCCGAGGAGATGCGTCAAGGACGGCTCGACGAGGTCGACGGCACCATGGAGGCGTTGCACGGTGTCCTTCGCATCCTGCGCGCTGCGGAGGACACCGACGAAGCCGAGGCGATCGGCGGCTTCATCGGCCTGGGCTCACAGGTGCAGACCTGGCTGACGCTCGACCACCTTCATCCCGGCGAAGATTTCCTCGCGCGTGCCGTGGCGCAGGCGACACTCATGGAGCGCTGGGACATCGAGAACGAACGCGTGCTCGATATCCTCGAAGGCGTGGGCGGCGCGATCGTTCCCTTGCTGAACCTCGCCGACGTCACCGGCGACTCGCGCTGGCTTGCGCTCGCCGGGCGCGCCGGCAGGCATCTCGAAGCGGCCGCCATCGTCGATGAACGCGGGGCGCGCTGGCCCGCTTCGATATTCGACGAGCCGATCGGTGGGTTCGCCCATGGCGCGACAGGCACCGGTTGGGCTCTCACGCGCCTCGGCCTCAGCGATGCCGGCGACGCGGACGACCGGCACCGCTGGCTCAACCTCGCGGAACGGGCGTTCGATTTCGAAGAGTCGCTATTCGACATGAAGGCGGGCAACTGGATCGACGTGCGCAAGCCCGACAGCGGCGACTTCGCGAACACCTGGTGCCACGGCAGCGTCGGCATCGGCCTGGCCGCGTGTGACCTCTACGACCGAACGAGGCACCCGCGCCACCTGGATACGCTGCGCCGTGCGGTGCTCGCGGCGGCCGACGGCGGCTGGGGACACAGCCACACCCTCTGCCACGGTGACCTCAGCACCTGGGAGTTGCTGACGCGCGCGGCGCGGCTCGATCCGTCACTCGTGCCGAACACAGGGCTGCCAGCCGCGGCCATCGTGCTGTCCAGCATCGAGGAACACGGCATCGTCGGCGGCCTCGCACGCGACGCGTTCACCCCCGGGTTGATGAGCGGTGTCTCCGGATCGATCCTGCAGTTGGCCCGGATGCACCCGGCATGCCGGATGCCGTCGCCGTTGCTGATGGAGTATCGCGTGGCCGTGGCGCCGCACGACACGGCTCACGAATACGACGTGGTGGCGACTTAGCGGTCCCTGCGGGACATATCCGAGGTCCGGCAACATGCCATCAGTCATGCCAACCATCCCGTCAGGGCCGGCATCCCACCCGCTCACTCGTCAGTACGGGAATCACATGCATCGCTGGATATCCGCCACCCTTCTGGCCCTGGTTTCCGTCGCCGCTACGGCGCAAGAACTGCCGAAGATGATGTTCCTCGGCTCGGGCCACCTCGCCAACCACAATCGCGACGTGGCCAATACGCATGTGGAAGACGTGCGGACGCCGGCACGCCAGGCCGAGATCGAACAGATGGTCGCGCGGCTCGCCGCCTGGAAGCCCACGCACATCGCGATCGAATATCCCTACGCCAAGCAGGCCGAACTCGATAAGCGCTACGCGGACTATCGGGCCGGCCGGTACGCCTTGTCGGCAGATGAAACCGACCAGATCGGATTGCGGCTGGCCAAGCAGCTCGGGTTGCCGCGTGTCGATGCCGTCGACTGGAACGGGGACGCCCCAGGCAAGGACGCCGACTACGACTGGATGGCATGGGCGAAAGCGCACGGCAAGACCGATCTGCTGGAAAAAACCGTCGCGCCATGGAAGGCCGAAGCGGCAAAGGAGACCGAGTACCTGAAAGGCCACAGCGTGACCGACTGGTACCTCACTTGGAACGATCCCAAGCGCATGAACGAAGACGCGAAAGGCTACTTCGAGCTCCCGCTCTTCGGCGACGATACCAACAACCCGGGCGCGGCATGGGTCGGCCAATGGTATGCGCGGAACCTGCGCATCTTCACGCATATCCGCGCACTGGCGACGAAGCCGGGAGATCGCGTGCTCGTCGTCTATGGGGCGGGCCATGGGCCGCACTTGCGCAAAGACGCGGTGGAGTCCAACGTATTCGAGTTGGTCGAACCGCAGCCATGGCTGACCGGTAAAGCGACTGCCAGATAGACGGCAAGGGAACACACGGATGAGCGGTATCGTCGATCTCCACGTCTCCGAGTACCGCCCGGGCGGCAGCATGGCGGGTCATCGTCACGACGAGGCGTGGTTTTGCCTCGTCGTGGAAGGTGGTTACGAGGAAAGCATCCTGGGCATGCGCAATGTCCACGGGCCGGGTGACCTGTTGTTCTGCCCCGCCCACGCCGCGCATGGGCAGCGATTCGGCAGTCAGGGTGCGCGCAAGGTCATTTTCCATCCCGACGACACCTTGACGGGCCTCCTGGGCGAGCATCGTGCGCGATTGGACGGGCGTCCGCTGATACGCCGCTCGCCTGCGTTATACGAGTTGGGACGGCGCATCGTGGAGGCGGTGGCGGTAGATGACGCACACGCGCCCATGTGCGCCGAGGCCCTGGCCCTCGATGTGCTCGCTGAAACCGGTCGCGGCATGGCGGAACTGAGCCTGATGGAACCGGGCTGGATGCGCCGCGTACGGCAGTGCCTGCATGACGATCCGGCGCGTGAACTGTCCCTGGCTGACCTGGCCGCCGTGGCAGGCCGGCATCCCGTGCATCTGGCGCGCAGCTTCCGTCTGTTCCACCACTGCACGCCGGGCGATTACCTGCGCCGCCTGCGCGTGGAACGTGCGGGGCATCTCTTGCGCACCACGAAACGGCCTCTCCTGGATATCGCGCTCGAATGCGGCTTCGCGGGAGCGGCGCAGTTTTCCCGCTCGTTCCGCGCGGTGCACGCCATGACACCCTCGGCCTGGCGCAGGTCACGCTAATCCGTGTAAAGCGCGAGTGGCCGACGGCTGATAGCTTGGCCACATGAAAAACCATGTTCTCGCCACCTTCCTTGCCCTGGCTTCCGCTTCCGCCCACGCCGAAGACCGGCATATCGATCCCGGCATATGGTTTGCGAGCCCCGCGGCGGAGGCCACCGATCGCAAGATATTGTTGGCGGATGCGGACGCACTGCCTGTCCTGGACAATCCCTCGCCGGGCGCGCTTCTCGACTACCTGCACCGCGCCGAGAGCCTGCTCGGCCGCAACCAGCGTCACGCCGCATGGCTACATCTGCGCACCGCGTTGGACATCGACGATCATGCCGCCGACGAAGCACGAAATGCCGTGGGCGATGCCGCCGACACCGTGGTGGAACGCACGCGACAAACCCTGCGGAAAATCGGCGACGACGGCTTTGCAAAGGACGTCGCCGCCCTGCCCGCCCTGGACAAGTACCACTGGTTGCTCGAGCGCGCCACGCGGACACTCCCGCACGAACTCCCTGAAGACCAGCAAGCCATCGTCTCCGCGTTATCCGACCAGGACGGCAAGGCCTTCTGGAACATCTACCAGAAGACCCGCCGGAGCGCCGCCTATGGCAGCGTACACACCGCGCATGGCGACCTGGATGCCGGAAAGGACGCGGACAAGCTGGCGGCCGATGCCGATCGTGGCGTTCGCGAACAGGCGTGGAAACAGCGCCAGGCCGCCCTTGCCGCCCAGGCGGAAACCTACGCATCGATCCTGGTGGGCATCGTCCGCCTGAACGACCGCGTCGCCAAAATGCAGCACTTCGACGACGCACCGGAAGCCACGTACTTCGCGCGTCTTTTCACGCGCGCCGACGTGGACGCCACGTCGAAGGCGGTGGAGGCTCACGCGTCCGTGCTGCAGGATTACCAACGCTTACGCGCGGAGCATGTCGCACACGTCCTTGGCACCGAACAGGCGCACAGCTGGGACCTGTCCATGCCGACGCCGGGTTTCACGCCACCGGCGTTCGATGAAGAGCGGATGCGCCGTGTGATTCCCGACGCGCTGGCGCCCCTGGGCCGTGATTACGTCGCCCATTTTCGCGCCCTGCTCGACCCCGCGAACAAGCGTACCGACCTGGCCACGTCGCAAGGTACGCGCGAGAACGATGCCTTCTCCATGACCGCTCCGGGTGCTCCCGGCACCTTGTTCCTCGGTGTCTGGAAGCCGACGGTCACGGAAGCCAGCGTCGTCGCACACGAGGGTGGTCACGCCATCCATAGCCAGCTGATGAACGAGCGTGGGGTATCGCCTTTCTTCAACCATGGTCCGAGTTGGATGCATGAAGGCATCGCCATCCTCAACGAGATGCTGTTCTACGAATACCTCTATCGCCATACCGACGATCCTGCCGCGAAGGCCTACTACTTGCAGGCACAGCTGGACGAAATGACCTTCGAGATTTTTACCTCCGCCGAGGAAGCCCAGCTGGAGGAAGGCCTGTACGACGGCGTGGTGGCAGGCAAGATCCGGGGAGCCGCGGACATGGATGCCTTGACCCTGGACATCACGAAGCGGTTCGAGATCTGGCCATCCATCGACCCGCAACTGGCCCATGCATGGATCGGCAAGCGGCTGATGTTCGAGGACCCTCTATATCTCGCCAACTACCTGTATGCCGGCCTATGGGCGACCAGGATGTTCGAGATGGCTCGAAAGGACCCTGCCGGTTTCCAGAAGCGGTATGCCGCCTTGATGGCGGAAGGGTTCGATGCACCGCCCCGGCAATTGCTGGCCAGATTCTTCGGGAAGGAGTTGTCGCCTCCGGAACTCGTGGAGACGGACATCGCGGTGATCCGGGAGAAGGTCCTGGCGCTGGGTCGCCTGTACCGCACGCTGGACGCGCCACGTAACGCACCTTGAGTACGCGGCGATCGTTCGCATCCACTCCCCTCTACCTGAGTGGAATGGTGAACGACCCGCCCGGGTACTGCTGTGCCATGAACTCCACGAAGGCCCGCACCTTCGGGCTTTGCAAACGTCGCGACGTATGCAGCACCCAAAGCTCGACGTCCTTGCCCGCGATCCCCCATGTCACGAGGTCGCCGCTTTCGAGCAGGTTTCCCACGATCGATTGCGGCAACAAGGCGACACCCGCGCCCGCGGCAACGGCATCGCGAACCATCAGTAGCGACGACAGGCGCAACACGGGTTGCGGCTCGATGGCGAGCTTGCCGTTGCGAACGGTCCATACATCGCCGTCGCGATAGGTGGACATGACCACGGCTGGCATGGGGAAAGGTCCGTCACGGCGACCCTTGGGCATCGGGATGGATGGCGCCGCGGCGAGAACCAAACGGTCCCGGGCGAAGCACCGCCCGACGAGGTCGCTGTCCTTCTGCGGATTGATGCGGATGGCCACGTCGAAATGTTCATCGACCAGATTGACGAAGCGGTCCTCCGACACTGTCTCGATCTGTACTTCCGGGTAGCGCTCGACGAATTTCGCGGCGAGCCCTCCCAAGGCGAGTTGCGAGAACAGCTGCGGCGCCGCGATACGTAAACGACCGCGTGGCATCGCGAGGCCATCGCGTACGGCGGCGAACGCCTCGGCGATCTCGCGCATGGGTCCTTCCGTGCGCCCCACCAACAACTGGCCTGCGTCGGTCAGCTCCAGGCGTTGCGTGCCGCGCTCGATCAGACGCGCGCCCAGTTCCTCTTCCAGATCCCCAACCCGACGCGACAGCGTTGCCTTGGAGCGGCCCGTGGCACGGCTGGCCTTTCCAAAGCCCCCATGTGTCGCCACGAGATGGAAGTCATCGAGTGCGTTGAGATCCATGGTGTCTCGTTTTTGATACCAGGTGTCTCGATTCTATGGTCTGTGTATCGAATGTGGAACCCCCTATTGTTTGGTCCGTACCCACCAAACACCAAAGGAAACGCATCGATGAACACTATCCGCGCCCTGCAACTCGCCGCGTACGGCGGCCCGGAAACCATCCGGACATCCTCCGTTGACGCCCCTGTTCCCGAAGCCGGCCAGGTCCTGGTCCGCGTCCACGCCGCCGGAGTCAACGGGCTGGATTGGAAAGTCCGCGAAGGCTACGTGCGGGATGTCTTTCCGTTGCAACTGCCAACCACCCTGGGCATCGAACTCGCCGGCGTGGTCGAGGCAGTGGGCCCCGGCGTGACGCGGCTGCGTCAAGGCGACCGCGTCATGGGTTCACTCGGACGACTCGGCGCTTATGCCGACCTGGTCGCCGTCGAGGAGGCCAACCTCAGTGCCGTGCCGCAATCATTGAGCTTCGTTGAAGCCGCCGCGTTGCCCGTGGCTTCTGTGGCGGCATGGCAGAGCCTGCATTTCGCCGGCCCGATACACGTCGGCCAGCGCGTCCTGATCCATGGCGCTGCGGGTGGGCTCGGCGGCTTCGCTGTCCAGTTCGCACACCAGGCGGGAGCGGAAGTGTTCGCCACCGCGCTGGGAGAACACGCCGAGTACGTCCGCGGCCTTGGTGCGGACCACGTCATCGCTTACGACTGGGAGCAATTCGAAGACCGCGCGAGCGACATCGACCTCGTACTCGATTACGTCGGAGGGGAAGTGCTGAGCCGCTCGTGGTCCGTGCTCACCGATGACGGCGTCATCGTCAGCACCGCGTCGCCGGCCATCGAAGCAAACACACCCGCCGGACGCCGTGGCCTCTGGTTCGTGAATACGCCAGACGCCACCCGCCTGCATGCGATCGCCGAAGAAGTGGCTGCGGGCCGCCTGCAGTCCAAGATCGCCAACGTCGTGCGCTTCGACGACCTCCCCGCAGCCATCGAACGCAACCGGACCCAGCCGCAGCTCGGCAAGGTCGTCGTCGATTTTTCCCTCTGAATCCGTAACCCCTCCTCATTTAAATCACCGGAGTAAACATCATGACCATTCTCGTTACCGGAGCCACCGGCAATGTCGGCCGCCAAGTCGTCGAACAACTCGTGAAGCGCGGCGCCGACGTCCGCGCACTCGTACGCGATCCCTCGAAGGCCAACTTCCCGGCGAGCGTTACCGTCGCCCAAGGTGACTTGCTCGACGTCGACTCCCTGCGGGCAGCCTTCTCGGGCGTCTCCACGCTGTTCCTGCTCAATGCCGTGACCGCCGACGAATACACGCAAGCGCTCATCGCGCTCAACATCGCCCGTGAGTCAGGCATCGAACGCATCGTCTACCTGTCGGTGATCCATAGCGACATCTACGTGAACGTTCCTCACTTCGCGGGGAAGCACGGCGTCGAGCGCATGATCGAAGACATGGGCCTCCACGCGACGATCCTGTGCCCGGCCTACTTCATCAACAACGACCTTTCGATCAAGGATGTGGTGACGGGGTACGGCATCTATCCCATGCCCATCGGCAGCAAGGGCCTGGCGATGGTCGATACGCGTGACGTCGGCGAAATCGCGGCCATCGAATTGCTTCGCCGCGAGCAAGCGGCCGAACCGCTGCCGCTCAACCGGATCAACCTCGTCGGCCCCGACACGCTCACCGGAGCGGATGTCGCTGCGATCTGGGCGGACGTGCTTGGCCGCCCGATCGCCTACCCGGGTGAAGACATGGCTGGATTCGAGCAGAACCTGCGCCAATACATGCCCAGCTGGATGGCTTTCGACATGCGCCTGATGGGTGAGCGGTTCGTTACCGACGGAATGGTGCCGGAGGCTGGCGATGTCGAGCGGCTGGCGACGTTGTTGGGGCGGCCGCTTCATTCGTATCGGGGGTTCGTGGAGGAGGTTGTCGCGGCAGAACGAACCGATTGATGTCCATCGCTCAACACGGTGGGGCCTGGCGCGTGACTAGTGGCAGGCCCCGCCCGAACCTACGATGGACGCGGCCTTCGACTCGACGACGGAAAGATTCAGATGACGGATGCAGTGACCCCATTGAACGACGCAGGCCGGGCGCCACAGCGTTTCGCTGCGACAGCGGCGGAATGAAGTCCGTATGACCAATCACGTGGATTTCCTGCGGCGCGGACTGCTGCGAGGCGTCGCGGCAGGTGCAGGCATCGCCGGCCTGCACCTGGCTCTGGGTGGCAAAGTGGCGTCCGCCAGTGGCATCGGATCACCCGCATTGGCCTTGGCGCATTTGAAGAATGTCGATGCCGGTGTCTTGAACATCACCTACTACGAAGCGGGGCCGGCAAATGGGCCCGCGGTGGTGCTTCTGCACGGGTTCCCGTACGACATCGAGGCCTACGCGGAAGTCGCGCCCATCCTGGTGGCCGCGGGTTGCCGGGTGATCGTTCCCTATTTGCGCGGCTTCGGCCCCACGCGATTCCTGAGCGCGGACACGCTTCGGTCGGGCGAGTTCGCGGCGTTCGGCGCAGATCTGGCGGCACTGCTCGACGCATTGTCGTTGCCGCGCGCCGTGCTGGCGGGATACGACTGGGGCGGCAAGGCGGCCAGCGCCGTCGCGGCCCTCTGGCCCGAACGCTGCGCGGGCCTGGTATCGGGCAACGGCTATGCGTTCGCGGACCCGGCTGCGGCGTTGATCCCGGCGAAGCCCGAAAGCGAGATGCCGCTCTGGTGGCAGTTCTACTTCCAGACCGAGCGAGGACGCGCCGGTTACACAAAGTACCGCCGTGAGTTCAACCGGCTCTTCTGGAAACAATGGTCACCGACCTGGCGCTTCGACGACGCGACCTTCGCACGCACGGCCCCATCGTTCGACAACCCCGACCATGTCGAAGTCTCCATACATTCGTTCCGCCACCGATTCGGCGCAGTCCAGGGAGACCCTGCCTATGCCGAGATCGGTCGCAAGCTTGCATCGCTGCCCGCGATACCGGTGCGGACGGTGACACTGGATGGCGGCGACGATAGCGCCCATCGACCGACCGACGGTTCGGCCCAGGCGGCGAAGTTCACGGGGCCGCGCATACACCGCGTGATACCGGGAGCGGGACACAACCTGCCGCAAGAGGCGCCGAGGGCATTCGCGGACGCGGTGCTTGAGCTGGTTCGTGCGGAGCGTGGCGCGCGCTAGCCGGGCCGCCTCCGCTAATGCAGTCCGTGTAGGTTCGACGCATTCCCAAGGCTGCATCGACGGCCATGAAATCGTCCGCTGATATGTCCGGATGCGGAGCGCCAATCAACGTGGGGAAAGTTCTCACGCTATAGGAAGATAAGCGCTTCACTACTTCACTTCGGTTCGTTCAGTGACGGCATTGAAGGCATTCGCATCCCGCGCCTGATCCCACGACATCCGCGCATGCGCCTGTGCCGTGCACTGCACGCCCATGTTCGTCAGTGCCGCGATGGCCTCCAATGAAAGCGCCATGCGACGACAGTCGACTGCATCGGATTCATGCACGAGATCGGCGAGAAATTCGGAAAGACCGCGCGCGTATTGCAGCCACTCGATGGCACCGTTCAGGAGATCATGTGGTGTCGCGTCGGGATCGAGCGGATCGTTGGCACGACGAGGCGTGCCCTTGCCTTCGGATAAAGACATGGAGAATTCCTTGAATGCTGCCGCACCCTCGTCCAGGTGCGGCACGCCACACAGCGCAGCGTGCCGCGGATCAAACGGACTCGCAGGTTCAGCGGCTGCCCGAGACCGGGCGCCGGGGCGGATTGATTGATGAAGTGGATGCGGCGTCAGCCTGTTTCAGTAGCCCACGCAGGCGCTTGCCCTAGGAAGCGGCCAAGAAACATCTCAAATGAGGGGCTGAATCCGCGGTTCGTCAACCGTGTCTGCGAGGTCGGCAGACGGCCCGGTGACCGTTGGGGATGTCGCCGGGGGGATTCGGCGGGCGAGCGGGTGCCGTATGATCGTGGGTAGCCACTGATCGACTCCTTGACAGTTGGTAGTGGTCAGCAGGTCAGGGGTGTTGTAGCACCCTTGGCCTGCGCTTCTCACCGCATTGAGCGGCGGTTGCTCGCGAGGCAGACATTCTACGCGTGGACAACGTTGCGACCGTAGCAAAACAACAACGAGTTGTCTGTAGGCGTGCATGTTGATCGTGCCACGATTGGCATCACAGCGCCTTGTCGACCACGGCCATTCCGATATCGGATGGGCGCCTGAAGGCGCTGGTGATCAAATCGATCTGCTTACCTGGAACATTGAAGTCTTCAAAGTAGCCCATCCAGCTTCGCGTGACGGATGCAACGTCACTGATCGCTAGCGCCGCTTCAGCGCGACCGAGTCCGAACTGTCCACAGCCATCCAGAGCATTCTCCAGGGTAGGTATGCGCGTAGGAGTCCTTGAGTAGGAACTCCGCAACGTTGCAAAAGGACGGCGCATATGCAAATGCGGCAAAACCGTCACCTGGACTGTCTGGCATTCTCCTGTAGTGGAACACCACATACGGCGTTGCGAAGGACCCGGTGCCACGCCAGACCGGACGTGCCCAGTTGTCTCAGGTGGTGAGACATGGCCGCGCGAAGCTGCCCTTGAACACACTTGAATAAGTGTGACCTGCGCCCCAGTCTCATTCGCGGGGATATGCAATCAGGGGAATCGACTTGAGCGAGCCATATAGGGTGCTGTGTCTGGATGGCGGCGGAATGCGCGGCGTCTACCAGATTACCTATCTGCAAACCTTTGCTAGCCGTTGGCGTGGCGACGCATCCGGCAAGACCGATATCGGCCGGTGTTTCGACCTTATTGCAGGAACAAGCACAGGAGGCCTTGTCGCTTGTGCGCTCGCAGCCGGAGTTCCCCTTGAACAGGTGCGCGATCTCTATTCAGAGAAGGGGCCGGACATTTTCCCAGGCCAGTGGCTACGGTCCGTTCCTTACCTTGGCAAACTCGTTCGAGGAATCGGCTACGGCAGCCGGGCTGGTGAGAAGGCGCTCCGAACGGCCCTTGAAGAAGTTTTCGGACCGATGACATTTGCCGATGTGCTCGACAAGCGCGGCATCGCGCTGGCCGTACCCACCATTGACATGGGACGACACCGACCCGTCGTATTCAAAACTCGGCATCTGGCGCGCTCGAACGGCCGGGACGACACACGCACTCTTGTTGACGCCTGCATGGCGACTACCGCCGCACCCATCCTCCGTGCGCTCGCAGCGGTGACCGAGCCAGGCTCCGGCGCGCGCGTGGTTTATACAGACGGCGGCCTCTGGGCCAACAACCCGGGCGTACTGGCCGCGATAGAGGCAATTGAGATGCTCAATGAGCGAAAAGAGACCGACCGGCCCATCCATCTCTTCATGCTCGGCTCCCTGCCCGCTCAAGGCGGCGAGGAAATCACGGACCGGAAGCGATATCGCGGCATGGTCGGATGGGGATTTGGAGTCAAACCAATCACGGTAAGCCTCAATGCTCAGGCGGAAGGGTATGACTACGTTGCCCGGAAGATGCTGGAACTGAAGCATGCGTCCTTTGCCTACCGCCTTCCGGCCCAGTGCCCGTCGGGCGAGCTCCACCGCTATCTAGAGAACATGGACGATGCCCGACCCAAGGTGCTGGGTGCGTTGTCCAGACAGGCTGCGTCCGATGTCGACCTGCTCTGGGCCGAGGCGGCCCGCAGTCCCGACGGCCACGCTGCCCAATTCCGCAACGCGCTCGCCGCTTGCATCAAAAACGAGGAGTGACACATGTTTGACTGCAGCAAGGAAATGAAGAACTTTCACGACGACGATGTGGCGCTGCCGACCGCGATGCAAACGGAGATGCGAGAGCGGCGAAAGAATGGCCGCATCCGTCTTGAAAACGGGCTTGAACGCGACGGCTTCAAAACCCCAAGCTTTCACGTACAGGGGTCTTATGCCATGAAAACTATGGTGCAGGACGACAATCGAGAATTTGACATCGACGACGGCGCATATTTTTCTCTGGACGCGTTGACGCACGACGGTGGAAATGAACTCACCCCGCTCGAGGCCAAGGAGCGAGTGCGCAACGCCCTGTGCCAGGATGAGCGCCTTGCCAATCCGGCAACCATCCATGACAACTGCGTCCGTCAAGTGTACCCGGAGGGGTATCACATCGATATTCCCGTATACCGCATCAAGGTGTCGAAAGGCGCCGACGGCAACGGAAATCAATCTTACGAGCTCTCCACGAAGCAAGGATGGGAATCGTCCGATGCGCGAGAAGTTACCCGGTGGTTTGAACGAAAGCTGGAAAGTGTGGGCGATGGCGAGAAGGGGGAACAGCTTCGTCGTGTCGTGCGATTGACCAAGTCCTTTGCCCGCAGCCGGGACGGATGGACAGAGAAAACGGGCAGCGGCATCACACTAACCCGCCTTGTCTGCGACGAGTTTGCGAAGGTGCCGGCCCGAGACGACGAGTCGCTACGAAAAACGTGGCAGGCCATCGAGACGCGTCTGGCCAATTCGCTGGCGGTCGTCCATCCTGTCAATGACAAGAATCTCGCCGAAGATGGCGATGAAAAGCTCAACTTCTTTCTTGGAAAGCTCACCGAGGCACTCGGAAACCTGGAAATCCTGGACACCATCTGCACTAGGCGTGAGGCTCGTGAGGCCTGGGACGCGGTCTACGACACCACCTACTTCACCAAGCAGCCGACGCCCGAAAAGCGCCTTTCCGTGGATGAGGCGAAGGCGGATGACCGCAACGATGGTGGTGGGGTCTACGGTTGACCATCGTGTTACCCCCTGCTGCCCGCAATGCCATTGAGGCGATTCTTGAAGCGCGCTGGCCTGGCGAGTGGCGCCGGGCCCGAGACAACGAGGTCATGCCCGGCGGCATGTCCGGACGGACCGTGTGGCGACTAGATGCAGCGCCGGGAGACCACAGCCATGCCGGGGTTCGGTTCGTATGGGTCTCTGTCGACCCTGACTTCCCCCTGAGCAGGATGCGCGTCCACGCCCCGGGCGCCGTCGGGCCTGGTACGCCAGCATGGCCTCACGTCGAAGGTGAAGGCGCACTCTGTCTGCGTGCCTTGCCCCTCGACGTCGAGCGCCATGTACGACTTGCCATCAGTGACGCATTCGACATTCTCGGCATGGACGACGCAACGCGGACGGAGGAGTTTGGCCGGGAGTTCATCCCGTATTGGGGCCGACGGACAGGCACCATCCCCGAAGCACGCTCACTCGTCGTTCCCGGCGGGCCGACGCGTCCAATTGTGTGGGCCCGGTGGGACAAGTCGTATATCTTCGCCGAGGACAAGGCTGCTCTCACGCACTGGCTTACACATAGTGGGCACAAAGCGGACGATATCCACCGCTCCCGGCTTGTGCGCCTGGCGACCGCCCCTTCACCCGACGACTACCCGAAGATGGGCGCGGACCTTATTGCGCTTGACCCACAGCTGCGTGACCTTTGCGAGAGACGGGCACCGTTGCCGGTGCTTATCGATGTACCTACGCCTGGCGGCACTTCACAGGTGGCCGTCGTCATTCAACCCCCGGACGTCCCCGGCCTCCCGAAAAGAGCTCACCCCGTTTCGGCAGACCGACGCGACCAAGTCTTTGGAAACGCACCGGTCGCGCGGATGAGCGTCATGCGTCAAGACCATGCCTGGGTACACGGTCGCGACCAAAATTCGGCAGCCGCAACCCTATCGGACAAGGTCGTTGGCGTCGTCGGGTGCGGCGCGCTTGGCAGCGAAATTGTTCGCCTCCTTGCGGCGGCAGGTACCGGACAATTTGTTCTGGTTGACAAGGACCGCATGGAGTCGGCCAACACCACGCGGCACACGCTGGGGGCGTCATCGGTAGGACAAGGCAAGGCGCCCGCTCTGAGTAGTCATGTCGCCCGGCAATTTCCGCACCTTGCGAAATCTATGTGCTACCACCGCGCCTTTGAGGACTTGGGCGACGAAGCGCTCAACGAACTTGCCAGCTGTAATCTATTGATTGCGGCCGGCGTTGACGCCCTCGCCATTATCCGTATATGCCGCTGGCGGGACGGTCTGGACGACCCGCCGCCCCTGCTGGTTGCGTGGACGGAGGAATTTGCCTGCGCAGGCCACGCCATACTGGTGGAACCGGGGCTCACAAGCGACACGTTCCTCAACTCCAGGGGCCGACCGGTTGCGAACCTTACGTCCGATTGGCCACTCGCCGCCGCCGTAAATGTCACGCCTGCCGGGTGCGGAAGTGCCTTCCAGCCTTACACCGCCACCGACATGATGGGCACCGTCCAGACCACCACGCGCCTTGCACTCGACGTGCTGCTCAAGGGCACGCCTGCCCCGGTCCACCGCGTTTGGCTGGGTGACCGGAGTGTTCCGGAAGCACTCGGGGCGAAGCTGTCGGGTGCGTTTGATGGAAGCCGCCGGGAAAAAGAGCTTCTATGACATCGAATTCCGCCTCAACCCTTTGGCGGGCTAGCCACCCTGACTTTCCCGATGACATCCGTTTTGCACTCGAAGCTCTCTCTCATCTCCAGGCGCACCGGCAGAGTGGTTGGTTTGCGAAGGAGGCGGGCGGACAACTTTTCGGACGTGCAGCCGACACGGGTTTGCTCGTCGTTACTGCGAGTGGCCCCTACAAAGGTGATACTCGAACGCGGACGAGCTATCGCTCAAATCCTCATGCTGCCGCCCGGGCTATTGCCGAGATGCGCGAGGGGGGGCTCTTTTATCTTGGTGAATGGCACACACACCCAGAACCTCATCCGCGCCCATCAAGGAGTGATGTCAACGCATTCATACAGCTCGTCAAAAATTCCCGGTTTGCAACCGCAGTTCCGGTGCTTGTCATCCAGGGGCAGGCATGCTCACCCATGGGGTTAGCGGTCCTGACGTGTGAAAACCGCAAGCTTCTTCCATGGTCGGTGGTCGATTCACCGTCAGCTCCGGCGGCACTGGCTTGAGATATCACGCCAACGCAGTCTCAAAGACGATTGGCCCTTGCAACGGATTCAGGAGCACAAGATGGATTGGTTGACCTTCATTGTGGGCGTGCTCAAGGCCGTCGCTTGGCCCGCCACCCTACTCGGCCTGACATTCTGGCTAAGGAAACCGATTCGAGACCTCGTTCCACTCCTTCGCAAATTGAAGGTCAAGGAGTTCGAAGTCGAGTTTGCCAGGGAGGTCGTGCAACTGGGTGCAGAGGTTCAACTCGATTCGGCGAATTCCAAAACAGAGGAAACACCCATCCCCGCCACTGATGGCGGTCCAAACGAAGCCCCTACGAGCCAGACGCCCCCATTAGCCAGCCGGGAAGCAAGGCCGAACCGCGAAGAAGAGGTCTTGCGTCTCGCCTCCCTTTCGCCGCGTGCGTCGATAATGGAGGCGTGGGTCGAATTGGAGACGGCAGCAGCAGAAATGGCCGCGTCATTTTGGATGCCTGGAAATAGGCCAGAAATCTTCCGCAACAGTCGGCGCCTCGGCGAGTACCTGCTCCAATGCAAAGTCATCGACGCTTCGCAGCTCGCCGCGTTCAACAAACTCAAGGAGCTGCGGAACAAGGCGGTCCACGCGGAAGAACTAAATTTGGGTGTCGCCGAAACTCAAATATACGTGGAGCTGGCCTTTGCTCTGGCGAAGCACATCAGGGCGGCGTGACCGTCGTGCGTCGGGAACCTCTCGTCAGCCCAGGAAGTGCCGCACGATTGCCCCGATAAGGTTAACCGCCACAGTGATGGCTCCGCTAATCAGCGCCACACGAATTGGCTTGTCACGGGGTTTTTCGTTAACCACCTGATGGATATTGATGTTACCGCCTGCATGGACCGCACCGATGGACTGGGTGGGACCAGCGACGAGGGGCTGCCGGCATGGGGCAATGGCTTCACGCAAGCGTGCGGCCTCCTTCCGCAGCTACACGCCGACGAGGGCAAAGGCAACGGCTGTGCAGATGACCGGTGACAGAAGCAATTCGGAGATGAGGTCTTCCGTCGGGTCAGGCAGGCTGCTCCACACCCAGCCGATACCTGGCAGTGCCACAACCGCGTCGTTTAATGCACTGAGGTCAGCGGCCAGCTTGGCCAGGTGACCGGGGTACCACGACAGGCTCCAGGCGTACAGCGAATGTGGAATTGCTGCGGCAAACAGTGCCATCGCCACCAGCGAGAGAGCCCACCTGATGGTCTTGTAGGTCGTCGCCCTCTATCGGGCCTCTTGTACTGACAGGGTCATCCCTAAACCTTTTTCCGGAGAGAGCGTTTATCGGCCCTGCTCGGGAAAACTTGAGTCTCAGATATGCGTCATCAAGCCATCAACACTCGGTCTCCCTACGCGCCGGCACATCGTCATGACGCTTCAGGGTTAAACCGGGTCGCCAGAGACGCGACAACAAGCATGAAAGACTTCAATCAAAATCGAGGACAGTGGCCGTCATGAAGATGCTGTTTGCATGCATGAGCACGCCGGGTTCAAGCTCCACGTCACCGGTCACTTCAAGCGACATAACGTCAACCATTCGTCCATCATCATTGGAGTGACTTGTGATGATGCAGCGCCTGTCACGGGGATGGGTCACAAGTGAGACGTGGTCAGCCTCGATAATACGGACGTTGGCTCTTCGACATAGCCTCCCCCAGTAAATCAACCCTTCGATGTGGTCGCAGTCGCCGAAGGGCTGCCCACAAATCGAGCAGTCTCCTGCTGTCTCGATATAGGCAGCACTGTTGAAGATTTTAAATGCCGGGAAAAGGCAGCTTTCCATCCTGCCCAAGACCCCATGGAGCGTCTGTGCGCCATTGTGGTCCTTGGCCAAAAGGGCGGTCGCGCAGTATTCCTGAGCATCGACCAGATGACTCCATGCCCGCACACTGTCACCCTCCTTGAGCTCCACCCACACCCGCAGGGCAGATTGAACGCTCCGCAACATGCATTGGAAATGGAACATCAAGTGGGCGACGTCCTCCCACTGTTCTACAACCGCATGGCGTTTAACCGCTTTGATGCCAATAATGTAGGAATCAATCTCCTCCGCCTTCAGACGCTGTAGCTCAGTTGACCGGACCATGTAGTTCAAGTGAACACACGCATCGATGAACGTGGAATAGCGGTCACAGAGCTCCGGGATTGTGAGCTTGTGCCCGAAGTCAGTATGGACCAAGTCAGACATCCTTAAAGGCATCCATCTTGAGGTCCTTCAGACCTTCAACAGGACCGGAATAGTCCAGGCGCGTGACCTTATGCGTCGCCGTTTCTTCGACGACAACGGAGAATTTTACCTGTGCATCCTTTGAGTTTGGGTGGGTATCTTTCATGTACGCCACGACTACATCAATGACCATGTTGAGAAACGGCGCACCCACGGCCCAGTTGTCAATTGCAAACTTGAGTATCGGAAGATAGATGTCCGCCGACTTTTGCACCAGAAACCGGTCAGAGGCAGGAAGCGGAGCCAAGTCAATCTTGTCTTTCGCATACTTTGCAAAAGAGATAGATGCGGCATGGAACAAAGGCTCTTCATCGGGCCTTTCGAAGTTCCGGGGCAGGATTTCAAAGGCATGAGTGGAATCGCCCAAGGACTCCATTTCCAGGACAGTTTTCTTCAGTTCCACAACACTCCTCCTTTGCATTTCGAAACAAAATTTCACCGCCAACCGCTATTCGGTGCTAAAGGCGGTAAGTCACCTTGGACCCGTCCACAGCCAGATGACCCGCCTTTCCGAGTCCCGCAAGGATGGCCTTGATGTCGTCGTCCACCAGCTGCTTCTGGAACAGGGACCCGATGGTGCTGGACAGTGTCTTGACTGTGCGCGGGCGGGAAGCGCCTCGCTGCCGGAGGTTCGCCAGGACGACATCGACCTTCTCGGCCAGTGTTTTCGAGTTGGCGGCCTTGAGCAGCGGGATGTCGGTGACGTCCTTGTGCCGGGCCGCCAGAATCTTCTTTGATTTGAGGTGGGCAATGAGCGGGTCAAAGCCCGCGTCCTTCGAGATGATGTGGAAGAACGCTGTGGGGTCCTCGCAAGAAATGCGGCCGATGTAGTACGCCACATGGAAGTCCAGGGCGTTCGAGCCGTTGCCGCTGATTTTGATGTAGCTGGCATTAGACCCCAGGGCCTGCATCGACTCCGCCACTTCAAACGTCACCTTCGCTTGGCTTGCCCCGACAAACAGCAAGACCTTAAAGGGCTGGTCACCAGCCAAGGCGATAAGGGATTTCGGCTGGACGTTTTCGTAGTCGACTAGGACGTAGTTGGTGCGCATCAGGCAGTTCCCTTGTTTTTGTTTGATGCCCAGGCTGGCAAGGAAAACTGCCCCGACCGATACGCAGGCAACGCTACGCCCGCCTCAAACTTCGATAGAGCCATCACCCGCTCCGGCAGGCTCGGTGCATCAATGTAAAACTTGGGCAACACGCCCCCCGACAGCCCGTGCCCGGTGATGCGGGCAATCGTCCCGTGACCGACGCCGGCCCGGTCAAGCCGCGTGGCCATCGTGTGTCGGAACGCATGAAAACCCATGCCAGAGTCACTGACACCCCGGCCCTTGATGTACGTCGAGAACTGCCGGCTCATTTGCCGGCCGAATCCGTTGCCATCGTGATTGGGCAAATGCGGAAACAATCGCTCTTGCCCGGCACTTTTCATGTCTTCAACAAATGCCATGAAACCTGCATCGAGAAGCGGTTGAGCAATGGGGATGAACCTCAATGAGGATTTGTTCTTGAGCTTTTGGCCGGGCTTGCTTTTTCGGATGTGAAACCCCGGCACGCCGTGTTCAGTGGCGATGTCATCGACGTAGAGCTGGCAGACCTCAGTGATTCGAGCCCCTGAAAACAAGCCAATCAAGGGCGCCCAGAACCGGTGCGGGTACTTCGCCGACCACTGGGCGAACGCCACCGGCTCAAAAATGGCGTCGAACTTGGATGCCTTGGCGATGCCCTTCAATGGACTTTTTTGGAAATGGTCGTTGTCCATCAGAAAATTGATGAAGACCGACAAGCGCTGGCGATGTTTGCTCAAGGTGTGGGCTGCTTGTGGTTCGCCGCCCGCTGTTTTGGCTTTTGCGATGATTTGCCGCACCGACAGTCCGGCATTCTCGACCTGCTTGGACGCGTTGCGCGGCCAAAACGCCACTT
This sequence comes from Luteibacter sp. RCC_6_2, assembly GCF_041360655.1. NCBI lineage: Bacteria > Pseudomonadati > Pseudomonadota > Gammaproteobacteria > Lysobacterales > Rhodanobacteraceae > Luteibacter > Luteibacter sp. RCC_6_2. The sequence continues at coordinate 73,093 of NZ_JBFUPQ010000004.1, read as the reverse complement.
CATCAAAAAACAGCCGGCAATCATCGGCATTCAATGCCGACGCCTGCTTGTCCCCGACGATGCCCACGAACAGACGCAGGGTGTGCCTGCTGCCGAGCACGGTTTTCTTTTCGCGCTTGGCCCGCTCCAGGTCTCCGAGATGCACGGAAATCTGGTGTGAGAGGAGACCCTCTTTCTTGGGGATGGTCTTCGGCGCGGAAGCGACCGGAACGGGTGATGTTTCTGCAACCGGGGCCGGCTGCGTGGCCTCCCGGACAAGCTCACGGAACTGCCGTTGGTCTTCGGGAGTGTCGATTTGCACGTTCCGGAATGTCACGCCATTGGGCAGCGACACTTCGCCCAAAGTCAGGTCCCGGCGACCCGCGATTCGGGCCGCATCCAGTGCTTTCTTGAGGTCCACGCCTTCCCCCTTCCGTAGGCTGCCGAACGCCTGCGAGAGTGCCACAGCCATGGTCTCGGCAACCAGCCGGGCGTGGTCGCCTTTGACCATCTTCAGAGGGCGGACGAGGAAGCGGGAGCCGACGACGCCAAGCAGGTCAGCAGGCACACGGAAGCGGACGTAGAGTCCGGCGGGGCGATGGAGAAAGAGGGGCTTTGGCATGAAGGCGATACCCAAAACGATACCTATTCGAAGGCCGTTTCCGGGTATCGCTTATTGCCTGCAACCGTTGCGCCCCAAGGGCTACAGCAGGTTGTGGAGCGGGTGAAGGGAATCGAACCCTCGTCAGTAGCTTGGGAAGCTACAGCTCTACCATTGAGCTACACCCGCGTCGGGCATGGATGGTAATACGACAGTGGCGATAGGGGAAAGGTGGCGGGTGGCTGAACGCGTCCGTGGGTTCTTACGCCGGCTCCAGGCCCCGGGCGCATAATCCGGCGAGGGAATCCCTACGAGGGTCAGGCCATGCGTCGCGCGTTTTCGCTTTCCATCGCCATCGGGCTCGCGCTCGGCGCGGGTGTCGCGGGTGCGCAATCGCGCACCGTATCCACGGCGGACATGCCCAAGCCGGGGGTCAGCTATATCTCCGGGCCCTCCGTACCCGTTCGCAAGGACACCGTGAGCACCGGAAGCCTGCCCCAGCCGCCCCGGTTCTATGTGGGCGGGCAAGTATCGGTGGGCGATGACGGGTATCGGGAACAGTCAGGCTACGGCGATGGCTCCGTGGCGGAAAGCGGCTATTACTACGGTGGCGGCTATCCCCCGGGCTACGGTTACGGCTACGACCGGGACAACCGGCGCGGGCATGGGCATGACGGCCACGACGACGGGCATGGCCATGACCACGATGGCCCGGGCAACGGTCACGATGGTGGACACGATCATGATCATGGCCGGAACGGCTCGTTGAGCCTGGCAGCGCCATCCGGTGGGAATGCCTCGGCCAGCGGAGCGGGTGTGAAGCTGGCGCCGCAGCGGCCTCCGGAGCGGGATAACCGTTGGCGGAATGGTTGGAATGGTGGTTATGGAAACCAGCAGCCTCAGCCGGGGACGGGGATGACGAACAGCAGGGCGCCGCAGCCGGGGACGGGTATGGGGTCGGGGAATCAGCCGGGGACGGGGGTTCCTTTGCGGGGTGGTAGTGGTGAGGGGTGGCGGGGGCGGTGAGGGGGGGGATTCGCGGCCTAGGCCGCTTCCCACCCTGCTCGGCCACCCTGCTCGGCCGCCTTGCATGCCTCCCTCATCCTAGGCTGCTCTCATCTTGGTTTCCCAAGCAGGTGGGTTGGGTACAATTGGGGGATGCTGATCACTCTTAACGGCGACGCGCGCGAATGCGCGCCCGGCACTTCCGTGTCCGCCCTGCTCGACGCCGCCGGTTATGCCGGCAAGCGGGTGGCGGTGGAGGTCAACCTCGAGATCGTGCCGCGCAGCGCGCACCCGACGCACCTGCTTGCCGAAGGCGACCGGGTGGAAATCGTCCACGCCATTGGCGGCGGCTGACGCCGCGCCCTCCGACGGATAGCCCCATGAACCACTTCTCTCCCGCCGCCGACGACCTGCTCACCGTTGCCGGCCGCACGTTCCACTCGCGGTTGCTCACCGGCACCGGCAAGTACAAGGATTTCGACGAGACCCGCCGGGCCACCGAGGCCGCCGGTGCGCAGATCGTCACCCTGGCGATCCGTCGCGTGAACATCGGCCAGGACGCCAGCCAGCCGAACCTGCTCGACGCGCTGCCGCCCGACCGTTTCACCTTGCTGCCGAATACCGCCGGCTGCTACACCGCCGACGACGCCGTGCGCACCTGCCGCCTCGCACGTGAACTGCTCGACGGGCACAACCTGGTGAAGCTGGAAGTGCTCGGCGACGAACGCACGCTCTATCCCGACGTGGTGCAGACCCTGGTCGCGGCCGAGAAGCTGGTGGCCGATGGGTTCGACGTCATGGTCTACACCTCCGACGATCCCATCCTCGCCCGCCGCCTGGAAGAGATCGGTTGCGCGGCGATCATGCCGCTGGCGGCACCGATCGGTTCGGGCCTGGGCATCCAGAATCGCTACAACCTGCTCGAGATCGTGGAGAACGCGAAGGTCCCGGTCATCGTCGACGCGGGCGTAGGTACAGCCTCCGACGCCGCCATCGCGATGGAACTCGGTTGCGACGGCGTGCTGATGAACACGGCCATCGCCGGGGCGAAAGATCCCGTGCTGATGGCGCACGCGATGAAGCTCGCCGTCGAAGCGGGCCGCGCCGCCTTCCGCGCCGGCCGCATCCCGCGCAAGCGTTTCGCTTCGGCATCGAGCCCCGTCGACGGGATGGTCGGTTGACCATGGCACACGACGACGACACGCCGGGCGACGCCCCGTTCCACCGCCGCATACGCAGCTTCGTGCTGCGTGAGGGTCGCATGACCCCGGCGCAGCAGCGCGCGTTCGACGATCACTGGTCACGCTTCGGCCTCGACTACACGGGTCATGAGCGCGACCTCGACGCCACCTTCGGGCGGCACGCGCCGCGCGTGCTGGAAATCGGTTTCGGCAATGGCGAAGCCTTGGCATGGGCGAGCGAGCACGATCTCGCGCGCGACTACATCGGCGTCGAAGTACATGGCCCCGGCGTCGGCCGCCTGATGAACGCGTTGGCCGCGCGCGATGCGTCCAACGTGTGCCTGTACAAGCACGATGCCGTCGAGGTACTGGAAAACGAGATTCCCGCGGGCAGCTTGTCCGAGGTGCGCATCTGGTTTCCCGATCCATGGCACAAGAAGCGCCACAACAAGCGTCGCCTCGTGCAACCCGCGTTCGTGGCCTTGCTCGCGTCGCGCATGGCACCTGGCGGTCTGCTGCACCTGGCCACCGATTGGGAGGCCTACGCCGAGCACATGCGCGAAACGATGGAAGCCGCCGAAGGCTGGCGCAATCGTGTCGGCCCAGGCGAAACCGCCGAGCGTCCGGCGTGGCGCATCGAGACGCACTTCGAGCGCAGGGGCACGCGACTCGGTCATGGCGTATGGGATTACCTATACGAATGGATAGGCCCGACGACGGCCTCTTGACCGTCGTCGCGGCATAACATGGAACTTCGTGCCCACGGAGTTCCCCCATGTCCATCTCCAACCTTGCCGACCTGATCGCCGAAACCCTCGAAGAAGCCGGTATCCGTCGCATCTACGGCGTGGTGGGCGACAGCCTCAATGCCATCACCGATTCGCTGCGCGAGCGCAATCGCATCGACTGGGTGCATGTGCGCAACGAGGAAGCCGGCGCATTCGCCGCCGGCGGTGAATCGCAACTCACGGGGCAACTCGCCGTTTGCGCAGGAAGTTGCGGTCCCGGCAACCTGCACCTGATCAACGGCCTGTTCGACTGCCATCGCTCGCGCACGCCGGTGCTGGCCATCGCCGCGCATATCCCCAGCGCGGAAATCGGTAGCGGTTACTTCCAGGAAACGCATCCGACGGAACTCTTCCGCGAATGCAGCGTGTACTGCGAAATGGTGTCCGACCCAGCGCAGATGCCCTTCGTGCTCGACGCGGCGATCCGCGCGGCGGTCGGGCAACGCGGCGTGGCCGTGGTGGTGATCCCGGGCGACGTGGCCATGCGCGCGTCACCGGTGAAGAAGGTGACGCCGGCGGCGGGCTTGCTTCCACCCGCGCCGAAGGTCATCCCCGCCGAACGCGAACTCGATGCCTTGGCGGCCCTGCTCAACGCGGGCAAGCGCGTCACCCTGCTTTGCGGGCGCGGCACGGCCGGTGCGCACGGCGAACTCATCGCACTCGCCGATGCACTGAAATCGCCCATCGTGCACGCGCTGGGTGGCAAGGAATACGTCGAGTACGACAATCCCTTCGACGTGGGCATGACGGGCCTGATCGGATTCAGTTCGGGCTATCACGCGATGGAGGATTGCGACACGCTGCTGATGCTCGGCACCGACTTCCCGTATCGCCAGTTCTATCCGGAGGACGCGAAGATCGCGCAGGTGGACATCCGCCCTGGCAACATCGGCCGTCGCTGCCGCGTGGACCTGGGCGTTGTCGGCGATGTCGGCGAGACCTTGCGCGCGCTGCTTCCACGCATCGAGCCCAAGCGCGTGCGCGGCCATCTCGACCGCTGCCTCGCCCATTACGCGCGTGCCCGTGAAGGCCTGGACGAGTTGGCGAGGATCGAGCCCGGCCACGACCTGATCCATCCACAACAGGTGTCCCGCCTGGTCAGCGAACTGGCCGAGGACGATGCCGTGTTCACCTGCGACGTGGGCACGCCCACCGTATGGGCCGCGCGCTACCTGCGCATGAACGGCAAGCGCCGCCTGCTCGGCTCCTTCGTGCATGGCTCCATGGCCAACGCCATGCCCCAGGCCATCGGTGCGCAGGCGGCCTATCCAGGCCGCCAGGTCATCTCGCTCTCGGGCGACGGCGGCTTCTCGATGCTGATGGGCGACTTCATCACTCTGGCCCAGGAAAAGCTGCCGGTGAAGGTCATCGTGCTCAATAACGGCACGCTCGGCTTCGTCGAGCTGGAGATGAAGGCGGCGGGCCTGCTCGAAACCGGCGTGGAATTGCGCAACCCGGACTTCGCCGCCATGGCCAACGCGATGGGTATCCATGGCCGTCGCGTGACCCGCGCCAGCGACCTGCCCTCGGCCATCGCCGAGGTGCTCTCGCACGAAGGTCCCGCGCTGCTGGACGTGGTGAGCAACCGCCTGGAGCTGTCCATGCCGCCGAAGATCACCGCGGAGCAGGCGAAGGGCTTCAGCCTCTACGCGCTGAAGGCGGTGATGAGTGGCCGTGGCGACACGATCGTCGACCTGGCGCTGAGCAACCTCAGCCGATGAGCGGATAGGAACCACCGAGGGTCCGGTGCCGCCAGCTTCAGCCGGGAGCCACCCCCAGCGCGTATACTCCTGCGGCAATATCCACAGCCTGGCAAGACCATGCCACCGCACGCCTCAACCGACCGGATCCGGACAGCCGGCTAGTGGCACTGACCCTCACTCCCGAAATGATCCTCGTGCTGGGCCTGGTGGGCTTCACCATGCTCATGCTCGTTCTGGAGTGGATCCGGGCCGACATGGTCGCCCTGCTGGTGGTGGTCACGATCGGCCTCACCGGGCTGATCCCCGGCGATCAGGTCTTCAACGGCTTCGCCGGCAACGCGGTCATCGCCATCATCGCGATCATGATCATGGGCGCGGGCCTGGACCGCGCCGGCGTGCTCAACCTCACCGCCGCCTTCGTCATGCGCATGGCCCGTGGCGTGGAATCGCGCCTGGGCGTGGTGATCAACAGCGTCACCAGCCTGTTCAGCGCGGTCATTCCCAGCCAGGCGCTGGCCGCGCTGATGATCCCGGTCACCAGCCGCCTGTCCGCCCGCACGGGCGTGCCGATGTCGCGCCTGCTGCTGCCGATGGCGTTCTGCATCCTCACCGCCACCAACACGACGCTGATCGCCAACTCGCCGCTGATCGTCCTCAACGACCTGATCGCCAGCGCGAACAGCAACCTGCCGCCGGGCGCGCACACGATCCCGAAGTTCGGCCTGTTCAGCGTCACGCCCGTGGGCCTCGTGCTGGCCGTGACCGGCGTGCTGTTCTTCTACTTCTTCACCCGCAAGCTGCTTCCGGAACGCGAGGACGAGCGCCTCAAGGTCACCCCCGGCCGTACCGAGAGCTACTTCGCCGACACCTACGGCATCGCCGGCGAGACCGCCGAGCTGACCGTCACCGCCGAGAGCCCGCTGGTGGGCATGAGCATCGGCGAGGTGGAACAACTGCATGGGGCCCCGTTGATCCTCGCGATCAAGAACGGCAACGAGAGCCGTGTGGCGCCGCCCTCGGACCAGATGATCTGGGTGGGCACGGTGCTCGGCGTGCTGGCGCCGCGCGATGCGATCAACGCCTTCGCCAACAACCAGCTCTGCCGCGTGTCCATGCGCATGCGCCAGCTGGGCGACCAGTTCAACACCACCCGCGCCGGTATTTCCGAAGCCGTGGTACCGCCGAGTTCGCGCTTCATCAAGCAGACGGTGGGCGACCTGCGGCTGCGCAAGCGCTTCGGCATCTCGGTGCTGGCGGTGAACCGCGGCGACGAGGTCTACCGCGAGGACGTGCGTGCCGTGACCCTGCGCGCCGGCGATACCCTCGTGCTGCACAGCAAGTGGCGCGACCTGATGCTGGCCGAGGAAGACCGCGACATCGTCGTGGTTACCGACATCCCGAAGGAAGAGCAGCGCCCCGGCAAGATCTGGCAGGCGGTGGGCTTCTTCGTGCTGGCCAAGTGCCTGGCCCTGTTCACCCAACTCGATCTCTCGGTGGCGATGATGACCGGCGCGGTGGGCATGTTGCTCACCGGCGTGCTCAACATGGACGAGGCCTATAAGGCGATCAACTGGAAGACGATCTTCGTCACCGCCTGCCTCATCCCGCTGGGCTGGTCGATGGATTCCACGGGCACCGCCTCGTGGATCGCCCAGGAGGTGCTGGCCATCCTCGGCCACGCGCCGCAGTGGACGCTGCAACTCTCCATCGCCGTGCTGACCCTGATGTTCTCGCAGGTGATGTCGAACGTGGGCGCCACGGTGATGATGGTCCCCATCGCGATCAGCGTGGCGGTGAGTACGGGCGGCAATCCGTCGGCATACGCGCTGATCGTGGCGGTATCGTCGTCGAACACGTTCCTGCTGCCGTCCGGCCATCCCGCCTTGATGATGGTCGCCGGCCCCGGTGGCTACCGCTCGAAGGACTTCCTCCGCGTGGGCCTGCCGCTGACGATCCTGATCCTCACGCTCACGCTCGTTACGATCAATCTGATGTATCGCTGACGCCGGCCTCAGGCCAGCCGCACGGCGCCATCCACCACGGCGAGCGGTACCGCGCGTAGCCGGTCGCCCCGGCAAGGGCCGGCCGTACAGTCGCCACTCTCGGCCGTGAACGTGGCCCCGTGTGCCGCGCAGATGATCTGGCCGGCGCGAACGAGGAACTTGCCCGGGGCGTAGTCCAGGCGTCGTCCGGCATGCGGGCACACATTGAAGTAGGCGCGGGCCTCGTCGCCGTGCCGGTAGACCAGCAGGGACTCCACCTCGCCGTCGACCAGGGTCTCGATTTCGACGGCGCTGCCGTCGGGAATGTCCGCCAGCAGGCAGAGAGGAGCGGTGTCGGCGGTAGTGGTCATGGCACTTGTCTATGAGGATCGATTGCCCCAAGGTAAAGAGGCTCGCATGCATGTCATTGTGCCATACGGATTTTTAACCAATGCGCTTCATCTTCCCACCCATCCGCCGTTCGCGTAATCCCCTTGTCCGCGCCCTGTCGCTGGTGCTGGGCCTCGCCGTGGTGGGGGTGCTGCTCGTGTTCGGCGTGGTCGTGCTCGGCGTGCTGATGGCCGGCGGCCTGGTGTTCCTCGCCGTGCGCCAGTGGAAGCTCGCCCACGGCCGCGTGGCCGGCGCGGCACGGCCCGCCGCCCAGAAAGACCCGAACGTGCTGGAAGGCGAATTCGTGGTGATCCGCCAGAACACGCCCATCCACCACTGATCGGGCCCGCAAGAAGCGGATGGTGACGGGGCCCCGCCCCGCCTACGCTGGTCTCCCATGAAGGAGGCCACCATGAACTCTCAGGCTTACGCCATGCGTCCCGCCGCCGACGATGCACTCGAACGCGTCCGCGCCGCCCTGGAACAGGCCGACGGCGCCACCGATCTCGCCAGCCTCGCCACCATCGCGGGGCTGAGTCCCACCCATTTACAGCGCGCCTTCCGGCGCCGCTACGGCGTCAGTCCCGCCGAATACGCCCGCGCCCGCCGGTTCCATCAGCTGCGCGAGGTGCTACGCGATGGCGCGGCGGTGACCGACGCCGTTTACGAAGCCGGCTTCGGCTCCGGTAGCCGGGTCTACGAAGAAAGCGACCGCCGCCTCGGCATGACTCCCGCCAGCTATCGGGCCGGGGGCGCCGGCGCCTCGATTCGCTACACCACCACGCAGACGCCGCTCGGCATGCTGCTGGTCGCCACCACCGCCAAGGGCATCTGCTCGGTGACGCTGGGCCAGGACGATCGCGAACTCGAGACTCGCCTGGCGGAGGAATTTCCGCTCGCCGAGCGGGAACGGGTCGACGAGGGTCGCGAGGAATGGCTAGACGCGGTCATCGCCCGCGTGGCCCACGACCTCGGCTGGAGCGATCGCGACGCGCCTGCCCTGCCACCGCTGGACGTCGCCGCCACCGCCTTCCAGTGGCGCGTATGGGATGCGCTCACGCGCATTCCCCGTGGCGAGACCCTGAGCTATGGCGAACTGGCCGCCGCGCTGGGCGTACCCAAGGCGGCGCGCGCCATCGGCCGCGCCTGCGGCAGCAACAAGCTGGCCCTGTTGGTGCCCTGTCACCGCATCATCCGCGAGGACGGCAGCCTCGGCGGGTGGCGCTGGGGCATGGACATCAAGCAACAACTGCTGGCCACCGAGCGTGCCATGAAAGCCACTCAAGGCTGACCGTCGAACCTTTCGCTACCGTCCATCCGGTAGCGGCGATATCTTGCGGGATTGCGCCGCACGACGCGGTGCGCGCCCGCCCCTGGATTCCCCCGCATGTCAGACGCCGCCTGTAGTACCAGCCAAGCTCCCGCCACCGCCCTCAGCGATCCGCGCTGGATGGTGCCGCTGTCGCTGTTCGCGCTCTACGTGATCTGGGGCTCGACCTATCTCGCCATCCGCTATGCCCTGGTGAGCTACCCGCCGTTCCTGCTGGCCGCCATCCGCTTCGCCGTGGCGGGGGTGTTGCTCTTCGCCGTGCTGCGCCTGCGCGGGGCCGCGCTGCCCACCGCGCGCCAGTGGAAGAACGCCGCCATCGTCGGCACCCTGCTGCTCGCCGGCGGCAATGGCCTGGTCTGCTTCGCCGAGCAGACGGTCAGCTCCGGCATCGCCGCGGTGGCGGTGGCGAGCATGCCGCTGTTCGCCGCGCTGTTCGGTGGCATCTATCGTGAGTGGCCCACGCGCGGTGAAACCGCCGGCCTGCTGCTCGGCTTCGTCGGCGTGATCGTGCTGAACCTGGGCGCGGGCCTTTCCGGCTCGCCTCTCGGCGCCATCGCGCTGATCTGCGCGGCCATGGCGTGGGCGTTCGGTTCCGTGTGGTCGAAGCGCCAGGACATGCCGAAGGGGCCGATGAACACCGCCGCGCAGATGCTGTGCGCCAGCGTCTCGTTGACGATCATCGCGGTGCTGCATGGCGAACGCTTCCCGGCGCACCCGGAAACCGGTGCCACCGCGGCGCTGGCCTACCTCGTGGTCTTCGGTTCGATCATCGCCTTCAGTGCCTACCTTTATGTGCTGAAGACCGTCCGCCCCGCCCTCGCCACGAGCTACGCGTACGTGAATCCGCCGGTCGCCGTGTTGTTCGGCGTGGCCCTGGCCGGGGAACACGTGGGTCCGTTCGATCTCGCAGGCATGGCGATCATCCTGGTCGGCGTGGGCATCATCACGATGATGCGCGTGCGCAAGGCCTGATCGCAGATACGCGTGCGGGAATGTGACGCAGGTCGCAAGACGGCAGGCAGCGGGTGTTTTTCAGAATCCTTCGATGTCCATGCGAGATACGACTCCCTAGGCTGCCCTCCTCGTTCGTGGGAGAGATTCGATGGCTGGAGCCGGATCGGCGCGCTTCGCCTGCTCGCGCAGGCTTCGATGGTGGATGGCACGCATGACGACGGTATTCGGCATCGGCATCGCCGCGCTGGCGGCGTGCCAACCCTTCCGGGAAGGCACGCCCGGCGACGCTACAACTCCCGTAACGCCGTCGTCACCGGCACCCGCGCCGCACGCAGTGCTGGGAACAGTCCACCGATGAACCCGATGGCCAGGGCCCACTTGATGCCCGTCCACAGGAGTTCGCCACTGACGTGGAAGCGGAAGACCACCTGACTGAAGTTCGCACCCAGCGTGGACGCGGTGTAGCCGTTGAAGATGATCCACACGATACCCGCACCGACGATGCCGCCAAGCAGGGCCAGCAGCATCGTCTCCAGCATCACGGATACCACCACGGGCACGCCGCGGAAGCCGATGGCCCGAAGCGTGGCGATCTCGCGGGCGCGCGCCTGGATGGCGGCGAACATCGTGTTGAGTGCGCCGAACACCGCGCCGATCGCCATGATGATGCCCACGGTGATGCCGACCGCGCGCAGCACCTTGGTCAGCCCTTCGGACTGCTTGCCGAAGTATTCGCGGGTCGTCGAGACGTCCACTTTCAGGCGCGGGTCCGCCACCAGCGAGGCCTTGAACGCGTCGAACGCCTTGGGCGAGTCGAGCAACACCGTCACCGATTGCACGCTGCTGCCGCGACGGTAGGCCGAAGCGACGCTCTGCGTGTCACCCCACAGTTCCGACTCGAGGGCATCCTTCGATTCGAAGGCGCCGACGACGGTCCACGTCTGCCCGGCAAGCCGGATGGACTTGCCCACATCGAGGCCTTCGAACTGCGCCTTGGCACCCTTGCCGACGATCAACTCGCGCAGCCCTGGCTGGAACTTGCGGCCCTCGACGATCTTCACCTGGTCGCGCAAGCTCCAGACGTCCTCGCTCACGCCGCGGATGGGCACGTTCGAGTCGCTGGTGGGATCGCCCTTGCGTGGCAGGTTCGCCACGACCACCAGTTCGCCGGAAGCGATTGGCCTGCCCTTCGCATCCTTCTTCACGCCCGGCGCCTGGATCACCACGTTCGCGCTGTCGCGATCGAGGATCGAATTGAGTTCCGCCTGTGAACCGCCACGAAGGACGATGGCGGTGTGTTCGTTGCCCGTGGAGCGCAGCGTTTCGGCGAAGCCTTCGCTCATGGCCAGCATCGCCACCAGCACGCCGACGACGCCGGCGATGCCCACGACGACGACCGATGACGAACCCAGCCGTTGGGTGACCGTCGCCAGGCCCACCTTGGTCACCTCCCAGGTCTGCCGGCCGCGGCGGGTCAGCGCCATCCACAGGGCGAGCACCACCGCCAGCGTCACCACGCCCGGCCAGGGCAAGGCGATCCATACGGCGAGAAAGGCCGCGATCACCAGCAAGGTGAGGACGCCGGTTCCGAACTTCTTTGCGGATTTCATCGTGTGTTCCCTCAGCGCCCGGCGAGCGCATCGACAATGTTGAGACGCATGGCGCGGATGGCGGGCAGCAGGCCGACGAGCGCGCCGATGGCCAGCATCAGGACGATCCCGAGTACCCAGGTCTGCGTGCCGATCGGCGGCAGGTTGAGCATGCCCCCGCTGCCCTTCGCCACGATCGGCACGAGCACCCCGGCCAGCGCGAGCCCCAAGACACCGCCGAGCACGAGCAGCAACACACCCTCGGCCAGCACCATGCAGAGCACGCTGCGGCTGGAGAATCCGATCGTCTTCAGCACCGCGAGTTCGTTGGTCCGTTCGCGGACCGCCTGCGCCATGGTGTTGCCGGTGAGCAGGATCAGGGTGAAGAACACCGCGCCCATGATCGCCGAGACGATCAGGCCGATGTCGCCCAGCTGCTTGGCGAACGAGGCATTGAACGCCTGTTCCGTCTGCGTCTTGGTTTCATGGTCCGAATTGGCCGACAGGGCATCGATGGCCTTGGCCACGCGATCCGCCTGGTCGGCCGAGGTCAGCTTCACCACGTACCAGCCCACGGTGGTACCGACGTTCTGGAAAGCGTTCGCGTCCTCGAAATACTTGTGATGGAAGAAGAACTGCTGGTCGGTGCCGTTGGCCGCGCCCTTGGCCGGCGTGTAGATGCCGACGATGTCGAATGGCCAGGTCTTGTCGCCATTGCGCTGCGGGAAGATCGTGGATTGCAGCGGGACCTTGTCACCGACCTTCCAGCCGAACCGCTTCGCCAGCGCCTCGCCCACGATCGCGCCGGTTCGTGTCGACTCGTACACCTTGCGCTGCTCCGGCGGAAGCACGATCTCCTGGTAGATATCGACGTAATTGTCGCTCACCGCGAAACTGAGCACGAAGTTCTTCGGGTCCTGGTAGATACCGCCGAACCAGTTGGCATGCCCCACCGACTTCACCCCGGGGACGGCCTGCATGCGCGTGGCGAGGCTGGCCGGGAGCGACTGGATGATGGAATAGCGCGAGGTGGTGATGAGGCGGTCGACGCCGATCACGCTGCCACCCGAGGAAAAGGCCGCACGCGTCGCGTCGAGCATGCCGAACAGCAGGAACGCGGCGAGGATCGAGATCAGCGTGAAGAACGTGCGGGCCTTGCGCCGGAACAGCGCGGCCCAGATGAGGTGCAGGTATTTCATGCCGGCATCCTCCGCGTCAGGCCAAGGACTGTTCGACGAGGGTGCCCTTGTCGAGGTGCAGGGTGTGGTTGGCGTATTCGGCGGCCTTGGGATCGTGGGTCACCATCACGATGGTCTTGCCGTGCTCGCGGTTGAGCTCGCGCAGCAAGCCCAGGATCTCCTCGGCGGACTGACGGTCCAGGTCACCGGTCGGCTCATCGCAGACGAGCAAGGTCGGATCGGAGACGATGGCGCGGGCGATCGCCACGCGCTGCTGCTGTCCACCGGACAGCTCGGAAGGCTTGTGCGTCGCCCGGTCGGCGAGGCCGACCAGCTGCAACGCGATCGACGCGTTCTGCTTGCGTTGCGCGCCGGACAGCTTCGTCAGCAGCAAGGGCAGTTCGACATTGCGTTGCGCGCTCAGCATCGGCATGAGGTTGTAGAACTGGAAGACGAAGCCGACATGCGCCGCTCGCCACTTCGCCAGCGCGCCGGACCCCAGCTGGTCGATACGGTCGCCGCCGACCGTGATGCTCCCGCCGGTCGGCGTGTCCAGGCCGCCGATCAGGTTCAGCAGGGTGGTCTTGCCCGAGCCCGACGGGCCCATCAGGGCGAGGAAGTCGCCTTCCTCGATGCGCAGGTTCACGCCGTGCAGCACTTCGACCTTCTGCCGGCCGCGCTCGTAGACCTTGGAAAGATCCTGGATGTCGATCAGGGTGGCCATCGCTATGTCTCCGTGCGTATCAGGGTGATGAGGTGGCGACGCGAACGGCGGCGCCGTCGGCGAGGGAATCGGGAGGAGAAACGATCACGGTGTCGCCGGCGGCCACGCCATCGGTCACCAGGCGAAGCTCGCCAGTACCCTGTTTCGCCGCCGTGACCTGGTGACGGATGGCCTTGCCATCGGCGACCGTATAGACGACCTCCTGGCCGTCACGACGAACGATCGCCGACGTGGGCACGAGTACGCCCTTGGGCGCGCTGGACTGCGCGGGGGCGCGCCGTTCGAGAAACGACACGCGAACACCCATGTCGGGCACGATGCGTGCGTCCTTGTTCTCGAGCGCCACGCGAACCTTCACCGTGGCCTTGCCGCGGTCGGCGGCGGGCACGATGGCGATCACGTGGGCCGGGATGCGCCAGTCCGGATAAGCGTCCAGCACCGCCTCGGCGGGCATGTCCGGTTGCACGCGGCCGATATAGGCCTCGTTGACGTCGACGTCGATCTCCAGCGAATCCATGTCGACGATCGTGCCGACGCCGGTGCGGGTGAAGCCGCCGCCCGCCGATAGCGGCGAGACGATCTCGCCCACCTGCGCCGCCTTGTCGGTGATCACGCCATCGAAGGGCGCGCGGATCACCGTGTAGTCGAGATTCACCTGGCCCACGGCCACTTGTGCCTCGGCCGCATCGGCTTGACGGCGTGTCGTGTTGAGCTGGGCGCGGAAGGTATGGGCCTGGGTGCGGCTCTGCTCGGCCAGCTGACGGGACACCAGCCCTCGGCCGACAAGCGCTTCCTGCCGGTCCGCATCGCGCAGCGACTGGTCGAGCTGGGCCTGGGTCTGGGCCACGCTGGCGTGCGCCGCCGCCGCGTTGGCGCGGGCCGACTCCAGGCTGGCGCGCAGGGCGTTGTCTTCGAGCCGGGCCAGCACCTGGCCCTTCTTCACCCGGTCGCCTTCCTCGATCAGTACCTCGACCAGGGTGCCGGTGATCTGCGCGGAGACGGTCGCCTGCCGCCGGGCGGTGACATAGCCGGTCGCCTGCAATACGGCCCCCGCCTCGGCGCCCGCGCTGGGCGATACGGCCGTGGCGGTGCGGACCTCCACGGGCCGGTGGGCGAGGAAGACCCTGACGCCTGCGGCCGCGACGAGCACGAGGAACGACACGACGACCACGACCAGCACGGTGCGCGTTCCCCCGCGGCTCTCGCCATGCGGCTCCTTCTGCGACTTGTCGATCTTCAGCTGCCGGAGCAGCTCCTTGTTCGAATTCATCTTCCCCAGGGTCCCCGTGATGGTCGAGCGCATGCCTGCCGCCCTGGCAAGATCATGCGATTCGCGCGGAACGTGCACCACTTTCGGGCATCAGTCATCTGTCGTGACAGGTGTCACCTGATACGCTTGGCGCATGAATACCGTCATTCCACCGCCGGCCCCGCCGAGCATCCCCGTCGCCGGTCGCGCCGAGCGCTTTCCGGTTCGTCGTGTCTTCTGCATCGGCCGCAACTACGCCGACCACGCGCGCGAAATGGGCGCCTCGGTCGACAAGGCGAACCCGATGTTCTTCACCAAGCCCGCCGACGCCATCGTCACCGACGGCGCCGACGTGCCCTACCCGTCCGCCACGAACGACCTCCACCATGAAGTGGAAATGGTCGTGGCCCTGGGTGCGGGCGGATCGAACCTCTCCGTCGACGAGGCACGCGCGCTGGTCTGGGGCTATGGCGTGGGGCTGGACCTCACCCGCCGCGACCTGCAGGCGCAAGCCAAGGCCAAGGGCGCACCGTGGGACGTGGCGAAGGGATTCGACCATTCCGCGCCGGTTTCCGCCTTGGTTCCCGCCAGTGAGGCCAGCCCTGGAGCCGGCACGCGCATCGTCCTGGAGATCAACGGCGAAACACGCCAGCAGGCCACGCTCGCCGACATGGTGCTCGACGTGCCGGAAATACTCAGCGCCCTATCCAGGCTGTTCGAACTGAAAGCCGGTGATATCGTCTACACGGGCACGCCGGCGGGCGTCGCCGCCCTCCAGCGCGGCGACCGCTTCCGTGCCACGCTGGAAGGCATCGCCACGCTCGAAGGGCGCGTGGTCTGACTTCGCGAATGTTTCAGCCATGCCATGAGGAGAAGGACCGATGAGTTTCGTTGCGGAATTCAAGAAATTCGCATTGCGCGGTAACGTGGTCGATCTCGCCGTCGGTGTCGTGATCGGCGCCGCGTTCGGGAAGATCGTCACGTCGCTTGTCGATAACATCATCATGCCGCCGATCGGCTGGGCCATTGGCGGCATCGACTTCTCCGACTGGAAGTGGGTACTGAAGCCCGCCGACGCGGCCACCAAGACGGCCGAGGTGGCCGTGCAGTACGGCGTTTTCATCAACGTCCTGATCCAGTTCATCATCATCGCCTTCGCGATCTTCCTCGTGGTCAAGGCGATCAACCGCCTCAGCCGCCGCGAAGAGGAAGCCCCAGCGGCGCCCCCGGCCGACGTGGCCCTGCTCACCGAGATCCGCGACCTGCTGAAGTCGCAACAGCGGCCGTAAAGTCCCGCCCCGACGCTTTTTGTGGGAGCCGACGCTCTGGTGGGAAGCCGCTTCAGCGGCGATGGGTGCTTGCCTCGACCTGACCCGCTGCCGCGGGATCGCCGACAAAGTCGGCTCCCACAACGGCTTATCGCCGACAGAGTCGGCTTATTTATGTAGGGTCGGCTTACTTATCCAGGGTCGGCTTATTTATCTCGCGTCAGCGGAAGGACCTTCTCGCGGAGCACCCTGTACTCGGCATCGACGACTTCCTGGTTCGGATCGTGTCCGGAGTGTTCGAGCAAGACCCAGCCTTTGGCCGGCGCCTTGATCGACTCGTAATACCGGCGGGCCAACTCCGGTGGCGCCAGCAAGTCGTGCGCCCCTTCGACGAAGAACACCGGGATGGCGAAGTCCGTGCCCAGGCTCGGCAGGTCGACCTTCGACAGCATGCCGTCGCCGTGCATCCCGACGAAATTCATGAAGGAATAATCCTCGCCCGCCTCGTAATCCGCCTCTGCCTTGGCCGTGGTGTAGACAGCCGCGCGATGCCAGTGCGCCGGGGGCGCCAACGTGACCCTTGCCTCGTACTTGCGAATGATCCGGCGCACTTTCCCGAAGCTGCGCGGATCGGTCCACGGCGGCGATCCGACCTGCCTGAGCACGGCGAGTGAGCCCTCGTCCTTCTCTTTCACGGCGAGTTGCGAGAGCTTTTCGTAGCTCGCTGCCTGGGCCTCCACCGAATTGACTATCTGGGACGTGCCGACGTACGCGTAGAACAACTCGGGATGCGCCTTGGCCATATGCACGGCAAGGATCGAGCCCCACGAGCTGCCCCACAAAATGACCTTTCGCTTTCCATAGCGTTTGGCCAGATAGGCGGCCAGTTCGTTTCCGTCCTGCGCCATCCGCTCGATCGTCAGCGTCTCTCCCGGCGCCGGGGGACTGCGGCCATAGGTCATGCCGGCACCGCGCTGGTCCCACTGGACGACGATGAAGTCACGCTCGCCGGCACCGTAGATGCTATCGGAAAGACCGCTGAGCGGATTGCCAGGACCTCCACTGATGAAGAGGAGGATGGGATTGGCGCAGCTGTCTCCCTTGGCCGTCACCCACTGCTCGATCCCACCGATGACGACAAAGCGCGAGTCGTCGACCTTGGCCGGCTTGCTTCCGCACGAAGGCGAAAGGCTTTCATCCCGCACGACACGCCGCACAGGTGCATCGGCGGATATTGAAACCGGCCCACACACCACGGCTGCCAGCCCAAAGGCCAGCGCGACCCATCTCGTCATAACGATTTCCCCTGTGATGGCCGGTGCGCCATCGGATAGCGAGCATAGCTTCAAATGCAGGAAACATCAGGGAGTTACCCCGGGATCGGGTATGCCCGGCGTGGACTCGCCCATGACCGGTCCGACAGCGAGTTTTTGCGGTGCAGCGTGACACCTTCGACTTCAGCGCCTTAATTTGCGCCCCGGGGGAAATTAGATCGATCCAAGCCAGGAGAGCCTCGCGCCACGCCGTGGCGACGAAGCATCCCGACCTGGAACGGGGTGAGGAGAACCGCGACGTGCGTACACCGCGCCGTCCGCGCGTCGCTGCTTGCCACGAAGCCTGTCGAACGAATGGGGAGCCGTGACGTGGAACCGATAATCGCTCGCATTTTCATCATGTCCGATCCACGCGGCAACCGGCTGGCCGCGTCCCCAGGGGAGACCTCGATCGCCGGGGCGTACCGATCTCCCTGCGCCTTCCTCGGCAGATTCCTGCCGTAGCGACTTCCTGAGTTGCCATCCGCGGCCGACACGCCGGCGACCGTGGCACGCCAGAAATTTGGATCGATCCAAGTCGAGAACAGAGGAGGACGCGTGCATCGATAAAGCGCACACGTAGCAGTGGTTCAACGGGGGAGTACCGCGCCGAATCCACACAGGCGCATCACTGAGGGGACACAGAAAAAAATGACTTACCTGCCATACATGCTCAAGCGCAAGCCGCTCTACGCCGCGCTCGCCTCGGCGACCTTGTCGCTTGTCGGCTACCTGGGGATTCCCTCGGACGCGTTCGCACAGACATCCGGGCCGGCCACCGCGCCGGCGTCCGCGCCGGCGCAAACGTCCGATAGTGCGACTGCGGCCCAGGACGACAAGCAAAAGAAAGCCGATAAGGAAAAACGCGGGCAGTCGCCCAGTCCCACCAATCTCGATACCGTCGTCGTCACGAGCTACCGCCAGTCGATCGACCAGAACGTGCTGGACAAGCGCGAAGCCAATTCCATCGTCGAAGTCATCAACGCGCAGAACATCGCGCAGTTCCCCGCGAAGAACATCGCCGACGCGCTGGCGCACGTTCCGGGCGTGGTCATCAGCCGTGAATCGGGCGAAGGCAAGACGGTGAGCATCCGCGGCCTCGCACCCGAGCTGACCTATACGCAGTTGAACGGCAACTACGTCGCCTCGGCCGATACCTCGGCGGGCCTGACGCGTTCGTTCAACTACACGCTGTTCCCGGCGAACATGTTCTCGGACATCAAGCTCTACAAGAGCCTGGAAGCACGCCTGGACGAAGGCGGCATCGGTGGCAACGTCGACCTGCGCACCCGCCGCCCGCTCGAAATGGGCGCCAACGAAGGCTTCGTCACCGGCACCGCCGCGAGCTCGGATACCAGTTCGAAGACGGAACCGCAGGGCGCCGCGCTGTGGTCGTGGAAGAACAAGGACGAGACGTTCGGCGTGCTCGTCGCCGGTGCCTACCAGAAGCGCCAGGCGACCACGTACTCGGCGGATGCCTCCAGCTGGCACTGGTGGTCGGACGCCTGCAAGGATCATGAGACCTGTACGCAGCCGCCGGTGGACGTCCACGGCAATCCGTACAGCTCTGGGGTCAACAACAACATCGACCTGTGGGGCAACGGCGTCGTCGATCAGGCCGGGAACATCTCCAATGGCTTCTGGATGCCGCAGCAGTTCGCCACGAGCCGCAACGACCTGACCCTGAAGACCAAGGGCGCCCAGGCCACGATGCAGTTCAAGCCGAGCGACCACTTCCTGCTGACGGGCAATTATTTCCGGTTCGAACGCGAGCAGACACAGATCACCAACACCCTCGAGATTCCCGAGTGGGGCCTGCCGAACAATACGAACTACGCCGACCAGAACGGCCGCCTTCTCGCACCCAATGGCCTGACCTTCGACAAGTCGGGCACCATCGTCACCGGTGCGAACTACGTGCTCCCGCCCGCCGGCGTCGGCTGCAACTCCACGGTGAACCCGGTCACCGGTGCCAGCCGCCAGGCGGTGGACGTGTGCAACACGGAAATCCCGTGGCTCAACGGCAACTATTCCGTCGAGAAGGCGACCTCGCAGACCCTCAACCTGGAAGGCGAGTGGGATAACGGCGGCGACCTGAGCGGTTCGTTCAACGTCGGCCGGACCTGGGCGAAAGGTGGCCCCTCGATCGAACTGGGCATGGCCGCCAAGCCGCGCAACTTCGTGAATGGCCAGTGGGTGAATGGCAGCACCGGCGCCGCGTGGAACCTCAGCGGCAAGCCGGGCATCACGGCCGATCCGTCCGTGCTGCAGAACATGCAGGCCGGTGCCGGCCAGGTCGACCTGGGTTCGACGGGCTCCAACATGGTGAATACCCGCAACTCGCAGAACTTCGCGCAAGCGGACTTCACCTGGGCGTTCGATTCCTCGTGGTTGCAGTCGCTGCAGTTCGGCGCGAAGTACAGCGATGCGAATGCCGAGCAGCAGAGCAACGAAGTGCGCTGGTACTGCAAGGGCACCACCTTGCAGTTCCAGACCTGCGATCCGAACGCGGGCCAGTTGCCGTCCAACTTCCTGCTGTCGAACTACCTCAATGGCGTGAACCATGCCTACGGTGACAGCATCTTCCCGGCCATCAACTATCCGGCGTACTACAACTATCTCAACAACACCTACGACCGGACGATCTACAACAAGCCGCAGAACAAGTCGTCGATCGGCGAGAAGATCGCGGCGGCCTATGTGCAGGCCAACTTCGACACGGGCACCCTGCGCGGCAACGTCGGCGTGCGCTTCGTCACCACGAAGCAGGACCTCACCGTTGCCAACCAGGTCACCACCAACAACGCGGTGTACTACCACGACGCGGGCGGCAACATCCTGATCTGCCCTGCTTCGGGGGTGAACGCAGGCGGTGGCGCGTGCGCGCCGGGCGACTTCCAGTACCTGCCGCGCGAAGTGGCGGTGGTCGAGAACTTCAACAATTCGACGACCAACAAGCGTTACAACAAGTTCCTGCCGAGCTTCAACATCGCGTGGACCATCGCGGAGAACTTCGTCCTTCGCGCCGCCGGTTCACAGGCGATGGCCCGCGCCAACTACACCGACCTGGCCCAGCTGGGCCAGCTGACCAACAACACGCAGGAGTACTACAACGACCGCAAGCAGTTCGGCGCCCCGCTGCCGGGCTGGTACGGCTCCGGCGCCAACGCCGAGCTGAAGCCCTTCACCGCCACCCAGTTCGACCTCGCCGGTGAGTGGTACTACGCGCCGCACGGCGTCGTCGGTATCGACTTCTTCCAGAAGAAGGTGAAGAACTTCGTCGTCCCGGTCACCGTCAACAATATCGACGTGAACGTGGGCGGTACCCAGACGAACTTCAAGCAGTACAGCACCAACGCCAACGGCCGCTCCGGCACGTCGAAGGGCATCGAGATCTACGCGCAGCACACCTGGGACACGGGCTTCGGCTACATCGCCAACTACACGCTCAACCACACCAATGAAACCGCGGTGTCGCTGGGCGATACGCAGGTCGGCAAGGCCGAGCTGATCGGTAGCGCGAAGTATGCGGCCAACGTCTCGCTGTTCTATGAAAAGAACGGCCTGCTGCTGCGTGCCAGCGACAACTGGACGGGTCGCACGATGGAAGGCCTGGCCGCCGGCCTGCCGATCTACGCGCAGCCGTACCACCAGATCGACCTGAATGGCGACTACGAGTTCAACAAGCACTTCATGGTCACCGCGTCGATCATCAACTTCAACAAGGCGAGGCCGCATACCTACCTGGGCGGCGACACCCGCTCGCGTCTGGTCCAGCTGCTGTACCCGGGCCGCCAGTACTACGTGGGCGTGACCTACAAGTTCGGTGGTGACAGCAACAAGTAAAAAAACGACGGGGCCGGGCACATCGCCCGGCCCCGTCTTCTTTCCAAGCGAAGGAATGACCCATGAACGCATCCACGGCACGTCTTCCCCACCGTGCCCTAGCCGTCGCGCTGTCGGTGCTCGCCGCGACCACGGCGACGGCCCTGCTGGCGAAGGACAACCAGTCCACGACGTCCTCCGCGGCGCCGGTGGACATCGCCAACCCCCTGGTGGGCACCGCCTCGCTCGACAACCAGGCGCTGCTCGGCAACGCGCCACCGCCCGGCGAGCCCACCTACACGGGCATGACGACGCCGGGCGCGAGCCTTCCGCAGAGCGCCACCGAGGCGGCACCGGTCAACATCAACGCCGACCTGGGTTTCGCCACGGGTGTCCCGGTGGCGTACGACTACCGGCGTCCCGTCATGTTCGGTTTCACCGGTGGCGGCTCGACCTATGGGGCGCGCGGCGCGCCGATGGTCATGCCTGTCGTGGGCGACTGGACGGTGCCGCCCGACTACGCGACCTCGTATTACGACAAGGCGACCGAGAAGGCGTCGCCGGGTTACTACACGGTCGACCTCGCGACATTCCACACCAAGGTGGAGCTGACCGCGACGCAGTGGACCAGCCTGATGCGCTTCACCTTCCCGGAGAGCCACCGCTCCAACGTCGTGGTCAACCTGCGCCGCGCGGGCGGCGACGTGGAAGTGGTGGGTGACCGGATCATTCGTGGCGTCGCCACCGCCGGGCGCAGGGACAGGGACGCCGACGGCCCCTTCTTCGTCGCCGAATTCTCGCGGCCGTTCGCCAGCTTCGGGAGCTTCCACTCCGAGGTGACCCACACGGGAGAGGGGCTGGGACACGAAGACGTGCAGGCAGGCCGCCGCACGGTCTCGGGCGATTACGCCGGTGCTTACGTCACCTTCGACACGAAGGCCGGCGACCAGGTGGTGGTGCGCATCGCTCATGGCCACAGTGCCCAGGAAGCCGAGCAGCGGCTTCGCGCGCAGGACAGCGACGCGGACTTCGATCGGGTGCATGCGAAAGCCCGGGCGAAGTGGGCGGAGTTGTTCGACCGAGTCGAGGTGACCGGCGGTACGCCGAAGCAGCGCGAGCTGTTCTATTCGACGCTTTACCACTCCTTCGCCAGCCCGCGCATGATCGCCCGCAAGGGCGAGCACTACACGGACGCCGAAGGCCATGATCAGGTGGCCGACTACGACCATTACGGCCCCGTACCGTTCTGGGACACCGGCCGCAACCAGATCACGCTCCTGATGCTGCTCGCGCCGTCCGTCGTGCAGGACATCATGCGTTCGGAACTGGACCGTGCGCGCGAACGCGGCTACATGAACACGTCGTTCCACGGCGACCACGCGGTGTTCCTCTACGACGGCGCGATGCAACGTGGCATCCCGTTCGATTACGCCGCCGCGTATGACGCGCTGCGCAAGAACGCCACCGATCCCAAGGGGCCACGTGGGTATCTCGCCGAGTACGTGAAGAACGGATGGATTTCGGACATCGTTCCTCCGGGAAATCCGAGCCCGCCTTACGCCGGCGGCAAGGCGGGCGTCGCCACCACCTTGGAATATGCCTGGGACGACCATGCCCTCGCCGACATGGCCCACCGTCTCGGCAAGAACGACGATGCCGCCACATTCCTCCGGCGCGCCGCGAACTACCGCAACGTGTTCAATCCTTCGGTCGGCTTCTTCCGCGGCCGGACGGAGGATGGCAAATGGATCTCGCCCTTCGACCCAGCCGAGCCGTACTACAACTTCATGATGAAGGAAGCCTCGGGCTGGTCCACGCTATGGCTGGTACCGCACGACGTGCAAGGCCTCATGAACCTGCTCGGCGGACGCGATGCGTTCAACGCCAAGCTCGATATGTTCTTCAGCACGCCGTACCAGCCGAAAGGGATCTGTCGCGATTGCACCGGCGTGATCGGGCAGTACGTGCAGGGTAACCAGCCGGACCAGCAGGCCGCCTATCTCTACACCTGGAGCGGACAGCCCTGGAAGACGCAGGCGCTCACGCGCCGCATCCTCGCCGACCTCTATGGCAGCGATGCCACGGGATACGGCTATCCCGGCATGGACGACCAGGGCTCGACATCGTCGTGGTACGTGCTGAGCGCGATGGGGTTCTACCCGGTCGACCCGTCCCGCCCCGAGTACATCATCGGTAGTCCGATCTTCGATCGCGTTCGTCTGCGCATGGGCAATGGCAAGGTGTTCGAGATCGTCGCACGCAACAATTCCGCACGGAACATGTACATCCAGTCCGCCACGCTCGACGGCAAGCCATGGAACAAACCCTGGTTCAGTCATGGCGATATCGAGAACGGAGCGACGCTGATACTCACGATGGGGCCGGAGCCGAGCAAGACGTGGGGCACCGATCCGCACGACGCGCCGCCGTCCATGTCGACAGGCGGGACGGCCGGCACGGCGGCGGCACCCACGCCGGAACAGGCGACCACGTGGAGCGGAAAGAAGGCGCCCCTGGCGACGCCATGGACGGCGGAGGTTTCGCCCGACAACGCCTTGCCCGAGTATCCGCGACCGCAACTGGCGCGCCCGTCGCTGGAACATCCGCAATGGATGAGCCTCAACGGGCTGTGGCAATACACGGCGGCCGACGAGCAGACCGCGCCGCCGTTCGGAAAGTCCTTGAAGGATCGGGTGCTGGTTCCGTATCCGGTCGAGTCCGTGCTTTCGGGCGTGCAGCAGCATGCCGACTTCATGTTCTACCGGCGACTGGTCGATGTCCCCGCTTCCTTCACCGCGAATGGCCAGCGCCTGCGGCTGAATTTCGGCGCCGTGGCCCAGGACGCGACGGTGTACGTCAACGGATCGGAAGTGGTTCGCCACAAGGGTGGCTACACCTCCTTCGGTGCCGACATCACGAAGGCGCTTCGTGCCGGTGGTCCCCAGGAAATCGTCGTCGCCGTGCATGCGCCCGTGGACGCCGCGGACGTGATGGTGGGCAAGCAGCGGCTGAAGCCCGAGGGGATATTCTATACCGCGGCCTCCGGCATCTGGCAGTCGGTGTGGCTGGAACCCGTGCCGGCCACCAGCCTGGCGCAACTGGATTTCACACCTGTTTCGAGCCTGGACGCCTTCACGGTGACCTCGAAGCTGCATGGCGACGGCGGTGACGCGACGCTGCATGTCATCGCCTATGCCGATGGCAAGCCGGTAGGCGAGGCGAAGGGGCCCGCCAGCAAGCCACTGCACCTGGCCATCGCGCATCCGCGCACATGGAGTCCCCAGGACCCGTTCCTGTACACCTTCAAGGCCACGCTTGCCCAGGGTGACCAGCGCGATGAAGTGACCAGCTATGCCGGCCTGCGCAGCATCGCCATCGCGAAAGTGGGCGGACGCAACCGCATCGTGCTGAACGGCAAGCCGACCTTCCTGCTCGCCACGCTCGACCAGGGTTATTGGCCCGACGGCATCTACACCGCCCCCACCGACGAGGCACTCAGGTTCGACATACAGAAGACCCGCGACCTCGGTTTCAACACGATCCGCAAGCACATCAAGGTGGAGCCGGCGCGCTGGTACTACTGGGCCGACCGCCTCGGCCTGATGGTGTGGCAGGACATGCCTTCGCTACCGAACGGCCATAACGACAAACTCAGCGAAGCGGACAAGGCCGGTTTCCGCACGGACGTCTCGGCCATCGTCGAACAGCTCATGGGTACGACCTCGATCATCGGCTGGATTCCATTCAACGAAGGCTGGGGCCAGTGGAGCATCCCCGCCGCCGCCGAACTGGCGAAGCAGATCAAGCAACTCGACCCTTCGCGCCTGGTGAATGCGCGCAGCGGCCTCAACTGTTGCGACACCAAGGGCGACCCACACGCCGGTGACGTCTACGATATCCATGACTATCAAGGGCCCGGCCTGCCCCACCCCGACGCCACCCGCGCCTCCATGGACGGCGAACACGGCGGCCTCACCTTGGGCGTCCCGGGACATATGTGGCCCAACACGGCCATCAACCCCTATGGTGAGGTCAAGGACAACGCCGCACTGAACGATGGCTACGTCGCCAACACCGCGGTACTCCGCGACAAGGGACCCGTCATCGGTGTATCCGGCAGCGTCTACACCCAGATCACCGACGTCGAAGGCGAACACAACGGCCTGTACACCTACGACCGCAAGGTCGAAAAGGTCGACGAGGCCAAGGTACGCGCCATCAACGAGGCAACCATCCACGCAGGCGCACAACCCTGAGCGACTGAAAGCAGTTCCGACCAGCCGGGTGCACCACAATTAGCTGGTGCACCCGTGATTGGTTGGATATACCGGTGACTGGTTGGGTGCACCGGTGACTTGTGGGAGCCGACTTCGTCGGCGATCCCGCGGCAGCGGGCCAGGTCGAGACAAGCACCCATCGCCGCTGAAGCGGCTCCCACAACAGCAAGACTCACCGCCATCAAGGTTGAGCAGACATGGTGGGAGCCGACCTTGTCGGCGATCCCGCGGCAGCGGGCCAGGTCGAGACAAGCACCCATCGCCGCTGAAGCGGCTCCCACGACAGCGACGCTCCCACCAGGACACTCCCACCAGGAAAGCTTACAGGCGCATCACCGGGCCGCTGATCTCCCGGACCTGCGAAACTGCTGCTCCTGGGCCTGCTGCACCTGCGCTTCCAGGGACGCGATACGGTCTTCCATATCCACCTGCCGCGCCGCCTCCATGTGGAATTCCTTGGCGGCATCGGTCTGGCCGACCTGGCGAAGCGCCTCCATGAAACCCTCGTCGTCCTGCTCCATGGCCTTGCACAGATACTCGAACATCTCGTCCATGCCGGCGGTCGCCGCCAATGGCGGCACGGCGGTGCGCTCCTGCTGCTCGCCCAGCATGTGCCAGGGCGCCGACAGATCCAGTGGAACGCCACGGGGCAAGTCGTCCAACGGGCGATGGTGCAGGTCGCGCATGTAGTTATGCGCGAACACCGCCGCCGGTTGATTGCTTTCGTTGTTCCAGAAGTTGCCGATGCCGTGCGCGCGGCCGACGGCGCCCACCTCGCCGACCGGCGACAGACCGCCCTGCTTATGGCGCTGATAATCGGCGTGATCCATGTAGTCCACACTGCGCCCAATCGAATCGGCGAGCGTCGACACCGGATCGTGGTACATGCGGTGGTTGACGACACGATCCTCCGCGGCCCGGACATCCAGACCCAGTCCCTCGGCCATGGAGCGGGCGCCATAGGTGTTGAAGGTTTCCGCGTGTATGCCCGCCGATTCGGGCATGGCGGCTTGCATTTGCGCAAGGGCGCCGCCGAGGGAGTGGCCGGTGATGCTGATGTCGCTTACAGCGATATGATTCTTCTCGGCGTGATGCAAAGCCCAGCGCATCGTCGCAGCCGCTTCAGGCCATTGAGTGGGCGCACCCATCATCCCCATGCCCAGATCGGCGGTGATGTCATGAATACTGGAAGGGTCGGTGCCTTTGTTCGCGATGATAAGCTGGCCGGTCGTCTCGTCCCGCACTACCGCACCGCGATAGTTTGTGGCGGACGGGGGAGAGACATAGAGCACTTCATAAAAACGAGTATTGCTTCTTATTTCTTCGCCAACCGTCAGCGGCTCATAAATCGTATGAGAGAGAAATGCATATTGTTCGGAGGGAAGAGACATATCCGTTTCCTTGGATAGAAATTACCGTCAATTGTTGCTGCCCGGAGAGGACAGGGTTGGTGCGTCGTTCGATGTGACGGGTTTGACGAAATTGCCAGGACTGAAGTAGCCCGGTACGTTCGGATGTAGGGGTGCCGAGTCATCGGAGACATGAACCGTGATGGGGACACGGCTGTAGTGGGACACGTCCGGCATCGGCCATCTGCCGTAGCAGGTTTGCGGATCATCATCTGCCTGGAACTGGCAAACGGTCTTGTACTCCTTGCCGGGAGCCAGATCCTCGTCGAGACCCCAGTACCCGAAGGCATCACGTCCCGTAAGGGTGTCATGAACCGTGAATCCAGGCTTCGCGAGTTCCCAGTTGCAGGCGTCTTGGTTGTACCTATCCAGGTAGACGTCGAACCGGGCCTGTTTCTGGTCCCGACTTTCATTCGGAATGTCGAACGTCCCGTGGGGATAGACAAAGCTACCGCCACCCCGAAGCGGGTCGAAGTAACCACACTCGCGCTGCTGGTTCTGATAAAGCGCCTTCATGGTGACGCGGTAGCGTTTGGCATCCTCGGGATGATCAAACGTCACCGTGACGTGCAGCGCTTCCTTCGGATGCGGATTCAGAGGCGGCGGACTGAGGTCTTTTTTCTCGGTGCACGCAGCCAGCGCGGGAAACAACAACAGCGGAAGCAGTGTCCATGTGCTTAGGTTCATGAGGACAGCTTAGCGATACCGCATGAGGACATCTTTAGAAGAATCCTCAAAAACCCATGCTTTTGCCATGCGCGCCGATCGCAGCAGTGGCTCTCCCGCAACAAACCTCGTCGTTGGGGAGAGCCGGCGAGTGCCGCCCTCGGGGCCGTTAGCGCAGGCGAGTGATCCAGACGGATCAGGCCCGCAGGGGGCCAACCATGGATGGTTGGCCTTCTTCGCGAGACAGGATGTCGAGTCGAAGAACCCCGGCTGGCTCACGACCCGGCCGCAGGCCATTGATAAACGGCCGCGCCAGCGGCCCTTCCTTGAGGGGTCGCCGGAGGCGTGGCCCCGAGGGTGGCACTCGCCGGCTCTTGCCGCGACCATCCACCCGCGATGCCGAAGGCGAGCCCGAGCCACCCAACACTTACCAAAAAAAGAGGCCGCCGATTGGGAGATCGGCGGCCTATCCGGGGAGATCGTTGCGCCCTGGGAGGAGAGCCGGGATGGCTCGGGCGCTTATTGTTGGTATGCGAAAAAGGTGAGGCGTCGATCAGAAGTCGTAGTTGATGCCGAAGCGCACGTAGCGCGGCGTGCTCCAGTACGTGACCCTGTCGTAGTTGGTGTTCACGGAAGTCGAGCTGCCATGGAGAACGTAGGTGGCCGTGGCGACCGACTCGTTGAGTGCGTTATAGACCATCACATTGAAGCCAAGTTTCTGATCGGCCCACTTCGGACGGTATTCCGCCGAAAGCGAGACGATATGCTGCCAGGGCTGGCGACCGGCATCGCCCGGCGCGGAAGGCACGCCGTCACAGTAGTGGTAGTAGCTGCCATAACCGACCGGGTTGCTCTCGTCCGCGCCGTAGTAGCCGAGGCACGTCTTCGGCGTGCCCGACATCAGGGCGATGTTCGCCGAAAGCATCCATTCGGGCGCCGCCTGCCATGAACCGTAGATCTTCAACTGGTGCTTGCGATCGTTCGACAGCAGGCCGTTGGAGTTCTCCATGAGCTTGCCGAAATCCCAGTCGACGGTCGCCGACACGTCGGTCTGGCCGATGTCCGAACGCACCTGCCCTTCCGAATTGCCGTAGCTCTTCGAGTAGACGTAGTCGACCTTCGCCTGCCAGGTTCCGTCGAACGGATGCTCTAGGAAGGTCTCCAGGCCGTAATAGTTGCGCTTGGCCGAGGGCATGCCGAACTCATCGGCCGATACGCTCACGTTGTAGTAACCACCCGAACCATTGGGGATGCGGTACGTGTTGCTGCGGCCGGGATTGGACAGGTAACAACCGTTGAGCGTCGACGGATCGATATCGTAGCCGAGTGACTGTGCCTTCGCAGCGATGGTGTTCGTATCGCAGATATCGTCGAGGATGTTGCGCAGCTTACGTACCTGCGCCTTCATGCCCCAGACGTAGTCCTTGTTGATCTGCTGGGTGAAGCCGAGCAGGTACTCGTCCTGGTATTCGGACTGGATGCCGTTGGCGGCCACCGTCTTCGCATCCGGTGCCTGGCCGTATTCGTTGTTGGCCGACACCGCGCCGCCGGTCGAGGATGCGAGCTGGGTGAGGCCGGTCGGATTGCCGTTACCGTCGATGCCGGTATAGGTGTAGTACTCGTTGGTATAGAGCGAACCCGCGGCGGCGCGCAATGCCACCGACGCCGGCATGGCGAGGTAGTACCGGCCCGCGTTGCCGTACACCTTGAGCGTGGAATCGCCGTTCACGTCCCAGCTGAAGCCGAGGCGGGGCGCCCACTGGGGCTTGGTCATGCGAAGGAAGGCGTCACCGTCCGGGTTGTAGTTGGTGAACTGATCGTTGCGCAAGCCGATCTTCACCAGCCAACGGTCGTCGACCTGCCAGCTGTCCTCGATGTACTGCGCGCGCTGCTTCACGCGCACGGACGCCGACGTGCTGTAGAGGTACTTGGACACGTAGTAGCCGTTCTCGCCACCGGCACCCGTATTGGGCGCGGCGACGAACGGGCTGTCGCTGATGGGCGTGCCGGCGTCGCCGAAA
This sequence comes from Luteibacter sp. RCC_6_2, assembly GCF_041360655.1. Taxonomy (NCBI): domain Bacteria; kingdom Pseudomonadati; phylum Pseudomonadota; class Gammaproteobacteria; order Lysobacterales; family Rhodanobacteraceae; genus Luteibacter; species Luteibacter sp. RCC_6_2. The sequence continues at coordinate 43,661 of NZ_JBFUPQ010000004.1, read as the reverse complement.
CCATAGATCCAGGCCGTACCGGTCTCGCCATCATCCATGTCGTGCGAGTTTTGGTTGTCGATGCCGGCCGTGATCGTGTGATCGCCCAGCTTCCAAGACAGGTCGAGGCGCAGGTTGTTGCTCGTCGCGCGATGTGTCGGGTCGGCGGCCGTGAGCACCGTCTGGGAATTGACGATCGAGTTTCCGCCGGTGATGTCCGGATTCTGGAATTCCGAGCCGCTGATGTACGTCAGGGTCGGGTCGTACCCCGGCGTTTCGCTGTAGTACGTCATCTTCTGCTTGCCGTAGAGCGCGGTAAGCGTGATGTCGTCGGTGATGTAACTGGTGAACTTGGCGACGTAGACCGACGCGCTGTTCTTGGTCGACGTGTCGAAGCTGTTGAGGTCGCTGGTGCTGTTCGTGGCGTAGTCGTAGTTGTACAGGTTGCCCTTGTACGAGGTCTTCGTCGACGCACCGGTCAGTTCGAGGATATTGTTGTCGTTGATGTTCCAGTCGATCTTGGAGTACCACTTCGGATTGTGGTACTCGTACTTGGTGTCGTATGACGACGTCACCGAACCCACGCTGTCACCTGACTGCTTCTGCCCTTCCACCGCGGCGAAGAAGAACAGCTTGTCCTTGATCAACGGGCCGCCCACATAGGCGCTCTGGGTCGCCTGCCACGACTTGTTGTCGGAATAGCGCCGATAAAGGGTATCGGCCTTGGAGCCGGAAACGTAGTAGGAGCCGGGACTCACGCCGCTGGCGAAAGCCGGGGTCCACTGCACCTGCGCACCGAAATGCCATTCGTTGGTGCCGCGCTTGCCGCTCTGGCTGATCACGCCGCCGTCGGAACGGCCATACGCCGCGCCATAGCCACCGCTGAGGATTTCCTGCTGGTCGATCGCCCCGTACGGCAGGCTGATGCCACCGAAACCGCTGAGCGGGTCCGTCGTGTTGAACCCGTTGAGGTAGTACGCGTTCTCGGTGACCGACGAACCGCTGAAAGAGACCAGCGAACCGCCGGTGGTGGTGCCCGTGAAGCCACCGTAGCCCGGTACGACGCCGGGCGCGAGCAGTGCGATCGCCTCGGCGCTACGGGCCAGCGGGAGCTTGGACAGCTGCTGCGAGGTGATGACCGTGCGCGCGTCGACGCTGCTCACGTCGATGGCCGGCAAGGCATTCGCCGAGACCGTCACCGAATCGAGGCTGGTGGCATCCGCGCCGGATGCCGTCGCGAACGATACCTCGGTGCCGGAACCGACACGCAGGGTGATGTCGTTGCGCGTATCCACCACCTTGCCGCCTTGCACGAGCGACACGGTATAGGTGCCCAGCGGCAGCGAGCCCACCGTGTAGCGGCCATCGGCACCCACGGCGACTTCGCGCGTGACGCCGGACGTGCTCTTCACCTGGACCGACTCGCCCTCGGCAGCCGGTGCCTGGCCGAAGACGCTACCGGTCGTGGACTGCGCGTACGCGCTGGCGCCGGTCATCGCCAGGCCCAGCGCGAAGCTGATCCGGCTCAGGCGCATCAATTGCAGTTTGTTCATCAGCACAGCGGAAAGCTCCCCAGAAGATTGGATGTGCGGCGTCCCCGGACCGGCGCCTTGGCGAGGCGCCGTCTCCACCCGGTCCATGGACGCGTCAATAACGTGGTGAACGGTGGCAGTGAGGCCACGACCTCAATTTAGTGTTAAGAAGACGTCCGCATATGGCGGAAACTTCCCTGTAACTTGATCATTCGTTGGACGTATGGACGTCCGTGCGGGAGACGATAGCCCGCGCTCCCGATATCGCCGTTTGCCGATAGGCGCGGGGCGACATGCCGAAACGTTCGCGAAAGCAACGGCTGAAATGGGTCATGTCACCGAATCCCCAGGCGTGCGCGATCTGGGCGATGCTGCGATGGCGCAGGCTGGTATCCGCAAGTTCCCGCTGGCAGCGCGCGAGGCGCTCCATGCGCACCCAGCGCATCAGGGTGATGTCGTCTTCGGAAAATAATTCGAACAGATGGCTTGGAGAGAGACCCACGCCCTTGGCGATCATTTCCACGCACAACGCGGGATCGGAGAGGTGCTCGCGAGCGAACAGGCGCACTTGCCGCTTGTGGTACTGCCGCAACCGCGAGGGCGCGGCGGCGGCCACGTCCATGGATTCGAGGGCGGCGGCGAGCATGTGAGGTATGGCATCGGCGAGCCGGTCGGCCACCGCTTCGGTGAGCCCGGAGGGATGCGCGAACATCTCCTGGTACAGCACGCGCAGGTATCCCACCGAGCCGAGGTGCCCATGCAGGCCGACCGCCGACACTTCATCCAGGCGCGGCACCGCCTCGCGCAGGACGGCCAGGGGTAGATGCACCGTCTGCACGGTGGAACGATCGATCTCCAGGCGGAAAGGCCGTGAAAGGTCGATCAGGCAGAAATCGCCGGGTTCGATCTCGCTGCGCCGGTCGTGCTGTTCGACCTGGGCGCGGCCATTGAGCTGCAGGGTGAGCAGCACGGCCTGGCGATGTTCACGGGGCAGCGCCTCGTCGGTCAGCACGTGTGGCGTGTGCCGGAACGCGCCCAGGCGCAGCCGCTCGCCTGCATAACCGTCGACCAGCGTGCTGGTGGCGATGGCGTGCCGGGCCGTGCCTTCAGCGAATCCCTGCCAGAACCGCCGTGCGTTGGCACGGTTCACCCCGGCATCGAGATCCCCCGGGGGCTGGGACACGCACTGATTGGAAAACAAGACACGACTCCGGAATACGCGATACGGCTCGTTCAAACTACCGAGCCGGCGTCACCGCCGGTTGTCCTCGTGTGTCAGCTTTGTGTCTGCTCTTTTGCCGGACTGGCACACGGCGCTTAGACTGATCTGGTATCTAGCCACGGATGCCCATGGACCTGAAGTCGTTCATCCTCGTCGTCGACGACGACCCCGACCTGCGCGACCTGATCACCACCTTCCTGGGTGGTCACGGCTACCGCGTGCAGGCGGCCGAGAACGCCGCCCAGATGAACGCGGCGATCGAACGCGAGCGGCCGGACCTGGTCGTGCTCGACGTGATGATGCCCGGCGAGGATGGATTGAGCGCGGCCCGCCGGTTGGTGGCCAGCAATGGTCCGCCGGTGATCATCCTGAGCGCGCTGGGCAGCGACACCGACCGGATCATCGGCCTGGAAGTGGGCGCGGACGATTACCTGGCCAAGCCCTGCAATCCGCGCGAACTGCTTGCCCGGGTACGCGCCGTGCTGCGCCGCTCGGGCAGCGCGGAGCCGGTCAAGACCGAGGATGCGCGGCCCTACGGTTTCGCCGGTTGGCGGCTGGACGTGACGCGGCGCGACCTGCGCGACCCCACCGGCATCTTCATCAATCTTTCCGACGGGGAGTTCTCGCTGTTGCGCGCTTTCGTCGAGCATCCGCAACGCATTCTCAGCCGCGACCAACTGCTCGACCTGGTCCATGGCGGCCGGGCGGAGGTGTACGACCGCGCCATCGACACGCAGATAAGCCGGCTTCGCCGCAAGCTCAACGATCGCGCGCAGGAAGAGATGATCCGTACCGTCCGTAACGAGGGCTACATGTTGCTGCCGAGGGTCTCACGCCTGTGATCGCGCTTTCGCGCCTGTCGATCTTCGCCCGCAGCTTCCTGATGACGGTCTGCGCCCTGGTGCTCTCCATCGCGATCGGGCTCGCCGTGCTGGTCGTGCGCCCGCCGACTCCGCCACCGATGGCGAGCCTGTTCGACGTGGTGGCCACGTTGCAGCCGGACATGCCGCCATTCGCCATGCGCCCGTTCGATCGTGAAGGGCCCGCGCGTGACGAGGTGGCTCCGCCCGGTGGCATCGACCTCGACATCGCTACCCAGGCCGACCCGCCCGCCCCGCCCGCGAAATTCGACGCCACCCTCTCGGCCCATCTGACCACACGACTGTCCGATCTGCTTCTCCAGCCGACGGACAAGTTGCGCGTCTATGCCGTCGCCAGTGCCATCGAACGCCGCCAGGGACCCATGCATGCGGTGCTGGGGGCGGGGTCCGTGATCGGGCTGCGACAGGATGACGGCCAATGGCGCGTCGTGTCCGTGCCGCGCGAGGCCTTTCCGGACATGTTGCAGCAGGAGTTGCTATGGCTGTTCGGCCTGGGCGCCCTGGCGCTGCTGCCGGTGGCCTGGCTGTTCGCCCGCGCCCTCGCCGCGCCGATCGACCGTTTCGCGGAAGCCGCGCAGCGCCTCGGCGCCGATACCCATGCGCCACCGGTGCCGCGCGAAGGGCCGCCGGAGATGCGCAAGGCGGTCGACGCGTTCAATGCGATGCAGGCCCGGGTGAACCGTCTCCTGCAGGAACGCACGCACATGATCGCCGCGATCGCCCATGACCTGCGCACGCCGCTCACCCGCCTGTCGTTCCGGCTAGACGGCCTGCCCAGCCCTCTGGGCGACAAGGTCGATGCCGATATCCAGGAGATGAAGGCGATGATCTCCGCCGCGCTGGACTTCATCCGCGACCGTTCGCTGGGCGTGCAGCGGCAACCCCTGGACTTCCGCCTGCTGGTGGAGAGCGTGGCGGACGACCTGGTGGATGTCGGCCACGAGGTGAGCGTGCAATCCGGCTCCGCGATTACCTTGCAAGGCGATCCGGTCGCCTTGCGTCGAGCGGTCGTGAACCTCGTGGAGAACGGCCTCAAGTATGGCCACCGGGTCCGGCTGCGCCTGCGCACCAGCGGCGACGACTGTGTCCTGGAAGTGGACGACGACGGTCCCGGGATTCCCGAGGCGATGCAGCAACATGTGTTCACGCCGTTCTTCCGCCTGGAGGCGTCGCGCAATCGCGATACCGGCGGCATCGGCCTGGGACTGGCCACCGTGCGGGCGATCGTCCTGGACCACGGGGGCATCGTGGCCCTGCGCAACCGCAAGGAAGGAGGACTCCGCGTCGTGGTGACATTGCCGGTCGAAGGGTCCGCCGCCACCTGACCATGCATGACTTCCTACCTAGGCCGGGAAACCCCGTCGCGGGGCCATAATCGACCTTTCCGTCCCCGGGGGTCACTCATGCGTCATACGTTCCGCCTCCACGCGCTCGCCGCGTGCCTCGCACTCGCCTTCTCCGCCCATGCCGCCGAGAAGGCCACCACGATTCCCGACCAAGCCGTCGCCGCCGCCACCACGCTGCGCGACCGCGCCATGAACGACAACACCGGCTACGAATTCGTCTCCGGCCTGACCACGGAAGTGGGCGCGCGCGTGGCGGGCAGCGCCGCCGATGCGCGTGCCGTGGCCTGGACGGTGGCCAAGTTCAAGGCGATGGGCTTCGACAAGGTCTATACGGAGAAAGTCAGCTACCCGTTGTGGCAGCGCCGTAGCGAGCATGCCGAGATCGTCGCTCCGTTCCCGCAGCCGCTGGTGCTCACGGCGCTGGGTTATTCGGCCGGCACGCCGCAAGGCGGCCTCACCGCGGAAGTCGTCGGCTTCGACGACCTCGACGCCTTCAAGAAGGCCGACCCCGCGACGGTCAAGGGCAAGATCGTCTACGTTTCGACGCACATGCAGCAGCAGAAGGACGGCCACGATTACCGCATGGGCTCGGCCACGCGCACCGGTGGCCCGGTGCTGGCCGCGAAGATGGGCGCCGCCGCCTTCCTGCTGCGCTCCGCCGGCACCGATCCGCACAGCCGCACCCCGCATACGGGCGTCACCGGCTTCCAGGACCCCAAGGAAGCGATCCCGGCCGCCGCCTTGTCGCTGCCCGACGCGGACCAGCTCGAGCGCGTGCTCAAGGAAGGCAAGCCGGTCACCCTGAAGCTCGACCTCGATGTCGGCTTCGCGGGTACCTATGAAGGCGCCAACGTCATCGCCGAAGTGACCGGCCGCAAGCATCCCGATCAGGTCATCGCGATCGGCGGCCACCTCGATTCCTGGGATCTCGGCACCGGCGCCATCGACGACGGCGCGGGCGTGGCGATCGCCGCGGCCGCGGCGAAACTGATCAAGGACATGCCGCAGCGTCCGGATCGCACGATCCGCGTGATCGCCTTCGCCAATGAGGAAATGGGTTTGTGGGGCGGTCGCGCCTATGCCGAGGCGCATGCGAAGGAGGTCTCGAAGTTTCAGCTCGGCACCGAGTCCGACTTCGGTGCGGGCCGCATCTGGCGCATGACCGCCAGCGTCAAGCCGGAAGCGCGCGGCGCCATCGAGCAGATCGCCAAGGTGATCGAGCCGATCGGCGTGGCCTACGATGCGAGCAAGCCGGGCGGCGGTGGCTCCGACCTCTCGCAGATGCACGCCAAGGGCATGGCCGCGCTGTCGCTCACGCAGGACGGCACGGACTACTTCGACTACCACCACAACGCCAACGACACGCTCGACAAGATCGACCCGAAGGCGTTGGCGCAGAACGTGGCGGTCTATGTGACGTTCGCATACATGGCGGCGCAGGCGAATGGCGATTTCGGCTCGGCCCCGGGCGCCTTCGCGAAGGACGGCGCACACGACTGATCCGGGTCCTGGTGGGAAGCTGGCTCAGCTGATCCAGGCCTTGGTGGGAAACCGCTTCAGCTGATCCAGGCCTTGGTGGGAAGCCGCTTCAGCGGCGATGGGTGCTCGCCTCACCCTGGCCCGCTGTCGCGGGATCGCCGCTGAAGCGGCTTCCCACCCGGCAGGCTTCCCACCGGGGGCGGCTACCCACCGGGGGGGCTTCTTACCGGAGAGCTACCCCCGGGGAGCGGCTCCCCACCGGGGCCAGGCGGTCTTGCAGGCGGTTCATGTAGAGGTAGATCACCGGCGTGAGGTAGAGCGTCAGGATCTGCGACACCACCAGGCCACCCACCACCGCCAGGCCCAGCGGGCGCCGGGTTTCCGCGCCCGCGCCGATGCCTAGCGCGATCGGCAGCGTACCGGCGAAGGCCGCCATCGTGGTCATCATGATCGGGCGGAAACGCACGCGGCAGGCCTCGTAGATCGCATCGAACGGCGTGGCGCCTCCCTCGCGCTGACGTTCCAGCGCGAAGTCGATCATCATGATCGCGTTCTTCTTCACGATGCCCACCAGCATGATGATGCCGACGAAGGCGAACAGGTCGAGCGAGGCGTTGAAGATCACCAGCGTCAGCAGCGCACCGACCGCGGCGGCCGGCAGTCCCGACAGGATCGTCAGCGGGTGGATGAAACTCTCGTAGAGGATGCCGAGCACGAGGTAGATCACGAACACGGCCAGCAGCAAGAGCAGGCCCATGCCCTTGACCGAATCCTGGAACGCCTGCGCAGTACCCTGCACGCTGCCGCTCAGGGTCGGCGGCAGTTTCATCTCCGTGGTCGCGCGATCGATGCTCGCCACCGCGTCGCTCAGCGATACGCCCGGGGCGAGATTAAACGACACCGTGACCGCCGGCAGCTGCCCCTGGTGGTTTACCGTCAACACCTGCGGCTTGCGTTCGAAGCTCGCCACGGTGTTTAGCGGTATGAGCTTGCCGCTGTCCGAGGTGACGTAGAGCCTCGACAGCACGGCCGGGTCGTCCTGCATGCGCCGCTCGACTTGCAGGATCACCCAGTACTGCGTGGCGGCTCCGTAGATCGTGGATATCTGGTTCTCGCCGAACGCGGTACCCAGCGCCGTCTGCACCTGGTCCATCGTGAGGCCCAGCGGCGCGAGCTTGTCGCGATTGACCGTCACCACCATCGAGGGACTGTTGAGATCGAGGTCGGTGGTGACGTCCTGGAATCCGGGCAGCTTCTGGAAGGCGGCGACCAACTTGCCCGACCAGTCGTACAGCGCGTGCAGGTCGGTCGATTGCACCGTGTACTGGTATTGCGCCTTGGACTGGCGGCCGCCGATCTGGATCGCCGGAGGATTCTGGATATAGGTGCGGATGCCCGGCACCTCGGCGAACTTGTGTCGCAGTTCCTGGATGATCTCGTCGGGTGTGGTGTGCCCACGCTCGCTCCGGTCCTTCAAGCGCAGGAGCATCGAACCCGAATTCACGGTGGCACGCGCACCGCCGGCACCCACGCTGGACATGACCGCTTCGATGTTGGGGTCCTTTCGCGCGATGTCGGCCAACGACTGCTGGCGCGCGGACATCGCGGCGAAGGAAATGTCGGTCGGGCCTTCGGTCGTGACGCGCAGCTGGCCGCTGTCCCCGGCGGGGATGAAGTCCTTGGGGACGATCACGAAGAGCAGCGCGGTGGCGGCGAGGCTGAGCCCGAACACACCCACCACCGTGCGCGGATGGTTCATGCACCAGGCCAGCGAACGTGTGTAACTGGCGGTCACGGCCGAGAACCCACGATCGAACCAGACCACGATGAAGCTGCGCTTCGCATGGTCGTGCGCCTTGACGAAGCGGCTGCACAGCATGGGCGTGAGGGTGATCGAAACGAAGCCGGAGATCAGGATCGACACGCTGATCACCACGGCGAACTCGTGGAACAGACGGCCCACGATGCCGCCCATGAACATCACCGGGATGAACACCGCGACCAGCGACAGCGTCATCGAGAAGATCGTGAAGCCGATCTCGTTGGCGCCTTTCACGGCGGCATCGAAAGGCGCTTCGCCATGCTCGATGTGACGCATGATGTTCTCGAGCATCACGATCGCGTCGTCCACCACGAAGCCGACCGCGAGCGTGAGCGCCAGCAGGGAAAGATTGTCGAGGCTGTAACCCAGCGCGAACATCGCGCCGAAGGTGCCGAGTACCGAGATGGGCAGCGCCACGGCGGGAATCAGCGTGGCGGAGGCATTGCCGAGGAACAGGTAGATCACCAGCACCACGAGGATGCCCGCGAGCACGAGGGTGAACTGCACGTCGTGCACCGAGTCGCGGATGGATTCGGAGCGGTCGTATATGACACTGAGTTTCACCGACGGCGGCAAGGTGTCGGTGAAGCCGGGCAGCAGGGCCAGGATCTTGTCGACTGTCTCGACCGTGTTCGCTCCCGGCTGCCGTTGGATCGCCAGGGTGATCGAACGGTTGCCGTTGAACCAGCTGGCCTTCTGGTCATCCTGCACGCTGTCGCGTGGCACGGCGATGTCCGAAAGGCGCACGGGCGCGCCGTTGCGATAGGCGACCACCACCTGCCCATAGTCCGCGGCACGCATCAACTGGCCGTCCGAACGAATCGACAGCAACTGCCGCTTGCCGTTGAGCGAACCCGTGGCCTTGTTGACGTTGGCCGCGGCGATCGCCTCGCGCATCTGGTCGATGCCGATGCCGGTGGCGGCAAGCCGGTCCGGGTCCACCGCGATACGCACGGCGTACTTCTGCGAGCCGTACACATTGACCTGGGCCACGCCGTCGACCATCGACAGGCGCTGGGCCAGCTCCGTCTCCGCGTAGTCGTCCACCGTGGACAGCGGCAACGTGGACGATTGCATGGTGAGGAACAGGATCGGCGCATCGGCCGGATTCACCTTGCGATACGTCGGCGGCGTGGGCATGTCCTGCGGCAACTGGCGCTGCGCGGCGGAAATGGCCGCCTGCACGTCCTGCGCGGCGCCGTCGATGCTGCGATCGAGCGCGAAGGTGACCGTGATCGTGGTCGAGCCCAGCGAGCTGGACGAGGTCATCGAATCGATGCCGGCGACGGTGGACAGCTGTGCTTCGAGCGGCGTCGCCACGGACGAGGCCATCGTCTCGGGCGAGGCGCCCGGAAGGCTGGCACTGATGTTGATCGTCGGGAAGTCGACGTTGGGCAGTTCGTTGACCGGCAGCCTCGGGTAAGCGGCAATGCCGAAAATGATCAGCGCCGCCATCAGCAGCGTGGTCATCACCGGCCGGCGGATACAGAGTTCCGGAAGGTTCACGACGGCGCCCTCAGCCCTTGTCGACGCGCACGCGGGCGCCATCGACGAGCAGCATCTGCCCCTCGGTGACGACGCGCTCGCCGGCCTGCAAACCCTTGTCGACGACCACGCGATCCGCACTGGTGGCGCCGGTGACGATCGTGCGTTGCTCCACCGTGTGGTCCGGTTTCACCACGAAGACGAAGGTCCCCGCCGTGGAACTCTGCAACGCCACCATGGGGATGCTGATCGCGTCGGCCAGGCGCGTGGTCGGTAGCGTCACCTCGGCGAACTGCCCGGATGTGAGCCGCCCATCCTCGTTCGCGAAGCGGCCCTTCAGGACGATCGTGCCCGTGGTGGCATCCACCGCGTTGTCGATGAATTCCAGCTCGCCCGTCAGCGGTTGGCCGTCGTCGCCGGGAATTTTCGCGTGCACGGGCAGCGGGCCGCGACGCAGGCTGTTGCGCACGGCGGCGAGGCTGTCCTCGGGAATGGCGAAGGCGACGCGGATGGGATCGACCTGGTTCAACACCACGATATCGGTGGTGTCGGCGCTCAGCGTGGCACCGGGATAAGCGAGAGGCGCCCCGGTCACGCCATCGAACGGCGCGACGATGGTGGTGAATTCCAGTTGGGTCTGCGCGGCGCGGGCCGCCGCGCGGTCGCTTTCCAGCGCGGCGCGGGCCACGCCCAGGTTGGCCTTGTACAAGTCGTAGTCGGCGCGGCTGACGAAGCCCTTGCCGAGCATGTTCTGGTAACGCTCCAGGTCCGCCTCGGCCTTCACCAGCTGAGCCTGGTCACGGGCGACGTTGCCCTGGGCCTCGTCGTAGGCGGCCTTCAACGGGCGCTGGTCCACGCGGGCGAGCAGGTCGCCCTTCTTCACGTGGCTGCCCGGTGTGAAAGCCAGCGATTCCAGCTGCCCGTTGACCCGGGAGCGCACGTTCACCGTCGAATAGGCTTCGGCGCGGCCGATCACCTTCAGGGACAGGTCGATCTCGCCCCGCGTGGCCACGGCCGTGGCGACCGGAACCCCGGCGGGGGCGGACGCCCCGGTCTTGGACACATCCTTGCTCCCGGCATCATGACGCCAGAGACCGACGCCAATGGCCACGACAGCCACGAGGCCGACGACGAGGATGAGTTTCTTCCCTGGGGATCGCTGCATCTGGGCTCCGGCCGATCCCCCCTCGGGGCTCGGTCGCCGCGCTGGGGAACGCGGTCGTTGGTTTCAGGACGGATATCCGTAAAAGCTAACGCACATGTTGTCGGCCGGTTGACCGGGGACTCAGCTTTCTTCGCCTGGCCCGTCGAGCCCTTGCAGGTTTTCCTTCATGCGGTCCAGTACCGCCAGCATGGTCTGCAGGTCGGCGGTGGAAATCCCCTGGGTCGCATCGCGGCGCAGGCCGCGGGCGATATCTTCCATGTCGTCTATGACACCGCGTGCCTGCTCGGTGTCGTGTAGCCGCCAGGCGCGGCGATCCTTGGGGTCGGCCCGGCGCTCGACGAAGCCGGCGGCCTGGAGGCGGTCGATGACCCGGCCCACCGCGATCGGCTCCATGTCCAGCTGTTCGGCCAGCTCGTTCTGGCGCATGCCGGGGCGGCGATGCAGGGCCTTGAGGGCACGCCATTGGGCGCGCGTCAGGCCGAAGCGCACCGCTCGCCGATCGAAGTGCTTGCGGAAGAGCAAGGTCACGTCGTTGATGAGGTAGGCGAACGAGATGTCTTCAACTTTGAGCTGGTCGGCCATAACCTTCGGCTGCATTAATAGAACTGACAGGTTGTCATCGTAACTAAATGCCGGCGAGCCGTCACAAAGAGAAAATCCTATGGCTTTCGAGGTGATTCAGACGGATATCACCATCTTGGCGGTGGATGCCCTCGTCAATGCGGCGAACGAATCCCTGCTGGGCGGCGGCGGGGTGGACGGCGCCATCCATCGGGCGGCCGGACCGGCCTTGCTGGCCGCTTGCCGGGCGATTCCCGAGGTCCGCCCCGGCGTCCGTTGCCCGACGGGGGAAGCCCGGATCACCCCCGGATTCGCCCTGCCCGCGCGCTTCGTGATCCATACGGTCGGGCCGGTCTGGCGGGGTGGCGAGCAGGGGGAAGCGGACCTGCTGGCGGCGTGCTATGCGAATTGCCTCAAGCTAGCCCGCGATCATCGGGTGGAATCGATCGCCTTTCCGGCCATCAGCGCGGGGATCTACGGCTACCCCGCCCATGCCGCCGCGAGCGTGGCCGTCGAAACCCTGCGCACCGCCGAATGGGTTCCGGAGCGGGTGGTCTTCTGCACGTTCGGCGACGCGATGACCCGGACATACATGGCGCTGCTGTAGGTCCTAACGAGGATAGAGCGGCGGCAGGCCCTCGCGCCCCTTCACGGCAGGGGGCTCCAGCCAGTCGAATCCCCTCGCGAAGGCGTCGCGCAACTGGCTGGCCGGGCGCTCGCCCCCGGCGAAGCGCGCGCGCTGCAATGCGGTGATCGCGTCCCGTTGCGCGCCCTCGCGCAACGCCACGGAAAGCTCGCCCAGCGAGCGGAGGGAGGGTCGCACGATGCGGGCCCATTGCAGCAGGGCCCGCTCCGTGGCGGCGAGATCGTCGCCCGCCGCGACCTTGAGGAAATACTCCTGCGCCGGGCGCTCACGGGTGACGGCGGGAACGCCAGGACCAGAGGACGCGCCTGTCGACGAAGCACTGTGCCGGCGTCGGCGGCCGAACACGAACCACGCGGCGAGCGTGACCAGCCACAACACCAACGCGGCGATGAAGAGCCAGCGCCAGGGCACGCCAGCGCCGGCAAGCGGCGATGGCGCCACGCCCGTCGTCGATGCCTGCGCCGGTGCCGACGCACGACCTTCCTGGGACGGAGCCGCAGGCACCGGCGCCGCGGTGCCGGAGCCCGGGCCGACGACGATATCCTGCGCGGGCACGACCGCCACTTCGGCCTTGTCGGAGACGACGTTCCACCAGTGCAGCGTCGTCTCCGGAATATGCAGGGTACCGACGCGCGTCGGCACCACCGCGAAGCTTTGCTGGCGCCGCCCGGTGACCCACGAGCCGCTGCTGCCACCGCCGGTCACGGCCTTGTCGGGATAAACGTCCGCGCCATCCAGCTTCGGCAGCGAGAGCGCGGGCAAGGCCTCGAAGGGAATGCCCGTGGCCTCCAGGCGCATGTTCAGCGTGATCGGCTGGCCCACGCGCGCTTTGCCGTCCGCCGGCATGCCATCGAGCGACAACTTGAGTTCGCGCGCCGGAATCCATGCGCCATTGGTCGCCGAGGCAGGCCGGGCACGCACGTCGACGCGCGCGCGTTCCGCCACGGCGTTGATGGGTTCCCCGGCGCCGAAGAAGGAGTTCGCGTCCGTCGGGTCCACCGCGGTGCCCTGGAACGTCGGCGGCTGGATTTCCAGCGTGCCCGCGCGCTGGGGAAAGATCGCGTAGTGCCGCTCGACGACATTGAATCGCCGGCCGCCACGCATGGTCTGGTAGTTCGCATCCTGTCCGATGCGGCGTACTTCGGCAGCCTCGGCGGACGGGTCACCCAACTGGCCGTCCGCGAGGTTCACCGCGAAGTAGAGGCGCAGCGTGTAATCGATCTGCTGTCCGACATACGCCTGCGATGGCTCGGCTTTTCCTTCCAGCACGACGGGACGATCCGCCGCGGCGTTGCCGGCATCGTTGGACGCGGACACGTCCAGTGGCAACGGCTGCGTGCCCTGCCCCGCGATGACCAGTGAGGGTACGGTGAGATGGCCTTCGCGACGGGGACGCAAGGCGATGCCGAGGATCGTGTGCGATTCCCGGCGACCGTTGACGATGCTCAACGAATGGTTGGTCGATGTGCCCAGTACGACGAAGTCCGGCGTCAACGGCGAAAGATCCGGTGGGCTGGATGTCTCGTCGCCGATCTCGATGTTCAACGTCACGGTCTCGCCGAGACCGATCTTGCTACGGTCGAGCGACGCCACCGGTGCCGCGGCCTGCGCCCAGGCCAGCGGCGGGACGCAACTCAGCAAGAGGCACAACAGGAACCGACGCGATCTCATTCTTCCGGCTCCGCGCCGTGGCGCCGTTGATACTCGAGCATGAACTTCCTCCGTAACAAGCCACCGGGATCGTCCGGCACGCGCATCAGGGCACGCTGTACGTCGGGCGGCAATTTGGACGATGCTTCCTTGTCCGATACCACGCCAAGGTCGTGCGCCTGATCGCCGTCCTTGCCTTCCTTTGTATCGCGTTGGCCTGCCAGCGCGGCGTCCATCTTCTGCTTGAGCGCTTCCTGGGCCTGCTTCGCCTGCGCCTGCTCGGCTTGCGACTTCGTCGCCGCGTCGCCCTGCGGCGCCTGCGCCTTGCCGTTGTCCTTGCCGCGATCGTCGCCCTCGCCTTCACCCGCCTTGTCTTTCGCACCCTTCTGGTCGTTGCCATCCTTGCCGTCGGCGCCGGACTGCTGGCCGTTCTCACCGCCGCGGCCGTCCTTGCCGTCATCCTGGCCTTGTTGCTTGTCCTTGTCGCCGGACTGGCCTTGCGGGTTCTTGTCCTGTTGTCCCTTGCCGCCCTTCTTGTCCTGGTCGCGTTGCTTGTCCTGTTGCTGCCGCTTCAGGTAATCGGCCACCGCCTTGCGATTGGCGACGGCGTCCGCGTTGCCTGGGTTAGCCTTCAGCGCGCGGTCGTACGCGGCGAGCGCATCCTGGTAGCGCTGCTGCTTCGCCAGCGCATTGCCGAGGTTGTATTGGGAATCGCTGTCGGTGCCATGCGCGAGCGCCGCTTCGGCGGCGGCGTAGTCGCCCGCGCGATAGGCCGCGGCACCACGCAATGCTGGATTCCGCGCCAGCGCCTGTGCGCGTTTCGCATCGCCCTGGGCCAGGGCGTGCGCGGCTTGCTGGTCGCGCGTACGGAACGCGTCGACGACGCCATCGGCACGCGCGGGCGACGAGAGTGGCAGCACGGCCAAGGCAAGCACCAGCAACCATCCGCGACGGAACGCCAACGCCACGATCGGCAACAAGGGCAACAACAACCACGGTCCGCGATCCTGCCACTGACCGGAGGCGGCCCCTTCGACGGGCTTGCCATCGCCGTCGCCCTGCAACAGGCCGGCAAGCGCGGTCACGTCGGACGCATCGTCGGCCACCGGCAGGTAACGCCCGCCGCCAGCCTCGGCGACTTCTGCCAGCGAGGCATCGTCACGCGGTGCCATCACGATGGCGCCGCGCTCGTCCTTCAGGAATCCCCCATCGGCGACGGCGATGGGGCCACCGCGCGTGGTGCCGATGCCGAGCACGGAAACCCTGTCGCCTGCCGCACGCGCACGGCGCGCGGCTGCGACGGCCTCGCCATCGGCGCGATCGGTCACCAGCACGATGGAGCCGCCGCGCAAGTCGGCATGCCGGATCAGATCGGCCGCCTGGTCGATCGCCTTTCCGGGATGGTCGCCTTCCACGGGCATGGTGTCGGGCGCCAACGCGGTGAGCAAGTCATCCACGCTGTGCGCGTCCGTCGTCAGGGGCGCCACCGTGAAAGGTTCGCCCGTATAGGCGATCAAGGCATTCATGCCATCGCGATTGGCGGCGTAGAGTTCACGCACCTTGTAGCGAGCGCGGCTCAATCGGTCGGGTACCACGTCACGCGACGACATGTGCGGCGACATCGAAACGACGACCACTTGCGCGGCGCGCTCGGCGAACAAGGGCTGCGCCTGCCTGTCCCACGCCGGTCCGGCCAGTGCGAGGATGGCGAGCAAGGCGGCGGTGACGAACGCGACGACCGGTGCGCGCGACGCCGACGGCGTGCCATCTAAAAGATAGGGCAGCAGCGCGGGGTCGGCGAGGCGGGCCAATACGCGTTCCTCGCCGGAGCGCCGCCCGACGAACCATGCGATGACGGGAACGAGCACCAGCAACCACAGCCAGCGCGGCTCGATGAAGTGGAAATCCGCCAGCCACCGGCTCATGCGGCCGCCCTCCCGGCCGACACGTAACGCGGCAAGGCCGCGAGCGCGAAAAACACCAGCGCGGCGAGCAACGGCCAGCGGAACAGTTCGTCATGCGGTCGCAGCGACGCGCCCTGTTGCGGCACGGGCTCCAACGCGTCGATGGCGCGATAGGCGTCGGCCAGTTCGTCGGTATCGGTGGCCCGGAAGAAACGGCCACCGGTCTGGTTGGCGATGTCGGTGAGCATGCCGACATCCAGGTCGGCGGAAGGATTCACCACGCGGCTGCCGAAGAAATCCGGCACGCGCATGGCGTTCGCACCGATGCCGATGGTGTAGACGCGCACGCCCGCCGCCTTCGCGGCACGAGCCGCCTCGCGTGGCGCGATGGAGCCGGCGTTGTTGACGCCGTCGGTGAGCAGTACGACCACGCGCGCCTGCTCGGGCATGTCGGCCAGCCGCTTCACCGCCACCGCCAATGCATCGCCGATGGCGGTCTCGCGTCCCGGCAAGCCCACCACCGCACCGTGCAGCTGTGCACGCACGGCGTCGAGGTCGTAGGTAAGCGGCGTGACGAGATAGGCCTGCGAGCCGAACAGGATCAGGCCGAGCTCGTCGCCGGCCCGGCGGTCGATGAAGTCGCCCGCGATCGCTTCCACGGCGGTGAAGCGCGTCACCATCCGGCCGGCCAATTGCATGTCGTCGAGCGACATGCTTCCGGAGAGGTCGACCGCGAGCATGGTGGCGCGACCGCTGCGCCGCTGTGGCTCCGGCGGGCCGAGGTGTTGCGGCCTCGCCGCGGCGGTGACGAGGCATATCCATGCCAGCGCCAGGAACAACGTCGCTGAGAAAGGTGCCTTGGTCAACGAGGCTTGCACGAATACGAGGCCGGGCTGCGGCAGGTTCAACGCCTGCGCCGGCTTCACCGGACGCAACACACGGCGCAGCAGCCATGGCAGCGGCAGGGCGAGGAACAGCCATGGCCAGGCGAACTCAGGCAACGACATGCCGGCGTCCCTCATGTCGCATGGCCGCACGTACCCACGCCTCGACATCGCGCGCCGTGGCGGTGACATCGATATCCACGTTGCGCCGGTACTTCGCGGCATCCAGCGCGACGAGGGCGGTGACATCCTGTTTCGGCGCCATGGCGGCCAGCGCGTCGTGCCACGCGTGCCCGGATTTCGTCACGCTGCCTGCGTCACGGCTACGGGCGACGCGACGAACGAGGTCGCTTGCCGCCGCCGCGAATGCGGGCGCGTCACCATCCGTCGCATACCTCGCCACGGCGTCGCGCAGGCCCGACAGGGAAGCATCGACGTGGCGCCGCCACGCCGCACGCCGACGCAGGAACACGACCAGAGCCACGACGAGCGCTACGAACAAGGCCAGCAGTACCCACCAGGCGGGCGCCAGGGGCCACCACATCGACACATGCGGCACGTGGATGTCGCGCAGTGCGGGCGCGTTGTCCGGCATCAGCGTCCCCTCACCGTTCCGAGCAAGGCGACGATCGCGTCGAGCGGGTCGGCACTCGTATCCAGCGTGCGCTGGCGCAGGCCCAGCCCCGTGCAGAGTTCCGTCAAACGGCGGTTCCCCTCGCCCAGGCTTCGCGCGAAGTCCGCGCGTTGGCGGTCTCCATGCAGGACCACGTCGTAATGCGTGCCCCGATGGGCGAACGGGTAGCGGCCTGCGGGGGGTTCACCGAGTTCGAGCGGGTCGGCCACCGCCAGCACCGCGACCTCGGCCTTCGCGACGAGGCCGAGCATCCGGCCACGTGCCGCCTCGTCCACCGCGAAACCATCGCTGATCAAGAGCACGCGCGACGCACCATGCATCAACCTGCCCGCACGCTGGAGCGCGGCGGAAAGGGTCTCGTCGTCGCCAGGCGGAAGGCCGTCCCAGGTGGCGATGGCACCCGCCACGGCGAGCGCCCCGCGCGCACCGCCCTGTGGACGCAGCAATTGGCGCTGGGCACCGAAGGCGAGCACGCCGACGCGATCCGAGCCGCGCACCGCGTACCAAGCGGCCATCGCCGCCACGCGCGCCGCCTGCACGGACTTGAAGCGCGTGCGCGTGCCGAAACGCATGCTCGCGTTCGTGTCCAACAGGATCAGCAAGCGCCCTTCGCGTTCCTCCTGGAACAATTTCGTATGGGCGACGCCGCTGCGCGCCGTCAGTCGCCAATCCATGCGGCGCACATCGTCGCCGGCCTGATAGACGCGGGATTCGGCGTAATCCATGCCACGCCCATGCAGCCGCGATGGCTTCTGGCCACTGCGCTGCGCGCGCGAGACCACCGGTGGCGCGGGTGCGCGGGCGACGCGCGAGCGCAGGGCGATCAGTTCCGGGAGCGACACACGGACGCGCCCATCGGCGATGGGTGCGGTGGCGTTCACGGCAACGGGACGAGGTCCAGCAGGCGGTCGATCACGGCGTCGATGCGAACGCCCTCGGCTTCGGCTTCGTAGCTCGGCAGCACGCGATGGCGAAGCACTTCGTGCGCGATGGCGTGGATGTCGTCCGGTACCACGTAGTCGCGGCCAGCGAGCCAGGCCCGCGCGCGGGCGCAGCGGTCGAGTGCGATCGTCGCACGCGGGCTGGCGCCCCAGGCGATCCAGCGCGCCAGTTCGGCGCCGTATTTGCCGGCCTCGCGCGAAGCGACCACGAGTTGGGTGATGTAAAGCTCCAGCGGTTCGGCCATGTGCACGTCCAGCACCGCATCGCGTGCGGCGAACACATCGGCGGGGCGCAGCACGTGTGACGGCGGTGGCACCGGATGCAGGGCCTGCCGGGCCTGCTCACGGGCAAGGCGGAGGATGGCGAGTTCGGCGTCGGCATCCGGGTAGCCGATCGTCACGTGCATGAGGAAGCGGTCGAGCTGGGCTTCCGGCAGGGCGAAGGTGCCTTCCTGCTCGATCGGGTTCTGCGTGGCCATGACCATGAACAGGTCGGGCAACGGCCAGGTGCGCCGGCCGATGGTGATCTGCCGCTCGGCCATGGCCTCGAGCAGGGCGGACTGCACCTTGGCCGGAGCGCGGTTGATCTCGTCGGCGAGCACGATGTTGTGGAACAACGGCCCCCGCTCGAACTCGAAGCCACCGGTCTGCGGCCGGAAGATGTCCGTTCCGGTCAGGTCCGCCGGGAGCAGGTCCGGGGTGAACTGGATGCGGTGGAAATCGGCCTCCACGCGCGTCGCCAGGGCCTTGATCGCGGTGGTCTTGGCCAGGCCGGGCGCGCCTTCCACCAGCAGGTGGCCATCGGCCAGCAAGGCGATCAGCAGGCATTCGACCAGATGCGGCTGGCCGATGATGCCGCGCGCCAGTTCCTCGCGAAGACGGACGAAGGACGCCTGGAGAGGCGTTGCATCGGTTGGCGATGTGGTCATCTGGGTAACTCGTAACGCGGAATGGCTGATGAGACCACACTCGCGCCGAGAAGTTTAGCCAACCACCGGCAGGGGGCCTATCCAGGGTAAGGGTTCGCGGGCCAGGTCGAGGCAAGCACCCATCGCCGCTGAAGCGGCTCCCACAACAGCATCGGGTAGACCAGCTTGGGAACAGACCTGTGGGAGCCGACTTTGTCGGCGATCCCGCGGCAGCGGGCCAGGTCAAGGCAAGCACCCATCACCGACAGGGTCGGCTCCCACCGGAAAAAGAACGCCCGCGACTAGCGCGGGCGTTCGGACAAGCGGGTGACGGAACCTTACTGCAACGTATCGCTCAGGATGCGTGGCGTGACGAAGATCAGCAGTTCGGCCTTGTTGTTGCCGCGGTTGGTACGACGGAACAGTACGCCGAGGCCGGGGATGTCGCCGAGACCGGGCACCTTGTCCGTGGTGTTCGACTTGGTGATCTCGTAGATGCCGCCGAGGACCACCGTCTGGCCGTTGTCGACCAGCACCGAGGTGTTGATCTCGCGGGTATCGATCGACGGGACGAAGCCACCGCCCGGGGACGGCGTGTTGCCGGCGAGGGCGTCCTTCTTCACGTTGATCTTGAGGTAGACGCGGCTGTCCGCCGTGATCGTCGGGGTGACGCGCAGTTCGAGCACCGCATCCTTGAACTGGACCGTGGCGTTCGAGGCGCCGCCGCCCGTGCTGGAGGCCTGGTAGGTCACGTAACCGATCTGCGTACCCTGCTTGATCACCGCTTCCTGCTGGTTGGCGGTGATGACGCGCGGGCTGGAGATGACCTCGCTGCGACCTTCGGTCTGGGCCGCCGAGAGTTCGAGGTCGACCAGGTAGTTGGCGCCGAGGATCGCCAGGCCGATGCTGCCGGCCGGGTTCGAGACGGGCAGGTTCACGTTATAGCCGCCGGGCAACTCATAGGCGTCACGCGTCGGCAGGGTGCCGGTTCCACCGCTGGCGTTGTACTGGTTCACCGCGTTGGCGTAGTTCACGTCGCTGTTGCGGACGCTCGTCGCCAGGCCGGCCGTGCCGGTGCCGTCCGTACCGCCACTGAGGTTCGGCGAGGTGCCGACGATCTGATTCGCGTTGTTATGGTTGAACGCCTGCGCACCCCAGCGGACGCCGAGCTGGCGGGTGAACTGGTCGGTGGCGACCACGATGCGCGATTCGATCAGCACCTGCTGCACCGGGCGGTCGAGCGTGCCGATCAGTTCGCGCAGGTCGCGGATCTTGTCCGGCGTGTCGTTGATCAACAGGGTGTTCGTGCGGTCATCGAAGGAGACGCTGCCGCGCGGGGAAAGGAAGCCGCGCGTGGTGTTACCGCCGCCGGACGCCCCGCCACCGCCCTGCATGCTGCCCGAGGTCAGCAGCTTGGCGATGTCTTCGGCCTTGCCGTAGCTGATCGGGATGTAGTCGGAAATGAGTTCCGCGGACTCCTGGGCCTTCTGGCGGGCGTCGGCGAGACTCTGCTCGTAGTTGGCCAGTTCCGCCTGCGGCGCGATCCACACGACATTGCCGCTGCGGCGCTTGTCCAGGCCCTTGGCACGCAGGATCACGTCCAGCGCCTGGTCCCACGGCGTGTTGACGAGGCGCAGGGTGACGCTGCCGCCGACGCTGTCGGAAGCGACGAGGTTGAGCTTGGCTTCGTCGGCGATCAGCTGCAAGGCGGAACGCACCGGGATGTCCTGGAAATTGAAGGTCAGGCGCGAACCCGAATACGTCGGTTCCTGACCCTTCGCGTTCTTGCCGGTCTGTGCGGCGGCCTTCTTCGGTGCCACTTCGACGGCGTATTCCGTGCCGTTCTGGTACGCCGAGATCTCGATCTCGCCCTTGGTGCGGATATCGAGACGAGCGCCGCCCGGACGGGAGGTGGGCTCGATGGACTGCACCGGCGTCGCGAAATCCAGCACGTCGAGGCGCTGGGCGAGTTTCGGCGGCAGGGTCGAGCCAGGCAGGCTGACGATGACGTGATCGCCTTCGCGATGCATCTCCGGCGTGGAGGCGCTGCTGCCGAGCGTCACCAGTATGCGGCCCTCGCCGTTCTGGCCGCGGCGGAAGTCGATGTTCGATACGGGCACGCCCGAACTGGATGGCAAGGCCTTGGTCGGGTCCGAAACGGTCGCGGTCGTCGTCGTCGCGCTGCTCGGACCATTGTTCACGGTAACGATCAGGTTATTGCCTTGCACGCGCGTCTTGTAGGCGGAGTCGCGGAACAATTCGATCGTGACGCGGGTGCGCCCTCCGGCCGACACCACCGAGACGCCGGACGTGGCGCCCTTGCCGATGTCGAGATGGCGGGTGCTGTACGCGTTGGCCGTATCCGGCAGGTCGATCGCGATGCGCGGCGGATTGCTGGTCGTGAAGACCTTCGGCTCCGGCGGGGCATCCGCGAAGGCGAGGGTCAACTCGATGCGGCCTCCCGGCTGCGCGTCGTAGGTAACGTTCTGCAAGGCGTTGGCGGCCGCGGCCGTGCCCGCGAAAGCTCCGGACAAGGCCAGCACGGCGCCGAGGATCCAGCGGCGCGGCCGATGGCGCGCGCTACCCGGCAGGTTGAGTTTGGTCGTCATGTGCGTCATCCCCGAATTCTTATTTTTCGCCGACCGCGATGCTTGCCGGACGCTCCATCCAGCCGCCGCTGCCATTCGGCACCAGCTCGACCAGATCGATCCGATCCTCCCCGACGGCCGTGATACGGCCGTAGGCCTGCCCCATGTACTCATTTCGGTGAACGCGATGGATCACCCCACCGGGATCCTTCACGAGCGCCTCCAGCTTGGCACCAGCACCGACCGTGCCAACCATCTTCAGGCTGTCGAGCGAGAACATTTCCAGCGGTTCCTTCGGACGGTTTTCGTCGGGCCGTGGACCGTTCGCGACACTCGTGTCCATTTCCGCCGTGCTCGGGCTGAACGGATCGCGGGCGCCCTGGTCCTGGTAGGCGAACGTCTCGAACGTGCGGATCACCGGCAACGGCGGGATCGGCTCGCCCTTCTTGTGCTTCTCGGCATCGACCCACTCGCGCAGGTCCGACGTGCCGCGCGTGCAACCGGCAAGCGCCAGGGCCGCGAACAGGGCGAGGGCCACGGGCCGAAGGATGGCGTGTGCGCGTGTCATCGCTTCTTCCCCTTCACCGTCTGCGCAGGCTTGGGCGTCTCGTCGTCGTCGAGGTACCGGTAGGTCTTCACCGTGCCCTGGAGGACGAGTTGTCCGGAACCGACCTTGCCGTCCTTCGCTTCCTTCGGGCTCAGCGAGACATCGTGCAGCGTCAGGATGACGACGCGCGGAAGCGAGGCCACGCCGCTGATGAAGGTGCCGAACTGGTGGTAGGTACCGATCATGCGCAGCGTGATCGGCTTCTCCGCATAGAAGTCCTTGGGCGTTTCCGGGCCGGGCTGGAACAGCTCCGTCTCGATGCCCGCGGCCAACGCGGTCTGCGAGATGTCGATCAGCAGTTCCGGCATTTCCGTCTTGCTGGGCAGCTGGCGCAGCAGGGTGCGCAGCATGTCCTGCATGTCCGACAGCTGCTGTTCGAGCGCCTCGAGGTTGGCCGACTTGGCTTGCTTCTGCGAGAACTCGGTCTTCAGCCGCTCTTCCTGGCTCTCGGCGTTGGTCAGATCGTCCTGCTGGGTGCTGATCTGGAAATACCAGCCCACGAGCAGGACCACCGCGAACACCAGGACGGTGAAGAACAGCTTGATCGACTTCGGCCAGCCGCCGACGTTGTGGCGATCGAGGTTGCGCAGGTCGTCGAAGAATTTCATGGCTTGGCTCCTGCCGGGGCGACCGGGGCCGGGGGCGCGCCTGCCGGGGCGGGAGCGGCCGCCTGCGCCGGTGCCGGGGCCGGGGTCGCCGGCGCGGGCGAACCGATGGCCTGCGCGGCGTTGGCCAACGGGGCTGGCACGACGGCGGCCTGCGCCGGAGCGGCGGCGGTCGAGGCCCCCGCCGGAGCACCGCCAGGCGTGTCGCCCGGCTGGTTCAGGCGTACGTCGAGGCCGAAGCGATACGGCATCCGCGACGCGTCGTGCGTGTTCTCGGTCTTGCGCAGGTCGGCATGGCCCATCCAGGGCGAGGCCTCGATGTTGCGCATGTACTCGGCCACGCTGGAGTTGGACTGCGATACGCCATCCAGCGACATGGAATCGCCAGACTGCTTCATGCCCGACAAACGGGCGCTGGAAGGAATCGTCTTCACGAGCTCGTCGAACAGGTGGACCATCTGCGACCGGTTGGCCTGGAGCTGTTCGATGATCTGCTTGCGCTGGAGGAGGTCGGACCGGACTTTCTCCAAGTCCTTGATCTTCGCGATGCGGTCGTCGAGCTGCTTGATCTCGCCCTGCAGGTACGTGTTCCGCTCGCCCTGGTTGTCGATGCGGGCATCCATCCAGAACGACCAGCCGATCAACACCACCAGCGCGGCGCCGAAGGCGAGGCCCAACTGGGTATAGAACTCCCTTTCCCGCTGCTTGCGGCGTTCGGCGCGCCAGGGAAGTAGGTTGATGCGTGCCATCAGTCGAAACTCCTCATGGCCAGGCCGACGGCGATCATCAACGCGGGGGCATCCTGGGCGAGGGTCTGGGCCTGCACGCGGCTGGACAAGGCCATCCGCGCGAGCGGGTTGGCGACCACGCAGGGCACGCCCAGCTGCTGTTCGAGCAGTTCGGTGATGCCTTCGATGGAAGCGCAACCGCCGGCGAGTACCACCTGGTCCACGCGGCTGTATTCGCTGCCGGCGAAGAAGAACTGGAGAAGGCGGCTGACCTGCTGGACCAGCGATTCCTTGAACGGCTCCAGCGCCTCCATCTCGTAGGACTCGGGCAACCCGCCCTTGCGCTTGGCCCGCCCGGCTTCCTCATAGGAGAGGCCATAGCGGCGCATGATCTCGTCGGTCAGCTGCTTGCCGCCGAAGACTTGCTCGCGGGAGTAGATCGTGCGCTGGTTCTTGAGCACCGCCAGCGTCGTCATGGTGGCGCCGATGTCGACGACCGCGACCAGCGCGTCGCGGGAGACCGCGAGCTGGTCGGCGACCATGCCGAAGGCGTTCTCCATGGCGAAGGCTTCCACGTCGATGACCCGGGCGGTCAGTCCGCCCAGGTCCAGCGCCGCGATGCGCATGTCCACGTTCTCCGTCCGCGAGGCGGCCAGGAGCACGTTATTCATCTCGGGATTGTCGCGAACCGGACCGAGCACCTCGAAATCGAGGCTGACTTCCTCGATCGGGTAAGGGATGTACTGGTTCGCCTCGACCTGGATCTGGCCTTCGAGGTCGTCCTCGGAGAGATCGGCCGACATGGGAATGATGCGGGTGATCACCGCGGAGCCGGCCACGGCCGCCGCCGCGTGCTTGATCTTGGCGCCGGAGCGGGCCAGGGCGCGGCGGATGGCCTCGCCGACCGCCTCGACCTCGACGATGTTCTTTTCCACCACCGCGTTGGGTGGGAGTGGCTCGACGGCGTAGTGTTCGACGCGATAGCGCCCGCCGGCTTGGCTGAGTTGAAGCAGCTTTACCGCGGTCGAGCTTATATCGACGCCGATCAACGGCGCCGCCTTGGGTGTAAAGAGCCCCACGATTCCCCCTTCCCCGCGCCTTGTCGGAATTGGTCTTCGGCGCGAAGGCATTAGATCTAAAACTTAACAGATTGGCAACGGCCCGTCGGGCCGCTTACCGGCACTAATTCACAAATCCAGTCACTGAGTTAGCGAAATCCCCTCATACCGGGTCGAACCCCGGCTCCCCCGCCCCGGCCCCGGCTTGGTTCTATACTCCGCCACGACCCATACGGCGGTGACCCCTCCCCCTCCATGCGAATCCTCAAGCGTCTGCTGCGCTATGCGCTGTACCTCGCCCTGGCCGGCATCCTGTTCGTGGTTGGCGCCGTGGGCGTCGCCTACTGGCTCCTGGCGCCGCGCCTGCCTTCCGTGGCGGTCCTGCGCGACTACCACATGCAGGTTCCCCTCCGCGTCCTGAGCTCCGACGGCCGCCTGATCGCCTCCTTCGGCGAAACCCGGCGCATCCCCGTGCGCATCGCCGACGTGCCGGCGCGCCTCAAGAATGCCGTCTTATCGGCCGAAGACGCGGATTTCTATAGTCATCCGGGCGTCGACTGGCACGGCATCGCCCGCGCCGGCATCCACGTGATCCTCTCCGGAGGCGACAAGGGTCCCGGCGGATCGACCATCACCCAGCAGGTGGCGCGCAACTTCTTCCTCAGCCCGGAGAAGCTCTATTCGCGCAAGCTGACGGAGATGTTCATCGCCCTGCGCATGGAAAACGAGCTCAGCAAGGACCAGATCCTGGAGCTCTACATCAACAAGATGTTCCTGGGCCACCGCTCCTACGGCCTGGCGGCGGCGGCTTCGTATTACTACGGAAAGACGCTGGACCAGCTCACCGTTGCCGAAAGCGCGTCACTCGCCTCGACGTTCCAGCTCCCTTCGGTCGTCAATCCGCTGAACAATCCCAAGCGCCTGCTCGCCCGCCGGGATTGGGTGCTTGGCCAGATGCTGTCGAACCGCTTCATCACGAAAGCCGAGTACGACGCGGCGATCAACGAGCCCAACGACGCCTTCCCCCATGAACAGCAGATCGAGGTCGACGCCCCGTACCTGGCGGAGATGGTCCGCCAGCAGGTGCTGGAGAAATTCGGCAACGAGGCACTGACCGAAGGCTACGTCGTGCATACGACGGTGCCCAGCGACAGCCAGGCCGCCGCCAACGAGGCCTTGCGTGGCCGCCTCTCGGCCTACGATCGCCGCCATGGCTACCGCGGTCCCGAGGGCCACGAAGAGTTGCCTGCCCAGGCAGGTCCGGAGGACTATGACCGCGTTCTCGCCGGCTACACGAGCGTGGCGGGCATGATGCCGGGCATCGTCACGGAGACTGGCGCAAAGGAGGCCAAGGTGTACCTCTCACCCAAGGAGACGGTAACGCTCAGCCTGGAGTCCATGGCCTGGGCCCGCCCTTACGTCAACGAAGGGCGCGCCGGCGCGGCACCGACCCGCGTGGATGCCGTGCTCAAGCGTGGCGATGTCGTCCGCCTGTTCCGCGCCGCGAAAGACGACGTGAACGAGGACGTGGCCAGTGGTGCCACGGAAGAAGGCAAGGACGTACCGGCACCCAAGGCGGAACCGGCCCGGCTCGAATGGCGCCTCACCCAGATCCCCGCGGTACAGGCCGCCCTGGTCTCGCTCGATCCGGAAGATGGCGCCGTGCGCGCCCTGGTAGGCGGTTTCAGCTTCGTGCGCTCGAAGTTCAACCGCGCCGTGATGGCCGCCCGCCAGCCCGGCTCCAGCTTCAAGCCCTACCTGTATTCGGCGGCTTTCGAGCGTGGCTTCACGCCTGCCTCCATCGTCAACGACGCCCCCGTGGCCTTCCCCGATCCGTCGCGTCCGGATGGCATGTGGACACCGGCCAACGACGACAACAAGTTCGATGGTCCGATGCGCCTGCGCGAAGCCCTGGTGAAGTCGAAGAACCTGGTTTCGGTACGCCTGCTCGATGCCATCGGCCTGCGTTTCGCGCGCGACTACATGACCCGGTTCGGCTTCACGCCGGATGCGCTGCCGCAGAACCTTTCGTTGGCGCTCGGCACGGCATCCGTGTCGCCGATGAGCATGGCCCGCGGTTATGCCGTGTTCGCCAATGGCGGCTACCTCGTCACGCCGTATTTCATCTCCCGGATCGACGACCGCGACGGCAACCCCGTCTACCTGGCCAATCCCGAGCGGGCCTGTGCGGAATGCCAGGAGCGCCTGTTGAACCCGACCCTGCCGGGACCGCCGACGCAGGCCTCGACGGCCTTGATTCCCGCCCGCCCGGCGACCTCGAGCACGGCGGCGGGCAGTGGCACCGGCGACGCCGTGCTTCCCGCCGATGCCCATGCGAGCGCCTCGGAGGCACCGAAGCTGGCGCCGCACGTGATCGACGTACGCAACGACTACCTCGTCACCTCGTTGATGCAGGATGTGGTGAAGCGCGGCACCGGTGCCGCGGCGAAGGCCCTGGGCCGCGACGACATCGCGGGCAAGACCGGTTCCACCAACGACCATCGCGACGCCTGGTTCGTCGGTTTCAACGGCGACGTGTCGACGGCGGTCTGGGTCGGTTTCGACGATTTCAGTTCGCTGGGACGCGGCGAGTTCGGCGCCAAGGCCGCGCTGCCCATCTGGATGGACTACATGGGCGCGTTCCTCAAGGACAAGCCCTCGCACATGTTGGCGATGCCGCCGGGTATCGCCACGGTGCAGATCGACCCGGGTTCGGGCCTACCCTCCCCGGGCGGCATGAACGAGATCATGAAGGTCGAGGACGTCGACCGTCTTCGCGAGCAGGCGACACAAAAACAGCAGGAGGAACAGCAGGAACACGCCTACGACATCTTCTGACGCGCGCGCCGAGCCAGCGGTCGCGCGCCTGGCACACGTTCACACCATACGGGGGTGAGTCATGGCACGAGGCGAACACCACAGGATCCATGCCCAGGACCGGACGCAGCGCAATCGCGTCCTCGTCGCCCAGGAGGCGGCACGCCTGATGAGCGAGCACGGTATCCGGGATTTCCACCACGCGAAGGTGAAGGCCGCCGAACGGCTCGGCATCGTCGACACGCAGGCCCTGCCCCGCAACAACGAGATCGAGGATGCGCTGCGCGAACACCAGCGCCTGTTCCACGCCGACACCCAGCCGCAGGCGCTACGCGCCCGGCGCGAGGCCGCAGTCGAGGCGATGCGATTCCTTCGCGGTTTCGATGCGCGGCTGGTCGGCGCCGTGCTCGAAGGCACGGCGGACGAACATTCCGCCGTATGCCTGCATGTCTTCAGCGACGATCCGGACGCTCCCGGCCTGTTCCTGCGCGAGCAAGGCATTCCCCTGGAAACCCAGACGCGGCGGCTGCGCTGGTCGGGCGGCACCACCCAAAGCGAACACCCGGTGCTGCTGTTCGGTGCCGATGGCATTCCGTTCGACCTGACCGTGTTGCCGATGGATGCGCTGCGTCAGGCGCCCCTGGATCGCGTGGACGAACGGCCGATGCGCCGCGCCACGGCGGCCATGGTGCAGGAGCTGATGGCGGAAGAGGATATCGCCGCCTTCAACGCGTCGTCGTGACCGCCGACCGAATGGTGAGAACGCCCTGTGGGTGTGGGAGCCGACTTTGTCGGCGATCCCGCGGCAGCGGGCCAAGGCGAGGCAAGCACCCATCGCCGACAAAGTCGGCTCCCACAGAAGCGATTCCCACGCCGGAGCGCTTCTCCCCTCCCGGCACAAAAGAAACCCCGCTTTCGCGGGGTTTCTTTCTCAGCGCTTGTCGTTCGGAACGTAGTCGCGAACGTCGGCGCCGGTGTAGATCTGGCGCGGACGGCCGATGCGCGATCCCGGGGTCTCGTGTTGCTCGATCCAATGCGAGATCCAGCCGGACGTGCGCGCGATGGCGAACATCACGGTGAACATCTCGGTCGGGATGCCGAGCGCCTTGTAGATGATGCCCGAGTAGAAGTCGACGTTCGGGTAGAGCTTGCGCTCGACGAAGTAATCGTCCTTCAGCGCGGCCTCTTCCAGCTTCATCGCGACGTCGAGCAACGGATCGTTAACGCCGAGCTCGTTGAGCACCTTGTGGCACATTTCGCGGATGATCTTGGCGCGCGGGTCGAAGTTCTTGTACACGCGGTGGCCGAAGCCCATCAGGCGGAAGGAGTCGTTCTTGTCCTTCGCGCGCTTGACGGCCGTCTCGACCTTGTCGGCCGAACCGATTTCCTCGAGCTGCTTGAGCACGGCTTCGTTCGCACCACCATGGGCCGGACCCCAGAGCGCGGTGATGCCGGCGGCGATCGACGCATAGGGATTGGCACCGGTCGAACCGACCAGGCGAACCGTCGAGGTGGAGGCGTTCTGCTCGTGGTCGGCGTGCAGGATGAAGAGCAGGTCGAGCGCCTTGGCGACGACCGGATTCAGTTCCAGCGGCTCGCTCGGCACTTCGAACATCATGTGCAGGAAGCGCGTGACGTATTCGAGGTTGTTGCGCGGGTAACGCGTGGGCCAACCGATCGAATGGCGGTAGATGGCCGCGGAAATCGTCGGCATCTTCGCGATCAGGCGAATGGCGGCGAGCTTGCGGTCTTCCGGGTTATCGACGTCGAGCTTGTCGTGGTAGAACGCCGAAAGCGAAGCGATCGAGCCGGCCAGCATGGCCATCGGGTGCGCGTCGTGGTTGAAACCACGCAGGAAGAACTTGAGGTTCTCGTGCATCATCGAGTGATGCGTGATGTCGTGCTCGAACTTCGCGAACTCGGTCTTGCTGGGCAGTTCGCCGTTGAGCAGCAGGTACGAGGTCTCGAGGAAGGTGGACTTCTCGGCAAGCTGCTCGATCGGGTAGCCGCGATACAGCAGGACGCCCTTGTCGCCGTCGATGTAGGTGATGGCGCTCTTGGTGCTGGCGGTGCTGCCGTAGCCCGGATCGTAGGTGAAGTAGCCGGTGTCCTTGTACAGCGTGCCGATGTCGACGCACTCGGCGCCGAGCGTGCCGCCGATGACCGGCAGTTCGCTCACGGGCTTGTTGGATTCATCGACCAATTTGACGGTTTTGGCGTCGGACACGGCGAGCTCCTCTTCTTCTCGACGATTTGGGGAAACGGCACCCTGGGGAAGGTGTCGTACCG
Source organism: Luteibacter sp. RCC_6_2 (assembly GCF_041360655.1). Taxonomy (NCBI): domain Bacteria; kingdom Pseudomonadati; phylum Pseudomonadota; class Gammaproteobacteria; order Lysobacterales; family Rhodanobacteraceae; genus Luteibacter; species Luteibacter sp. RCC_6_2. Next base: position 13,930 of record NZ_JBFUPQ010000004.1, on the reverse strand, counting down.
GCCACTACGTGCAGCCGAAGTTCCCCATTATCGCACAGAGCCTGTTCGAACGTCCGTTCGACCATAGGGCAATCCGTGGACGCAAAAAGACACGGGGCAAGCCGTGGGCTCGCCCCGTGTCCGTCGATCCTCGCGAAACGCCACCCCGCAGGCGGCGCGCGGATTTCGGTGTGGACTTCTTACTTTTTGCTGCCGTAACGCTGGCGGAACTTGTCGACGCGGCCGCCGATATCGAGCGTCTTCTGCTTGCCCGTATAGAACGGGTGCGAGTGGCTGCTGATATCGAGCTTGATCACCGGGTATTCGTTACCGTCTTCCCACTTGACGGTTTCCTTGCTGGACATCGTCGAACGCGTCAGGAACGCGAAATCCGACGACAGGTCCTGGAAGACCACCGGCTGGTACTTCGGATGGATGTTCTCTTTCATGGCTTGAACCTGAGAAATAGCGGGGTGAAAAGAGCGGCATTGTAACCAGCGGAGTCGGCCACGGCAAGCCTGGCCCAGGTTGACTCCCCCGTTTTCAGTTGTGGGAGCCGCTTCAGCGGCGATGGGTGCTTGCCGCGGGCTGGCCCGCTGCCGCGGGATCGCCGATGAATCGGCTCCCACCAGGTTAGGCCAGCCCATCAGGATATGAGGCTTGCCAGCCACATATGAGGCTTGCCAGCCACCACGGCCGGGAAGAGCCCCCCATGGCAGTCAGTCCACGGAAGACAGGGGCCCATGAGGACGGGCGGCTAGCGGGCGCCCAGGGCCCCGGCGATCAACTCGCGGAAGCGGTCCTGGTCCACTTCCAGCACGATCCTGGCGTTGGCCTGGCCGCCGAGTCGGCGGTGCCAGTCGACCACCGTGGCGCCACGGGTCAGGCGTCCATCGAGCTCGATCGCCACATGGCGGGTCTCGGCGCGGACGATCATGGCCGGGTCGAGGGCCACAGCCATCGCCAGGGCGTCCGCCGCGATGAAACCCGTGCGCTCGTGCTCGGCGTTGAAGCGGCGGGCGGTACCGAAGATCTTCTCGAAAAACACCGCCCGGTCGTCGCCGGAGGCTATCCATCCCTCGTAGACCTCGTCCGCGAAGGCATGACGCACCGTGGCTTCCCAGTCCACGAGGTCGAACATCTCGAATGCCTCGAACACCACATGGGCCGCTTCGGGATCGAAACCGATGTTGAACTCGGCCGGGATCTTGCCCGTGTTCCCATGACCGGTGACGGCGCCCCCCATGACGACCAGGCGCTTCACGCGCGCCGGGAACGCCGGATCGAGACGGACGGCCAGGGCGAGATTGGTCAGCGGCCCGAGCGCCACCAGCGTCAGCTCGCCCGGACGCTCGCGGGTCAGGCGGATCAGGGCGAGCGCGGCGTGCTCGGCCTGCGACGGATGCGTGGGTTCGGCGAATCCGACATCACCGAAACCGTCGGCGCCATGGACGAAGGCCGCGTCCTCGTCGGGAGCGCGGACCAATGGCGAAGGGCAACCGGGATGCACCGGTGTCGCCGCGCCGATCAGTTGCACCAGCGTGCGGGCGTTGCGCACCGTGTGGTCGAGCCCGACATTGCCCGCGGCCACCGTCAACGCGGTGACGTCGGCATGCTCGTGCGCCATCAGGATGGCCAGCGCGTCGTCCACGCCGGGGTCGGTGTCGATCAGCAACGGGGTTCGGGTCATCGGGATCGTGTCGTTGAACGGCCGGACAGCATAACGCCGCGCATCGGATTCAGGCACCCTGCGCCGCCGCCTCGCTACGCCCGGAGAAATCGAAGCCCAGTTCGGCCGCGACCTGCTCCACCCCGGCGCACAGCGCGTCCAGGGCCGGCGTGCGCGTGGCGATGCGCGGGCGCAGGTCGAGCGTGCAGGCGAGTCCCATCTGCAGCAGGTCCGCATGCGCCAGGTGCAGCGTGTCGGCCTGGGCCTGGGTGAACAGTCCCGCCTCGCGCAACACGTCGATCAAGGTGCTGCTGGCGTGCGTGTCGAGCACCGACGGATGCGTGGCCGCGTGCCCGAGGACCATGCCCTGCAGGATGAACTCGATATCGATGAGCGCGCCCACGCCCTGCTTCAGGTCGACATGGACGATGTCGGAGCGGTCGCGCTCGCCGCGCCAGCGTGCACGCATGGCGCCCACGTCGGCACGAACGCGCGCGGCGTCGCGGGGTGCCCCGAGGATCTCGCGCCGGATGCCCGCGAGGGCGGCGCCAAGCCGCGTATCGCCGGCGACCGGGCGGGCGCGCAACAGCGCCTGGTGTTCCCAGGTCCATGCACGGTCGCGCTGGTATGCCTCGAACGCATCGACACTGGCGACCAGTAGCCCCTTCGATCCATCCGGCCGCAGGCGGGTATCCACGTCGTACAACCTGCCTGCATGCGTCTGCACGCTCAACCAGTGCATCACGCGCTGCGCCAGGCGCTGGTACCACCGCGTGCCATCGACCGGCCGGGGGCCGTCGCTCATCGCATTGGCGCGCTTGCCGTCGTAGACGAAGACCAGGTCCAGGTCCGAGGCGAAACCCAGTTCCTCGCCGCCGAGGCTGCCATAACCGAGCACGGCGAACCCGCTGCCCTCGCCCGGCAGGCGGCCGTGCTGGGCGGTAAGTTCGCGCGTCGCCAGCGCGAGGATGGCCGCGACCACCGCCTCCGCCAGCCCGGCGAGCCGCCGCGCCGTCGCTGTGGCGTCCGACCGGCCATCGTTGAAGGCCAGGCCCAGGCGAAAGGCGATGCTCGAACGGAACTCGTTGATGCGTTCCAGTTCGTGTTCCGCGTCGCGTTCGTCCAACGCACCGAGGGTGCGTGCGATCTCGGCCGAGATATCCGCCCGTTTCAGCGGCAACTGGTCGATGCGCGGATCGAGCACGTCGTCGAGCAGCAGGGGTTGCGCTATGACTCGCTCCGCGAGGAACGCACTGTCCGCGAACACGCTGGCGACACGCCGCCGCGCATTGGGTTGTTCGTCGAGCAGGGCGAGATAGGACGAACGACGCGCGACGGCCTGGACCAGGCGCAACAAACGCAAGAGGCTGGCCACGGGCGCCACGCTGCCACGGGCTGCACCGATCAAGTGGGGCATCAGGCGTTCGATGCGTTCGGACGAACGCGCCGACATCGAGCGGACCGCCGCCGTGCGCGGCAATTTCATCAGTTCACCGGCGGCTTCCTCGCCAGGGATGAAACCCGACGCCTCCATCAGGGAGGCATCGAGTGTCTCCGCCCGCGCCGCCTGCCAGAGCGCGACATCGGCGATGGGGGCCGTCGCCGTACCGCCAGCCTCGGGAACGAGCACGGCGGCGAACTCGGCGGACACCGCATCGCGATGCCGGACCAGGTCGAGCGCCAGGTCGTCCCAATGGGCGTAGCCCAAGCCAAGGGCCAGACGTTCGCGCGACAGCGCATCGTCGGGAATGTCGTGGGTTTGCGCGTCGCGCAGCATCTGCACGCGGTTCTCAAGGCGGCGCAAGAACACGTAGGCCGAGCGCAACAGCTTCGCTCGTGCCGAGGGGATGTAACCGCGCGCCTCGCAAGCCCGTAGCGCAGGCAACAGGCCACGCACGCGCAAGGCCGGGTCGCGACCGCCACGGATCATCTGGGTCAGCTGCACCACGAACTCGATTTCACGAATGCCGCCGGGTCCGAGCTTCAGGTTGCCGGCGAGATCCTTGCGCGCGACCTCCGCGTCGATCAACGCCTTCATCTCGCGCAGGCCCGCGAACGCCGTGTAGTCGAGGTAGCGCCGATAAACGAACGGCCGGAGCATGTCCTGCAGTTCGCGTCCGGCGACGCGGTCGCCAGCCACCGGCCGCGCCTTGATCCAGGCATAGCGTTCCCAATCGCGACCTTCCCGCTGGTAGTACTGTTCCATCGCCGCGAAGGGCAGCGACAGCCGCCCCGCGTTGCCGAACGGGCGCAGGCGCAGGTCCACGCGGGCGCAGATGCCATCCAGCGTGGGCTCGGCCAGCAGGCGCACGAGTTGGCGCGTCTCGCGAATGAAGTACTCGCCGTTGTCGAGCGGCCGCGCGCCATCGGTTTCCCCGCCCGAGGCATACGCCAGCACCAGGTCGATGTCGGAGGAAAAATTCAGTTCATTGCCGCCGAGCTTGCCGAAGCCGAGTACCACCGTGCGCTGCGCGACGCCGTTCGTATCGCGCGGCTGTCCGTAACGCGCATGCATGGCGCTTTCAGACCAGCGCAAGGCGACCTCGAGCAAGGTTTCATAAAGCGCGCTCGTCGAGGAAAGCGTCTCGTCCAGGTCGTCCAACCCGTTCACGTCACGGAACACGAGGCGGACCGCTTCCGCGTGCCGGAAGCGGCGCAGCACCGACATGCAACGATCCTCGTCCGCCGGCAGTTCCAGCGTCGCGCCACGCGTTCCCGCGTCGGCATTGGCACGAAGTCGTTCCAGACCGGCTGGCGCGAGCAAATCGGGCTGGCGACGCAAGATATCGAAGGCGAAGTCCGAGGCGAGCAAGGTCCGCCGGATGCGTTCGGCCACGCCGGCATCGTCGTACAGCGGGATGCGCGCGGCACGGCATGCCGCCATCACGTCGGCATAACGGGTATCGATCAATGCGCGTAGTTCGGGGCTTTCGCGCGGAGCCGTCGTCGATGCATTCATGAGGTGGTCATTGTGCCTTAGCGGCGGCATGGCGCGCTTCCCGGCACCGGATTGCGATTCGTCTCATGACATGTCACGGATCGCAAGAAATACGTGCGTCCTCGCCTGACAACCGGTTCATGTCCGCTGCGTTACAGTCCCTACCCCCTTGCTACAGGGGCGTGACAAGAGGGCGTTATGACTTTCGATTCAAAGCGTTGGCGTGACGTTATGGCCCGGGTGGCGTTGCCACTCTGCCTCGCCGTGGCGTTCGTCCTCTACACCGGCTTCCTCGACGGCAACCCGGGCGTATCCAGCGCCGAGTGGGCCGCCCGGCCCTGGCACCTGTTCGCCAACGCCTTCCCCGGCCTGCTGCTCGCCTCGCTGTTGCTGGTGCTGACGCGCCGGGCATGGCTGTCGTTCGGCCTCGCCTTCATGGCGCAGGGCGCCGTGCTGGTGGTCAGCGCCATCAAGATGAAGAACCTGGGCGCGCCCCTGCTACCTGCCGACTTCCGCATGGTCGGCCAGCTGAAGAACGGCGGCCTCCACCTGCTCGGCGGTTACCTGCCCGCCAACCCCTTGCCGTACCTGGCCATCCTGGGAACGATCGCGCTGATCGTCGTGATCGCCCGCTACGAGCCGCCTCTTTTTGCGCGGCGCACGAAGGGACGCCGCCTCGTCGCGGGCCTGGCGCTGGTCGCGCTGATGGGAACCCTGTTCGCGGGCGTCCCCGCGTGGTCGACCATCTACGACAAGGACCGCCTTGGGCTGCAACCCTGGTCCGCCGCGGCGAACGCCGGCTACAACGGCGTGGTGACGACGATCGTGCAGTTCCGCCTCCAGGATGCAGGCAAGAAGACCAAGGCTGATCCGGCCGAAGCCGGGCGCTTCCTGGCGGACACCGGGCCCGCCCTGCGCGAGCACATGGCGGTGGCGGCGGCCAACGGACGGCAGACGCCCGACATCGTCGTCGTGCAGAGCGAATCGTTCTTCGACCCGAGCGCGATTCGCGGCCTCGAGAACGAGGACTTCGCACCGAACCTGCACCGTCTCGCGGAGCATGCGAGCACGGGTCGCCTGCATGTGCCGACGTTCGGCGGCGGCACGATCCGCACCGAATTCGAAGTGCTCACGGGTCTGTCATTGCGCTATTTCCCGACGATGCAATTCCCTTACCTGCAGATGCATTCGGGCGTCGTTCCGGGCATGGTGCGAACGTTGCGTTCGCATGGATACGAAACCATCGCCGTGCATGGTAACGACGCCTCGTTCTGGAACCGGACCACGGCCTTCAGGTCGTTGGGCTTCGACCGGTTTGTTTCACAGCCGGATTTCCCCAAGGACTTCCGCAAGGATGGCGAGTACATGGCCGATAGCGCCATGACCGACGAGATCATGAATCAGCTGAAGGACTCCGGCCCGCCGCGCTTCGTCTTCGCGATAAGCATGGAAGCGCACGGACCGTACGACAAGAGCGTGAACATCGACACGCATGAGCGCGACGCCATTCCCGTGCCGGACGGCATCAGTGACGACGCGAAGCTGCAACTGCGCAACTACATCTATCACATGCGCCATGCCGACGCCGAGCTCGGCCGCCTCGCCGAACTCCTGAAGCAGCGCGAGCGGCCGACGCTGCTCCTGTTCTATGGCGATCACCTGCCCGCGCTCACCGAGGCGTACGACAAGCTCGGTTTCGCCGACGGTACCGGCATGTTCAACCAGACGGTGCCGTACATCCTCATCGACGCACACGGCGATGGTCCCGCGCCGGAGAAAGCCGATCTCGCGGCGTGGATGCTGCCCGGCAAGCTGTTGGAGCAGGCGGGCGTGCACGACGATCCCTACTTCGCCCTCACCCAGGTCGTCGCTCCGCGCCTCGCCGCGCTCACGCACGCACCGGACGCACCCACGCCGGCCGAGGATGCCCTGCAGAAATATACGGATGTATCCATGGGCAACGTGGCGATGCTGCGGATGAAGCAGAAGCTTGAACCGCTGGTTGCGCAATACGCCCTGCCCGATGCGGCGGCGCTGGCGCGCCAGCCAGGTACGGCGGACGAAAACGCGGCGGCGGGCGCACATCAGTAGCGCCTCATCCACCGCAATTTCTTGCGACATACGCATCGACGGCAAGCCGCGATGGATTGGTACACACATCACAAACCTGGCGATCCCACGCCCATAGCCTGATCATCCGCGCCCTTCATGCGCGGCGGAACAGGGGGCGACACCGGCGCTTACGCCGCTGCCACATGGACGACATCCTTCCCAATGCAGGAGTCGTATACATGAAGAGGTTCGCTTTGATCGGCGCGATGTTTTTCATCGCCATGGCGGCATCCGCCGCGCAAGATCCGCAGGCCGTGCCAACCCGGGAACTCACGCGCGTCGCCGCCATGCCCCCCTCCGCGAAACCCGCGGGCGTCCCCGACGATTACGTGGTCACCCCCAATGGCTATTTCTCTCCCGATTGCGTGGCCACCGTGCACGAAGGTGATCGCCTGCAAAAGAACGGCTTGATACAGCGAGCCTCCGGCGCACTGGAGAAACCGGCGACCTGCGGCAAGGCGAACTACACCTTGCGCGGCGACCGCATCGAAGCCGACGGCCGCCGCACCTTGCGCTCCGCCGCCACGCCACCGCCCGAGCAGAGCGGCTGGGTGCAAGCCGCGAACTACGCCAGCAACACACCCATCGGCCGCATCGTCGCGACATGGACGGTGCCATCCGCACCCGTGACGAAGGACGATCAGGTCATCTATTTCTTCCCCGGCCTCGAGCAGCTGCCGAACGTGCAATCGATCCTCCAGCCCGTGCTCGGATGGAACGGCTACAACGACAAGGCATGGACACTGGCGAGCTGGAACTGCTGTGTCGACGGCACCACGTTCCACAGCGACCCGATTCCGGCGAAGGCGGGCGATGTCGTCGTCGGCGACACCTACTCCACCTGCGCGGCGGGACAGGACTGCCCCACGTGGAAGATCGATTCGCGCAACACGACCACGGGCCGCACGAGTTCGCTCACGACCGATCCCTATGACGACCTCACCTGGGTCTTCGGCGGCGTGCTCGAGGTGTACAACGTCTCCACGTGCGGCGAATACCCTGGCGGCCCGATCGTCTTCCACAACATCCAGGTGTACAACCGCGACAACGTACGCGTGGCCTCTCCGCCCTGGGGCGGCAGCGACACCTCCGGCATCAACCCGCAATGCAACTACGGCCTCAGCACGACGGCGACATCGGCGACCATCTCGTACTGAGGCGGAGGGTGGGTGGGAAAAAAGAAAAGCCCCGCTTTCGCGGGGCTTTTTTATAACGAGCCAGAGAAGCGCGGACTTAGAAGTCCATGCCGCCCATGCCACCCATGCCGCCGGGGGCACCGTGGCCGTGGCCGTCGTCCTTCTTCGGCAGCTCGGTCACGGCCGCTTCGGTCGTGATGATCGAGCCGGCCACCGAGGCGGCGAACTGCAGCGCCGAACGGGTGACCTTGGTCGGGTCCAGGATGCCGAACGCGATCATGTCGCCGAACTCGCCGGTGGCGGCGTTGTAACCGAAGTTACCCTGGCCGTCCTTCACCTGGTTGACGATGACCGAAGCCTCTTCGCCAGCGTTGGTGACGATGGCGCGCAGCGGGGCTTCCAGCGTGCGACGGGTGATCGCGATGCCGAGGTCCTGGTCCGGGTTCTTGCCCTTCAGGCCTTCGAGGGCCTTCAGCGCACGGATCAGGGCGACACCGCCGCCCGGGACCACGCCTTCCTCGACGGCCGCACGCGTGGCGTGCAGGGCGTCTTCGACGCGGGCCTTCTTTTCCTTCATCTCGACTTCCGTCGCGGCGCCGACCTTGATGACGGCGACACCGCCGGCAAGCTTGGCGACGCGCTCCTGCAGCTTCTCGCGGTCGTAGTCCGAAGAGGTCTCTTCGATCTGCGCCTTGATCTGGCCGATGCGCGACTGGATGCGCTCGGCTTCGCCGGCACCGTCGATGATCGTGGTGTTTTCCTTGGTGATCACGACGCGCTTGGCACGGCCGAGGTCGTTGATCGTGGCCTTGTCGAGCTGCAGGCCCACTTCCTCGGAGATGACCACGCCGTTGGTGAGGATGGCGATGTCTTCCAGGATGGCCTTGCGGCGATCGCCGAAGCCCGGCGCCTTGACGGCGGCGACCTTGACGATGCCACGGATCGTGTTGACGACGAGGGTGGCCAGGGCTTCGCCCTCGACTTCCTCGGCGACGATCAGCAGCGGCTTGGCGGCCTTGGCGACGGCCTCGAGCACCGGCAGGAGCTCACGGACGTTCGAGATCTTCTTGTCGTGGATGAGGATGAACGGGTCGTCCAGTTCAACCTGCTGCGACTGCTGGTTGTTGATGAAGTACGGCGAGAGATAGCCGCGGTCGAACTGCATGCCCTCGACGACGTCGAGCTCGTTCTCGAGGCCCGAGCCTTCCTCGACCGTGATCACGCCTTCCTTGCCGACCTTGCCCATCGCGGTGGCGATGATGTCGCCGATGTTCGAATCGGAGTTGGCCGAGATCGTGCCGACCTGGGCGATCGCCTTGTCGTCGGCGGTCGGGTTGGAAAGCTTCTTCAGCTCACCGACGGCGGCCGTGACGGCCTGGTCGATGCCGCGCTTGAGGTCCATCGGGTTGATGCCGGCGGCAACGGCCTTGAGGCCTTCCTGGATGAACGCCTGGGCGAGGACGGTGGCCGTCGTGGTGCCGTCGCCGGCCACGTCGGAGGTCTTCGAGGCGGCTTCCTTGACGATCTGGGCGCCGATGTTCTCGTACTTGTCGGCGAGTTCGATTTCCTTCGCGACCGAGACGCCATCCTTGGTGACGGTCGGCGCGCCGAAGCTCTTCTCGAGCACGACGTTGCGGCCCTTCGGGCCGAGGGTGACCTTGACGGCGTTGGCGAGCGTGTTGACGCCCTTCAGCATGCGTGCGCGGACGTCTTCGCCGAAGCGGACTTCTTTAGATGCCATGAGAGTGAATCCTTGAGATCAGTTGTTTGGGATAGCCGGGAGGAACGGGGCGAGCGGGGGCTCAGCCTTCCAGGACCGCCACGATGTCGTCTTCCTTCAGGAAGACCAGTTCTTCGCCATCGACCTTGATCTCCTGGCCGGCGTACTTGCCGAACAGGACGACGTCGCCTTCCTTCACGCCCATCGGGCGGAGCTGGCCGCTGGCCAGGAGGAGGCCGGTGCCGGCGGCGATGACCTTGCCGCGGGTGGGCTTCTCGGTGGCGCTATCAGGGATGACGATGCCACCGGCGGAAACACGCTCTTCCTCGAGACGCTTGACGATGACGCGATCGTGCAGCGGGCGCAGTTTGCTCATGACTTCTCCAACCATGTGATTGACGGATAACGAAATTGGTCCACCCTGTTAGCACTTGCCAAGGGTGAGTGCCAGAATTTTAGCCAAAGCTCGACGCGAATCGGAAGAGCCTCGGGGTGATCGACAGATGGCGCCTGTGCGAAACCGTTCAAGGCCCCGGGTACAAAAAAGACCACAATCGACCCATGTCCGAACCCATCGCCATCCTCGTCGCCTGTCCCGCCGGCGAACCCGCCGCCTCCCTCGCCCATGGCCTCGTGCAGGCCGGCCTGGCCGCCTGCGTGAACCACCTGCCGGGGATGCGGTCCACCTACCGCTGGAAAGGCGAGGTGGTCACCGACGCCGAGGACCTCCTGCTGGTGAAGACCACCCGCGAGGCCTTCTCCGCTGTCGAGGCCTTCGTCGTCGAGCACCATCCCTACGAGGTGCCGGAGGTCGTGGCCCTGCCGTTGGTGGAAGGCCACGCGCCCTACCTCGCCTGGCTGGAAGCCAGCGTCGATGCAAGCTAACAAGGGCATGCCCGGTCATAATGATCGACGCCCCTCGCGGTTCGTCGCCGCACCGATCCCCGGAGTCAACATGACGTCGTTCGCCCGCCTCGCGCGGAACCTGGTCGCCGGCCTCGCCTTGTTCGCCGCCGCCCTGCCGGCGCTCGCCCAGGGCGATGACGACCTGCTGCCGGTCACCCAGGCCTTCCACCTCACTTCCGATGCCAGCCAGCCCGGCATGGTGAAGTTGCACTGGCGGATCGCGCCGGACTATTACCTCTACCGGGGCCGGATCAAGATCAAGGCGGCGGAGCCCGCGGCGGTCACGCTGGGCGAGCCGACGCTTCCCGATGGCCTGAAGAAGCACGACGAATACCTCGGCGACGTGGAGATCTACCACGGTGACGTGGAAGCCAGCGTGCCGTACACGCTCGCCGACGCCGCGACGAAGACGCTCGCCCTCGACGTCCAGTACCAGGGCTGCCACGAGGTGGAGCCGAAGATCTGCTACCCGCCGAACACCGAGCACCTGAAGCTCACGATCGGCGGCGCGTCGACCATTCCCGCGGCCGCGGCGCCCGCCGCCAACGGCGCGGCCTTGCTAGGCGCCCCGGCGGCGACTCCCGGCAGCGAAGCGCAAGCGCTTCCCGCCGACCAGGCGTTCCGTTTCGAGGCGCTGGTCAAGGACCACGGCAGCCTGCTGCTGCGCTGGACCATGCCCAAGGACTATTACCTCTATCGGGACAAGACGCAGATCACGGTGACCTCGCCCGCCGGGGTGAGCGTGGGCGAGCCGGACTGGCCCAGCGGTACCGCGCATCACGACGAGCACTTCGGCGACACCATCGTCTATTTCGACCAGGTGGAACTGCCGGTGCCGCTGAATGGCGCCGCGGGCGCCACGGCGGTGGCGATCGACGTGGCTTACCAGGGCTGCCTCGAGAACGGCATCTGCTATCCGGTGATGACGCGGCATATCAAGGTCGACCTGGGCGCGGGAACGGCATCCGTCGGCGCCCCGTCCGAGGAACAGCCCGCCGCCGCGCCGGCGGATGTCGCCCCGACCCCGCCGCCGCCCGGCCTGGCGCCAGGCGGTGACGCACCCGTCGGATTCATCGCGGCCATCGGCCTCGCCTTGCTCGGCGGCCTGGTACTGAACCTGATGCCGTGCGTGTTGCCGGTGTTGTCGCTGAAAGCCATCACCGTGCTCGAAAGCGGGGAAAGCCCGGGCGCCGCACGCAAGCACGCGCTCTGGTACACGGCCGGCGTGCTGGCCGCCTTCGCCATCCTGGGCCTGGTCATCGTCGGCATCCGAGCGGCGGGCCACGGCGTCCAGTGGGGCGCGCAGTTCCAGCAACCGCTGGCGATCGGCCTGCTCGTCTACGTGATGCTGGCCGTGGGCCTGTCGATGTCGGGCGTGTTCGAGATCGGGGGTTCGCTCGGCAACGTGGGCAGCGGTCTCGCCGCACGATCGGGCCCCTCCGGCGACTTCTTCACCGGCGTGCTCGCCGTGGTCGTGGCCAGCCCCTGCACCGCGCCCTTCATGGGCTCCGCGATCGCCTTCGCCTTCGCCGCGCCCCTTGGCGTGGCCTTCCTCATCTTCCTGGCGCTCGGCCTCGGCCTTGCCCTGCCCTTCCTTCTGATCGGATTCGTACCCGCGATCGCGCGGCTGTTGCCGCGCCCGGGCCGGTGGATGGAGACCCTGAAGCAGTTGCTGGCGTTTCCGATGTACCTCACGGCCGTCTGGCTGCTATGGGTGTTGACCAAGCAGCGCGGTGCCGACGCGACCGCCCTCGTGCTCGCCGGCGGGGTACTGCTGGCCATGGCCCTGTGGTGGTACGGACGCAGCCGTGGCTCGCGCTTGTCCTGGGTATTCACGAGCGTACTGATGATCGGTGCCGCTGCGGCGCTTTGGACCGTGCACGGCCTGCCGGCGCAGGGTGCGACCCTGCGCGTTGCCGCCGACGGTTCCGTCCCGTATTCACCGGAGAAGCTGGCCGAGTTGCGCGGCGCGGGGACGCCGGTCCTGGTCGACATGACGGCCGACTGGTGCATCACCTGCAAGGCGAACGAGAAGGCCGTGCTCGATACCGACGCCTTCAAGGCGCTGCTCGCCCGCACCGGCACCGTCTACATGAAGGGCGACTGGACCGACGTGAATGCGACCATCGCCGCCTTCCTCGAGCAGTACCACTCGGTGGGCGTGCCGCTCTACGTGGTCTACCCGAAGGGCGGTGGCGATGGCCGCAAGCTGTCCACCGTGCTGACCTACGACAGCGTCGAGAAAGCACTCGAGGCCGCCGCGCATCCATGAGCCGCGGCCCGACCTTCTGGATCGTGGTGCTGGCGATCGCCGCCGCGTCCACGGGGCTGTACCTGGAGCATCGCCGCCTGAATCCGCCACCGCCGCAAGGCGTCACGGTGTCGGATGTCGGCGAGCTTCCGCCACCGGCCACCTTCCTCACCGTGGAAGGCAAGCCGCGCCAGCTTTCCGACTGGCGTGGCAAGCGCCTGCTCATCAACTTCTGGGCCACCTGGTGTGCTCCCTGCCGCCGGGAGATGCCGTTGTTGAGCGAGAACGCGGGACGCTACAAGGCGCGCAACGTCGCCATCCTCGGCGTAGCCGAGGACACGGCAGGCGCCGTGCGCGCCTATCTCGCGGCCCAGCCGGTGGAGTATCCGGTGGTGCTTGCCGACAGCGACGCCCCGGGCGGCTCGCTGTCTTTCGGCAACACCCGCCGGGTGCTGCCCTATAGCGTACTCATCGGCGAGGACGGGCGTATCCTGCGGCGCAAGCTCGGCACGTTCAGCCAGGCGGAACTCGACGCCTGGCTCGCGCCCTGAACCACGGAAACCTTCGCATGGACTCCAAGCTCCCACCCGACCAGGCGATCGAGGCCACCCGCCTCTGGCTCGAACGCGCGGTCATCGGCCTCAACCTGTGCCCCTTCGCCAAGGCGGTGCACAAGAAGGGACAGGTCCGTTACGTCGTCAGCGAAGCCACGCAGCCGCTGCAACTGCACGCGGACCTGGTCCGTGAGCTGGAATTTCTGCGTGACGCCGACCCCGAGGCAGTGGACACCACGCTTTTGATCCACCCCCACGTGCTCGACGATTTCCTCGACTACAACGAATTCCTGGAGGTCGCCGACGAGACGGTGGCCGACCTCGGCCTGGAGGGGGATATCCAGGTGGCGAGTTTCCATCCCGCCTTCCAGTTCGAAGGCACCGCGCCCGACGACATCACCAACTACACCAACCGGTCGCCCTATCCGACCCTGCACCTGCTGCGCGAGGCGAGCATCGACCGCGCGGTGGCGGCGTTCCCGGAGGCCTCGAAGATCTTCGAGGCGAACATGGAGACACTGGATCGGCTGGGGATCGAGGGCTGGCGGAAGCTGTTCGCCGAGCCGTGATCGTGGCGCCGCCCAACTCGTGGGAGCAACTGTCTTTTTCCTTTGGCTCCTCAAGGCGCAGTGGATCGCCAGCCGACCTGATCACGGACCATGGCG